>JBELAT010000127.1:0-6154 GCA_049508565.1 Endomicrobiales bacterium | reverse complement strand
ATTATTTCAACCGATGAAGAATCGCCAACCATGATTCGATACGCCGCGGGTTTTTTTTCAGTTTTACTAATCTTCACATTCTGCCCGATCAAGGAATCTTCAAGCCGTTTAATGTCCTTGATGGTAGAGTTTTCTAGAATAATTGAATGTTCTATTTCACACTGCTCAATATGGCACCCGTAATATATAGAAGTAAAAGGTCCAACATACGAATTAATGATCCGGGTATTTTCTCCAATGATTACCGGTCCGCGGATGGAGCTGTTGATTACCTGCGCATTGCGTTCAATAACGACTTTGCCTTCTATGCATGAGGCGCTGTCTACAGTCCCACTAATTTCCTTGTCTTTGGTTTCAAGGATCAGCCGGTTTGCTTCAAGCATATCCTCAAGCTTACCAGTGTCTTTCCACCAGCCACTAACAATATGAGGATGCACCGTAAACCCGTTGTCTATCAGATACTGAATAGCATCGGTTATTTCAAGCTCACCACGTGGGGAAGGTTTTATTGCATTGACCGCTGTAAAGATATTTTTGTCAAACAAATAGACACCTACCAGCGCAAGATCTGATTTGGGATGAAGTGGTTTTTCTTCCAACTGAACAACGGTGTTACCTTTTAACTGGGCAACACCAAACTGGTGGGGATTGGGAACATGCGACAGCAATATCTGCGCATTAGGACGGTTTGATTGAAATTCAGTGACCAGGGAACTGAGACCGTCTTTAAGGAGATTATCACCGAGATACATCACAAAATCATCATCGCCCATGAATTGCTGAGATATTTTTACCGCATGAGCAAGACCGAGCGGCGCCTCCTGCTCGATATAGGTAATAGATAATCCCCATTTAGAGCCGTTTCCCACCGCTGCTTTGATCTCATTTTTCGTCTCGCCAACGATGATCCCTACCTCGCAAATCCCGGCCTGCGCAAGAGACTCCAGGCCATAGAAGAGTATAGGCTTATTGGCGATTGGAACCAATTGCTTTGCTGAAGTGTGTGTAATGGGGCGCAGGCGCGTACCCTTACCCCCGGACAGAACAAGAGCTTTCATGATTATTTTTCCGATTGAACAACATCCAGTGAAGACTGGCGATAAAATGCAGTCAACATCATGATAAAAAATACCAGAAAAAATGCCGATAACGGGATTGATTTATTATTATGAGTAACTGGTTTTTTGTTAAAAATCGGTGCTATTTCAATAATTGATGGCGTAAGTCGAAACTCACTAATACTGGGCTCAATAATTGCATTTGGTTTTAGCGTGCTTTTAAAGTAATCTACCACGGCATCTGTCTCAACTTTAGCATCTTTAAACAATTGTTGGTGCCGAGTCATGATCATTTCTGTGGCAATACTTACTAGTTTAGTCGCTCTTTCGGGCGATGCGGCGGTGGCGTAAATTTTCAGGAGCCCAGCATCATCACTGTACTCAATAGCATCTTTCGGCAATACGATACTCTCATTATCCTCTTCTGCCATCGCCTTGGTGATCGCCATCCGCATGGGATATGCTTGCATTATTGTATTAACAGAATCAATTCTATCTAACGGTTTCGACTGAGAGACGCCGATGCGAACTAAAGAATATGATTCATATGTTCTTGGCATCATCTTGACGTATCCGGTTGCAATCACGGCTGCCAGAAGACTGGGCAATAACATAAAAAACCACTGTTTTTTAAATACGGCGGTAATCTCACTGAGCTTGATTTCTTGATCTTCACATTCCATCATATCCTCCACAATTTTTTGTATTTTACAAAATATTACCTGTTAATTCAACAACATTTTTGTTTTATCACCCATAAACCCTACACAGTGGACCAGAAAATGAAGTCAGCCATACAATCATCGCCAATAATAAAACTCCTTGGCTTCACGATCAGGATATCGTTGGTTATTTTGTGCCGAACTCTTCAACCCGATATTAAAATTAATATCTACCGTTCCATCAGGGCGATGCCGGTAGGTCAACCTGAATTCCCAGCAGTGAAGATCGCGGTAAAGCCTGATTTCATGGTCGTTGGCTATCAATGTCTGAAAATCGTTAACACTGGTCCAGTGCAACGCATAATCGATTTTCCATTTCTTCGATGGCCAGAAACCAAATCCTGTCGTATAATCCATTTCATTGGGCAATGTTGATGTATAGAAAACTCCAAAATTGAAATATCGCACATCCTGTTTTCCGAAGCGGTCATCCATCGAGACGGAATTAAGCTGATAGGGATATACCGCATTCTCTTCATGACAGAACATCGATACTGTCGGTTTTGGCGACCAATATAATTCATTGACAAGCGGTGAGAAGGGTATACGCCAATCGGTTACATCCTCAGTCCGATAGAGATGGAGATTGTAATTAATGGTTTCCTTGATACGCAATTTGCCGAACGTCATAATATTTTCATATCCCAATGAATTGGTTGTCTCACCGTTGGGATTTAATGCAAGCGAATTGGGATCTGTCTGCCACGTCCAGGCATGACTCAGATCCCAATCCATCCAATTAAATGGTCTGATGCGCAAGTTGTTGTTAGTATAATAAGAAGTAATAAGTGCACCAGCAGTTGTTGACGTCGACTGATTGACCCAGCTTTCCTGTATACCCATTTGCGGTTTATAGGTTAATGTACGCGTAAGACGAATTTCCCGGGTAATGTTTAAGTCAGTATTGCCGCTAAGTTCATATTGTCCGGTGGCCTGAGTGTACTGGTCTTGAACGGTTCCGGTAAAGCTGGTATAAAACGGCATATTCCATTTTTGAGGAAATAACGTATAGGTTATGGCGGGAGAAGTAATTGAGTTAGGAACATAAATACCCTGCGTTGAGTTATACGTTTGATATTCTTCTGCATATAACCGCAGAGAACTTGTTTTATTCTGCCGGGTCAAAGATCCAAATGAATGGATAATATCGTCAACACGTTTATCTTCTAAATATTGACTGTCATTGATACTGCTATCAGAGATGTAGTCCATTTGCATCTGGCCTGTCCAGAGAGGACTCAGCTTCTGCCAATATTGAGACCGGAGTGTCAGGATATCATGACCGGTTAAATCGTCGTTGTTATGGTAGGCATAAAAACTCCCTTTAAGGGTCGTAGAACTGTAGGTCAGCTCTCCCCCCTCTCCCCATCCCTGTTTTCCCAGATCATCAAGATACAGCTTACCATACATGCTATTGTTAAAGGGATATCCGTAGACTGATTTAAGTGTCAATCCCTGGGCACTCTCATAACCGGGCATGATCTCAAAGTTAGAATGATGAGATCCCAGAGGTGCTGAAAAAATGGGTAGATACAGGATAGGTATGGTACGCAGATAAAATATCGGCGAATACATAATGATACGTTTGCCGAGAATTATCTTCGCGTGTCTGGCGCGAATGACGTAATGAGGCGGAATATGATCGCAGGTGGTCGCCTCCATATCGCCTGTCTCGTAGACGCCTGATGATACACGCACAATTCGTTGAGCCTGAAAGTACTGCGGAGGGACATATCCTGAGGCATGAGTGATAACAGCCGAATCCGCCTGATAATCATAGGCCAGACGGTCGGCAAACATAACATTTTTACCTTCAAGGAATGTGACATTGTTTTCTGCCAGTAAAAATTTATTTTCCACCCATATCTTGACCTGGTCGGCTTTAAGCACCTTATTTTTCCAGGTAATAGTCACACTACCAGTTGCGACCATATAATGGGCCGCTTCGTCGTATTCAAGATAATGGGATTGAATATCAATATCGGTGGCAGCCAAGCAGACAGCCGACACAAGGCAGAGAAACACCACTGAAGATAAAACTCTCCATAATAATGAAAATCCTATCTTCGCTGTGGTGCTCACGTAATTACGTACTCACTTTGCAAGCAGTGCTGCGCCCACAACACCCAACTTCTGCGTATAGCGCGAAATGACTATCTTGCATTCTTTGGCCGATGTAGTAAATGCACGAGCTTTCACCATCCGGTTGACCGGATCAAGCAGCAACCGCCCGGCTTTGCTCAAGCCTCCCGCAAGAACGATCATATCGGGATTATAGAAATTGATGACGCTTGCAAGAACGACGCCGAGTTTTTCACCCGCATCAACCCAAATCCGTTTGGCCAGTTGATCGCCCATCAGCGCCGCCTGCGAAAGCACTGCCGGGGAAATGGCATTAAGATTGTTTTTTACCAGCTCACTGATAATTTTACTTCCTTCCGCCTCGACCAACCCTTCAGCAAACCGGCTCAGATACGGCGCTCCAATATAGCGTTCGATACACCCATAACTCCCGCAATTACATTTGGGACCATCATGGTCAAACGACATGTGACCGATCTCTCCGGCGGTTCCGCTGCTTCCCCGATACAACTTTCCCTGACACACAATACCGCCGCCCACACCGGTTCCGAGCGTCACGCAAATAAGATTGCGAGCTTTACCGTGGGCATCGAGCCAGCACGCTCCTAGCGCGGCAACGTTGGCATCGTTATCTACCAGTATCTCGCCGGGAAGATGTTTGCGGAGCATTGTTCTTAGCGGCACTTTTTTCCAGTTAGCAAGGTTTGGAGAAAACCGTACGAATCCCTTTTCCTGATCAATATCACCGGCAACCCCTACCCCGGTACCGACGACATGACTGAAATTACGCATTGACCGCGCCTGCCGGATGATTTCGCCCGTAACCGCTTTCGGCATAGAAGTGCCACTGTTGGCTATTCCAGTCTCTTCTATGATCACTCCAAACTGATCAACAATAGCGATCTTAATTTCAGTCCCGCCCAGGTCAACGCCCAAATACAATTTCTTCACTGTGTGCTCCTCTAAAGATTATTTAAACACGTAATTCTCTTATTTTACTTCCCACTTCTTTATAACTTCTCCTGCAAGGTATAACGAACCCACGACGGCCACAACCGGTTTATGATTCATCATTTCGAGCGCTTCCTCAACCGATGCTGCCGTTGCAATCCGTTTGATTGCCCGGTATTTTTTAAACAATACCGCCATCTCCTGTGCTTCAAGGGCCCGATTGGAAGATACCGTCACGAGCACTACCTCGCTCATCAGCGGTGCCACCAGACGGATAATCGCCCGATAATCCTTGTCTTTAAGCACTCCGAATATAAACGGCTGGCGGTTATTACCCCACGGACTTTGACACCAGCTACGAACGAACGCTGCAACAGCCTGGGGATTGTGCGCCCCATCAATAACCATGGTATGAACACGCCCACGTCTCGTGCACCGACGGATATCAAAACGACCCGGCCAGCGTGCCCGGGAAAGACCAGTACGAATATGTTCCCGGGATATGTCCCAACCTTTGTCTTTGAGCACACTAACTGTCGTCACAGCCAGACAGGCATTCCGGATTTGATGGCCGCCCACAAACGGAATATCAACAGTGATGTCTGTGCTCGGGGAAAATACGGGTGCCGTCCCTGGGTGAAACACCATTTTCTGCAGACCTTTTGCCCAATCGGTTCGCAGAGAACACCCGTTGAAATCCGTGGCGAACCGGTAAACAGGAATCTTTTTTTGCCGCGCAGCCTGCCGGATGACCCGATAGGCTCCGGCATCGGTTACTCCGGTAACGACTGAGGATCCCTTTTTTATAATACCAGCCTTTTCTCTGGCAATATCTGTGAGACGATGCCCGAGAAACTGCTGATGATCATACCCGATTTCAGAGATCACACACACCACAGGATCAGCGATAACATTTGTCGCATCAAACCGACCGCCAAGCCCCGTTTCAATAACAGCAACATCTATCCCGCACCGGGCATAGTATATAAACGCTATACCCGTTATAAACTCAAAAAATGTAAGTCTACACTGCTGTGCGTCACCTTCGTACCGGTCAACAAGCTGCTTCAATGCCCTCTGGCTGATCGGTTTGTCGTTAACGCATATACGATCGCGCAACTCAACAAGATGTGGCGACGTATACAACCCCGTCGTATACCCTGCCGTCGAAAGTATCGAAGCTATCATACACGCGGTTGATCCTTTACCATTTGTTCCCGCGATATGAATGGCAGAAAAGCTCTTCTGCGGGTTTCCCACCAGAGCCAGAAACTTCTTCATCCGGCCCACCCCCAGCTTCAAGCCGGTGTATTCCCGCTTTTGCCAGTCTTCAAGTACATG
>JBELAT010000126.1:0-6208 GCA_049508565.1 Endomicrobiales bacterium | reverse complement strand
TGGACCGTAGGGGATGTTTTCGGCCCGGCACTGGCCCTGGCACATAGCTTCGGGCGGTTGGGATGTTTTTTTGCCGGGTGCTGTTACGGACGCGAATGTCATTTGCCGTGGTCAGTGACCTTCTCAAATCCCGGGGCACTGGCGCCGGTCAATATACCGCGTCACCCGACACAACTCTACGAAGCAGCCGGAACGCTTACCTTGTTTTTTGTCCTGGATCGGTATCAGCGTTCATCTCATGCGGAGGGAACAACATTCGGGTGGTATCTGGTTTCTTATTCAATACTGCGTTTTGTCATCGAATTTGCCCGTGGTGATGATCGCGGCGGAACGTATCTGGGCTTATCTCCCAGCCAGTTATTTTCATTGTTTGCCCTTGCAGCAGGAATCGTTGTAATTTGGGTGAGAAATAAGAGGGCAGCGCATAATGTCTGAAAATGAAATTTGTGTCGAATCGGTCAACGGTGAACGCCTTGATCTGTTTTTAGTGCAACAGTTCCCCGCGTATTCCCGCGGCTATTTTCAAAAGTTGATAAAAAATTCGGGTGTTCTCGTTAACGGAAAATGTCTGACGCCTCATTATGCAGTGCGAGAAAATGATCGTATAACGATCCGCCATGAAGAACATCTTCCGATCTGTCAGGGGGAAGAAATTCCACTTGATATCGTCTATGAAGACAAAGATATTTTACTTATTAACAAGCCGGTTGGACTCGTTGTGCATCCGGCATGTGGACATGCAACCGGCACCTTGCTCAATGCTCTGCACGGGCATGCGCGGGGTACATTTGTACCGCTGTTAGTACATCGTCTCGACAAAAATACGTCCGGTATTATTGTGGCCGCTAAAAACGAAAAAGCTAAAGTAAGTCTGGCTGCTCAATTTCAAAAGCGGTCAGTGAAAAAAGTGTACCGCGCAGTAGTAAAGGGGATCATCGCTGAACAAAAGCTCAGAATAGAGGCCCCGATCGGAAGATCACCGAAAGACCGGAAAATAATGATGGTCGGTCCCCTGGCAAAAAAAATGGCGGTAACTGAACTGATGGTAGTTCATCGTGGCACTGAGTTTTCACTTGTTGAGGCATATCCGGTGACCGGTCGAACACATCAGATACGCTGTCATCTTGCCTACATCGGCCATCCGGTTGCGGGGGACATCGTTTACGGAGGCCCCGAGAGTATTGAGGGAGTGCCCATCACACGACAATTACTGCATGCCTACAGAATTTCGTTTAATCATCCGGGGACGGGCAAACGGGTTGAATATGGTGCCGCACTGCCGGATGATATGAAAAAGTGGTGGATAAAATAATCATGATAACCAGTAAAAAAAAGGGTCTGATTATTGTTTTGTCAGCACCATCAGGGGCAGGTAAAACTACCCTGGCACACCTCTTGCAAAGAGATAAGAAGGGTACCCGGTTTTCAATATCATGTACCACCCGTAAACGGCGCTCGGGAGAGCGCGAGGGGCGTGATTATTTTTTTATATCAGAACAGCAGTTTAAAGCCATGGTTCGCCGGGGAGAATTTGCCGAATGGGCGCGGGTGCATGACCATTACTACGGTACCCCTCAATCATTTCTCAAAAAAGTCATCGCTTCGGGAAATGATATTATTCTTGATATTGACGTCCAGGGAGGTCTTCAGGTAAAAAAACAGTTTCCCGATGCGGTCTTAATTTTTATTATGACGCCGGACATGAAGGAATTGGAACGACGGTTGAGAAACCGTGGCAAGGACGATGAAACGACGATACGGCGCCGTCTTTCGCATGCCCGTATTGAGATGAAATGTATGCCTTATTATGACTATCTGGTATTAAACGACACCGTAAAATCGGCACGCGCAATCCTGGCATCGATTGTGACGGCAGAACACGCAAAAATAAAAACGCGGACAAGGAGAGTGTATGACAAGCCAAAAAGCAGCGGTTTCAGAAACAACACAGCGCTATGAGACGGTGGTACTGGCCATTGAATGGATGAGGGTTATGCAGCGGCTCGATGAGTTCAAGGACTTAAGCCATTCTGAACTGGTGAAAAAGGCAGCTGATGATGTGACCAGGAAACTGGTTACCGAAGCTGATATAGCAAAGTACCGGAAAATAGCGCCGCCGGTGGTTGAAAAAAAGCAAATTGAAGACCCGTGTGACAAAGAAGAACAGACTCTGGCAAAGAAAAAGAAATGAGCCGGGAAAAAGAATCAAAACACATTATTCTAGGTATCTGTGGCGGTATAGCTGCATACAAAATGCCGGATCTCATACGCCTCTTGCGGGCTGAGTGCATGGATGTAACCTGCGTGCTCAGTGAAAACGGCGCCCGGTTTGTCACGCCATTAACGGTGCAAACGCTTTCTCGTAACCGGGTCTATGAGGGAATGTTTGATCCCTCTGATTGGGACATCGAACACATTGCACTGGCTGACAAGGCCGACATAGTTGTGGTTGCGCCCGCTACGGCTGATACCCTGGCCCGCCTTGCTGCCGGCAGAGCTGACAACCTGTTGTCAAGCGTGATACTGGCGACCCAGGCGCCGATCGTTGTCTGCCCGGCTATGAATGAAAAAATGTGGGTGCACCCGGCAACACAACACAACGTTGCGGTATTAAAAAAGTTTGGATACCGGTTCATAGAACCTGAGTCTGGCGAGCTGGCTTGCGGTGTTTCCGGGGTTGGACGTCTTGCATCGCTCGACATAATCGTCAAGACAATTAAAGAGATCGTATCCCGATGAAAAAATATCTTTTGTTTCTTTTTCTGGGCTTTTTATGTGTTTCGGCATCAGCCCAAAAACTTCCCAAACCAACTGACTGGGTTTCTGATTATGCCGGGATAATGGATGCCCGGTCCATTGATAAAACGCGATCCATTATCAATGAGCTAGAACAAAAAACGTCTACCGAGATTGCCGTTGTTACCGTCAAGAACCTGGACAATCAATCTATCGAAGATTTTGCTGTTAACGTGTTTAAACAATGGGGTATTGGAAAAAAAGGTAAAGATAACGGAATTCTTTTTATTGCCTCTATTGAAGATCGAAAGATAAAAATTGAAGTCGGGTACGGACTTGAAGGAATATTAAATGATGGCAAGTGCGGCGAGATTCTGGACCGATACGTTGTTCCTGAATTTAAAAAAGGGGATTATGGAAACGGAATGTTTCTGGGAACACTTGCTATCGCTTCAGTGATAGCCGCTGATGCGGGTGTGCAATTGACGGGTCAAGAGCAGCTTCCCCCTGAGCCGCAACAGAAAACCAGTCTTGCTCGCTTGATTTTGCAAGGGTTATTCTTTGTCGTTATGATTATTCTTTTTATTCGTCATCCTTTTCTTTTTCTGTTGTTGCTGGGCGCTGGTGGTGGCGGTGGCGGATCGCGGGGTGGTTTTGGCGGCGGGTTCGGCGGTTTTGGCGGTGGCTCCAGCGGTGGTGGTGGTGCTTCGCGCGGATTTTAATGAATCATGCTGGGTGAGAGGTTATTATGCCTGATATTCTAACAGAATTTGTTGAACAACTGGTGTCTGCGTACGGTTCTCAACTGGTTTCGGTGGTGCTCTATGGTTCAAAGGCCAGTGGCGAAGACGTAGAAAAGCATTCCGATTATAATGTGCTTGTCATTTTAAATGATGATCGGTTTGCTGAACTTAAAAAAATAGAATGTAAAATGGCCGCATGGATCAAAGCGGGCAATCGGCCGCCGCTGATATTTAGCCGGACAATGCTTGAGCGCTCAACGGATGTCTTTCCTATCGAGTTCTGGGACATGAAAGACAGTCATAAAGTGTTGTGGGGCGAAGATGTTATCAAGGATCTTTCCATTTCTCAGGACAATCTGCGGCATCAGTGTGAGTATGAACTAAAAGGAAAATTATTACGGCTCCGTCAGCTGTATCTTGAATCGCAGCTCAAACCACGTGTTTTGAAAGATATCATGATCAAGACGATTTCACCGGTCATGGCAGTCAGTCGTCAGGTGTTACGACTTCTGGGAGAGGATTTACCGTCCAATAAGGCATCATCCATGGAACGTCTTGCTCAGCGCGCAGCGTTTGATTATGCGGCCCTCGGGGCGGTTATCGCGCTTAAACAAGGTGACAAGGAAACAAACAAAATTGAACCGGTAATACTCTTTGAAAATTACATTAATGCTGTGGAAAAAATAGCAGATTTCGTCGATCAATTAGAATCTTAAAAACCATCGTTTTAAAGTGCATTATTTTAGCATGAGAAGCTCTCTTTCTGAAGATTGCACAGCACAGATACTCGTATATGCACCAGGCACATCGGCGCACCTGAACACTGGTAAGTGACAAACGTTACATGACTGGAGATTATGATGAAGACTGTATGGATTGTTCTTGGAATCATTGTCGTTGTAGTGCTTATGGTTGGTGGATGGTGGATGAGCGGGTATAACCGGTTTGTCGGTTTACGCGAAAATGTCAAAGCCCAATGGGCTCAGGTGGAAAACCAGATGCAGCGGCGTAACGACCTTATCCCCAATCTGGTCAACACGGTCAAAGGATATGCAAAGCACGAAAAAGAAATATTTGAATATATTGCGGCAGCACGCGCGCAACTTGCGGGAGCACGGACTGTCGGTGAGAAAATTGCCGCTAACCAGACAATGGACAGCGCACTGTCTCGACTACTGGTTATTGTCGAACAATATCCCAACCTTAAAGCAAACGAAAATTTCATCCGGCTGCAAGATGAGCTTGCGGGCACAGAAAATCGGCTTGCCGTCGAACGCCAGCGGTACAATGAGTCCGTGCAGGAGTATAATATCACGCTTCAGCAGTTTCCGGCGATGATCATTGCCCGTTTGTCTGGGTTTGAAAAGAACAATGATTACTTTAAAGCAGAAGCTGCGGCGAAACAGACGCCTAAAGTAGAGTTTTAAACATTCCCCTGATGAACAAACAGAAATTAACGTTTCTCATCACCTCGGGACCGACACGCGAATATATTGACCCCGTCAGATATTTGTCCAATGCGTCATCTGGTCACATGGGCTGCGCTCTGGCTTTGGCCGCCCACAGACGCGGACATCGCGTTATTTTTATCACCGGGCCCGCTAGTCATGCCCGGCCGGAAGGTGCAGTTGTTGTGCCGGTCGTTACAGCCCGCGAGATGTTCGCCCAGGTAAAAAAATGGTTGCCACAGGCTGATGTCGTTATCGGTGCGGCGGCAGTGAGCGATTATCGACCGCGTTTGACGTCAACTCAAAAGATAAAAAAAACGGGCACAGGCCGAACTCTTTCTTTGATTGAAAATCCGGATATTATCGCATATGCAGGCAAACACAAGCGGGACGCCGTTGTCGTTGGTTTTGCTCTTGAGACTGCCGATGTCGTGCACCGCGCACAGATGAAATTGCGCCGGAAAAATCTCGATCTTATTATTGCCAACACTCCCCGGTCGCTGGGAACGAACGTGACGAACGCCTGGATAATCGGGCCTGCGGCACATATAGTCCAAAGAAAAAAAGTTACTAAAAATATTTTAGCGAGAGAAATTATACGTGAAACAATCAGATTACGCGAAAACGGTTGAGCTGGTTAAAACATATATTGCTGAAGAAATCAGCTGGTATGGAAACGAACTGGTTCACGAGGGGACTCTGTCACAGGGGTGGATCCCTCACCCGGTGACACCCAAGCCTATTGATGACAGTGAAGAAGGGTTGCTCATGAAAAAAACAGACAAAACACTTGAGGCTTTTCGTAAAGAAATTTGTGACTGTACCCGGTGCCCACTCGGGAAAACCAGGATTAATTTTGTTTTTGGGGTGGGCAATCCGCGTGCCCGGCTGATGTTTGTCGGTGAAGGGCCTGGGTTTGATGAGGATCACAAAGGAGAGCCGTTCATTGGACGTGCCGGTCAACTGCTCAATAAGATCATTGAAGCCATGGGCATGCTGCGATCAGACGTTTATATTGCGAATATTGTTAAATGTCACCCGATGAAAGATCCTTCCGATAACGAGTTGCGCGCCAACGATCGTCCGCCCACGGCGGAAGAAATGGCATGCTGTCTGCCCTATCTTGAACGGCAGATCGATATAATAAAACCAGCGGTCATCTGTACGCTCGGGACTACCGCGTCGCACGGTCTTCTCAACGTCGATACGGTGATAGGTACTTTGCGCGGTCAAATATTCGATTATAAAAACTGCAAACTGATGCCGACATATCATCCCGCT
>JBELAT010000125.1:0-6317 GCA_049508565.1 Endomicrobiales bacterium | reverse complement strand
CTGTTGGTGCCTGCGGAGGAATGGGACATTTTGTCAAAAAAGGTGCGGTTGTAGTTGTTAAACCCAACATCGGCTGGGACAGGACACCTGAACAGGGTGCGAACACGCATCCGGCTGTTGTCGAAGCGCTGGTCCGCATGAGTTTTGAAGCCGGCGCGAAAATAGTGAAGGTGTTTGATTTTACCTGCAACGATTCACGTCGGACTTATGAGAACAGCGGTATTTCAGCGGCCGCCAAAAAAGCCGGTGCCACGGTGTATTACGTCGATGACTGGAAATTCTTTCCTGCACAGTTCCCGGCGGGTTCGCTCATGAAAGACTGGCCGCTGTTCCGCGATGCTGTTGAGTGCGATTGTCTTATTAACGTTCCTGTTGCCAAGCACCACCATCTGACCGGACTGACGCTGTCACTGAAAAATCTTATGGGTATATGCGGCAATAACCGCGGCCACATGCACCAGGATATAACACCGAAACTTGCCGAAGTTCTTACATTCATGAAACCGGAATTGACCGTTATTGATGCATCACGAATTTTGCTGCGCAACGGACCGAGTGGCGGCGATGTCAGTGATGTAAAGCGTATGGATACTATTCTCGCTTCAGCCGACCCGGTTCTTGCCGACGCCTATGCAGCGACGCTGTTTGGTATTGAGCCCGCCGAAATTGAGCATATTAAATATGCGGCCGAACACAATCTGGGAAGCATGAATATCAAAGCTGCGAAAATCGCACACGTTGGTGCATAATGCTGATCCTACGCCGTTGTGTTCAAACCCTGTTTGCTGTTCTGGTCGTTGCGGTTGTGTGGACGACCAGATATCCTCTCGATCATTTCTTTAATCCCGCGATTTTCTTTAAGATTGATCCTCTCATTATGATCATGACTTCCCTTGCGGAACGTATCATTGTGCCCGGGCTTGTGCTGGCTGGTGTAGCGCTTCTGGTAAGCTTTGTGCTGGGGCGGGTTTTTTGCGGCTGGATATGTCCTCTGGGATCAGTCTCTGATTTCACGGTTTTTTTGACGGATCGTCTGCGGCGGTTGTTGAGGGTTCGCCGGTCTGATATTTCGCGTACAGGATTGCGGTTTATAAAATACATCATTCTTGGCATCTGCGGCGCCCTTGCCGCGGCCGGCGTTCAGTTCGTATGGCTGTTCGACCCGATAACTATTTTTGTGCGCAGTATTTCGTTTAGTGTCGTGCCTCTGGCAAATGCGGTTTTTGAGAAAGTGTTTTCGACGCTCATCCCTGCGACAAACTATTACGCGCCGCTGGAAGCTGCATACCATGCGGTGAAAGAAGCGTTGTTTGACCCCCGGCGGCTGACGTTCGCGCATGCACCCCTTATTGGCCTTATTTTTATCATGATACTGGCGGCTGCTATTGTGACCCGACGGTTCTGGTGCCGCAACGTGTGTCCGCTGGGAGCACTGCTGGCCATCGTAGCCCGGTATTCCCTTCTCAAGCGTTTCTCCCCGCGGTGTGAAGGATCATGCCGGTTGTGCAAAGATGTGTGCCGCATGGCGGCGATTCGTGACGATAACTCATATATCCCGGCAGAATGTATTGTGTGCTTGGACTGTGTCAGCATGTGTCCCGGACATAAATCATCTTTTTCGTTTTCGCATACCCCCACAACATTGCCGGTATCGCAGCCTGCTGCCAACACTATTTCCCGCGCACAATTTTTTGCCTGGGCCGGAACAGCTATGGGCGTTCTCTTGTCTTCCTGCGCAAAACCGTTGTCCCCGAAACGTGAACGGACTGTCGTTCGGCCGCCTGCAGCGCTGCCCGAAGGAGAATTCATCCAGCGGTGCGTGCGGTGCGGTAACTGTATGAAAGTCTGCATTACCAACGGTCTGCAACCGGTCATGCTTGAGAGCGGTGTTGAAGGAATTTGGACTCCTAAAATGGATCCGGGCATCGGGTATTGCGAGTACGGTTGTACGCTCTGCGGGAAAGTATGTCCGACAGGGGCTATACCGCCGCTGACAGTCGAACAAAAGTCACGTACCCGGCTGGGCGTGGCCGACATCGCGCGGGACCGCTGCATCCCGTGGGCAACCGGTCAGGAATGTCTGGTGTGCGAGGAGCATTGCCCTGTCCCCCAGAAAGCTATCCAGACGCGTGAAATGATGAGCCATGGTAAAAAGGTGTTGCTTCCCTTTGTTGATGCCGATTCGTGTGTTGGGTGTACGCTGTGCCAGCACGTGTGTCCCGTATCTCCCCGTAAGGCAATTGAAGTGTCTCCCCTGTGATAAAAATCGACTACTTCAGGCGATACAAACACTAATAACAATCTGTCCGAAAAATGTCATGAAAATGACGCGAAAATTATTTTACATCAAAGCGTTACAATGCTATAATAATGCAATAGCTACGCCGTGTATGGCGTGCGTAATCATGGTCGCTTGATACTGTGGGTCTTTATTCCACATGTTAGACCATAGGGGATGGCGGGAAGGTGAAAATCTTATCAGCAGGTACGCTGCGCACCATAAGTTTTGCGGCGATTGTTATGTCTTGTGTTCTTGGCGAAGTGGTATGTGCGATGACTCCCTTCCAGTTATTTGTTATTGAGCGCAATAAAAATGCCAATATTGTCGTCTATGAGGCAAAGCTTGATGATAGGGGAGATTTTGTGCCTGATGCTCCCGTTGTTGCGTACTGGAAGCTCAATGCGACGACAGGTGCACAACAATCTTTGAGCCTGTTTGACAAAAGGGCCTATGGATTTTCCATTAAAAAAGACATAGACAGCTATCAGATGACGCTGGCACCCTTTAAAAACCGGCCGATCCAGTTACTCAAAGAAGGTAAAATACCCCGGGCACAGATGACCATTAACGGTATACAGTCCTGGCTCTCTAAAGTGTATGTCAAGGCCAAAGAAGGTACGCTGCTGCCGAAAGTGGAATATATAGAATTATACGGAACGGCAGTCGCTACCGGCCAAAAAACCTATGAAAAGATGGTGCCATGAAAATTTTCTTTGATCTCTTTCCTGTTATCCTGTTTTTTTTCGCTTTTAAAATGAAAGGCATCTACGTCGCCACCTCGGTGGCCATGGCCGCTGCTGTCCTGCAGGTTATCTATTCGTGGGTGCGGTACCGGAAAGTCGACACTATGGTATGGGTCGGGTTGGGCGTGCTCACGGTTTTCGGCGGATCAACCCTGCTTTTGCATAACGAAATATTTATCAAATGGAAACCGACTATTCTGTACTGGATCTTTTCGGCAACCATATTGATCAGCTACGGGATGACGAAAAAAAATATCATCCGGACACTTATGCACAAACAAATCACGCTGCCCGACCATGTGTGGACGAAAATGAACTTCGGTTGGGGCGCTTTTTTTGCTGTGCTCGGCGCGGTTAATCTGGGGGTGGCCTACACCTGTACGACCGCGACGTGGGTAAACTTCAAACTTTTTGGCATTATGGGTCTCATGTTCGTGTTTATCATTGTGCAAGCATTTTTGATGTCTCCGTATATCAAAGACGACGTGCCGGCCTCGGACAAATAACCCCATTTTTAGGATTGCACATATGGACTCTTCGCGCAATATTCTCTCCCTGTTGTACAAAACCCACGATACCATGAGAGAGCAGCACGCGCTTTTACAAGAAGCAGTGATGCTCCTTGACACTGAAAACGTCTGGGAGAAAATAGATGATATTTTTTCTTTTTTTACGATTCATTTAACGACGCATTTTAAGAAGGAAGAAATAGTGATGGATGTTGCAGCGCATGCCCGGCCTCTCGATGACAGGGAAACAGCTGTTTTCAATGAAGTGTTCCGGGAACATGTCGAGATCAGCCTGCTTTATGAGCGGTTGAAGACATTAAAAAACGCTGCTACTGCATGTGATAAAGAGAGCAAAGAAAATTATATCGCAACGTTCAATGATGTTGTTGAACAGCTCATTAAACATGCGCAAAAAGAAGACCGGATACTGTATCCCTTGCTCGACAAGCGGATGGACGAAGCTCAACGGCAGGAAGCATGGAGACGGGTAACGGCTCTGTAAGAAGATAAAGGAGTTCTAAAATGGAACCATTGATAAAAACTGCGGCATGGAAAGCGCTGAGCGACCATTATCAGGAAATTAAAGCAACGCATCTGCGGGATTTTTTTACCGATAAAACGCGGATCGAGAAATTATCGTTGAGAGTCGATAGTCTGGCAATGCAGGTTGATTTTTCAAAAAACCGTGTAACGGCTGAAACGATGGATATGTTGTGTGATCTCGCCTGGGCGAGCAGGGTCAAAGAATACGCACAAAAAATGTTTAGTGGTGAAAAGATAAACTGGACGGAAAAACGGGCTGTGCTGCATACCGCCCTGCGTAATCGGTCGGGCCGGCCGGTAGTTGTTGACGGCAAAGACGTGATGCCGGAGATCAACCGGGTGCTGGACAAAATGAAAAAATTCACCGAAGAGCTGCGCGCGGGTGTATGGCGGGGAGCAACGGGCGAAAAAATAACTGCGGTCGTCAATATCGGTATCGGCGGCTCGGATCTCGGGCCGAGAATGGTGTATGAAGCCCTCAAACATTACGCGGATGGGCCGGAAGTCTTTTTTGTTTCTAACATAGATGGCGCCGACATTGATGAAACGCTCAAAAAAATTAAGCCTTCAACCACTCTTTTTATTGTTGCCTCTAAAACATTCACCACGCTTGAAACCATCACCAATGCGCGTACTGCCCGTCAATGGCTGGTGAAAAGTCTGGGCGAAAAAGCTGTGCGCAACCATTTTGTTGCCCTCTCGACAAACAAGCAGAAAGTCGAAGAGTTCGGCATCGATGCGGCGAACATGTTCGAATTCTGGGACTTCGTGGGCGGCCGCTATTCACTCTGGTCAGCAATCGGTTTACCCGTCGCCTGTGCTATCGGGTTTAGCCGGTTTGAAGAACTGCTGGACGGTGCGCACGCGATGGACACCCATTTTATTACGGCACCGTACGATAAGAACCTGCCGGTACTTATGGCGCTTCTGGGTGTCTGGTACAACAATTTCTTTAACGCGGCAACCAGTGTGGTTTTGCCGTACAGTCAGTACCTTTCCCGTCTCCCGGCGTATCTCCAGCAGGCAGACATGGAATCAAACGGGAAAACCATCGATCATGAAGGAAACAGGGTGGATTACCAAACCGGTCCTATCATCTGGGGTGAACCGGGTACCAACGGCCAGCACTCGTTTTATCAGCTCATTCATCAGGGGACCAAACTGATTCCTGCCGATTTCATCGGTTTTATCAACCCGCCAGTCCGCGTGGGCGACCATCATGAGAAACTGATGGCGAATTTTTTTGCCCAGCCAGAAGCGCTGGCGTTCGGACTTGAAAAAGAAAAAGTGGTCGAACAGCTTAAAACCGCCGGCACATCTGCCGAAGACATCGCGCTGCTTGCCCCCCACAAAGTCTTTGAAGGCAACAAACCGACCACAACGATCCTTATCGATCATTTGACACCGCGCACCGTTGGTTCGCTCATCGCGTTGTACGAACACAAAATATTTGTCCAGGGCGTTATCTGGCGTGTCAACAGTTTCGACCAATGGGGTGTACAGCTCGGCAAGGTTCTTGCTGACGTCATTTTGCCTGAACTTTCCGGCAACACTAAAAATCAGCACGACGCTTCTACTGCTGCCTTAATTGATCAATATAACACCAAAAAGAAATAATAAACGGTTTTTTCTTAAACGTCACTGCATGCGACAAAGAGTATGCAGGGTTACGAAATCTTTGCAATAGACGTGTCTTTGCGCGTTTTCTCAGGAGTTCTCCGGTTTGTTGAGTACTGGTGCCGGGAAAGAAGTTGCAGGGGGATGCGCATAGGGTAATAGTATTGTCCCTATAAAGCGATAATGTATGTAAGCGCGTTTCCATTCGTATTCCAGCGCTGAATCGATACATTATCGCAGTTGCTGTGGTGCACATATATCTAGTACATAGCACTTGAGCTGATTATTACCATCTTCGATATACATACGTTTATTTAGTGGTGATCTGTTCTCCTTTCATTGTCATGACTTGCGCAACCGAAATCCGACGTTACTGATAGACCAATTGTTTAAAACCAAATGAGTTTTAAACAATAAAACACAACATCCTATACGTCGCAAAACGAGGGTTGTGACACTTTGTGACGCATTAATACCCCGGACGTGAATGATTGTTTGCAATTGTTTCCCGTTTTGCCCCAATCTTTTTCACTTCACCGCTGTATAATCATTATAGTAACCAGCATAACCCAGGGGAAGTCCTGGAAAATGTTATCCTCAAAACAGTGACCGGTTTCTTGTAAG
>JBELAT010000124.1:0-6352 GCA_049508565.1 Endomicrobiales bacterium | reverse complement strand
CGGTAACATTCTTAAATGAGTTGACAGGGAACAAATTGAAAATCCTTTAAGGATACTTCACTTCCATCAGACAAAAAAAAGAATATGTTACACAAGAAATATCCGGCAAACGATTACGGGCCTCCGTATGAAAGTGCAGATAATCGTCGCCCATGAGTTGCATATGATCAACAGTGAGACTCACTGCTGCACACGGTGTGCGTGATATTATCAGTGTAGCAGCGTCACCAGGGACGACACCTTCCCCATCCGGGTTGTGATTGAGAGTAGGTTGAGGTTATTTAACTTCTCGTTTGAAATTGAATTTTGTGGTGTCTGGAATATTTTCCTGCAGGCGGTATGCATTGATGAGTGTATTCCATGTTTTTTTGTCAGGTTTTATAAAATTTAAATCAATGCCGAATGTGTGTATACCGCATTGCGAAAGCTTTTTACGAGCGGTAAAAATGCACGCCGGTTTTTCCGCGACAAGAACGGTAAGCTCGGATTCGTGTGCGGTTTTAAAAGATACAGGCGGATTGGCTGACTCCGCGACATTATGTTCATGAAGAATCTCTTGACCGATCATTTCTGCGGTCACTAGCCGGGATCGTATGACTGGCACAAATCCGTACAAATAAACAACCATTCTTCGGCCCACTCCCGGACCACACATTTTGCGTATGTTAAGAAAATCGTCTTCCCACCCCGTAACCACCTGCGAAACACCTTTAGTCATGAGAAATGCCGCCGTATAGGCGTTCCACGTATACAAAAAATGGCCCGCAACGAGTTCGCACTCGCTGCCCGTGAAAAAACCCAATTGGGACACATTATTAATGACCCATTTTCGTACTCCTTTTTCAACCAGCGAATCAATGCACCGCCGGTACTGATCTATGTCACGTTGGCCGATAAACGGCGGCAGCTCAGCGTCCACAGGTGTAACCGTGCTCTCAAAAACTCTATCGCTCTGATGCATGGTATCTTTCGTCAGATAGTATATGTACCGGGTATTTTTGTCAGTTAACGGCAACACGTCCAGCCAGCCGGGCGTGTCAAATCTGACCCACAATATATCCTGTTCTTCAGCCGGGGAAACCATTTTTTTATTTTCTTTCCAGGTATTGGAAATAAGAGCTGTATAGGCCTGGGACACCGAGCTCTCAGAATGTCTGCTGGATCCTTTTCGGTGCGAAAAGTTTTCATAGATAGTATCTATATCATGTTCTAGGTTTTTCTGGTCAAACGCAACGTCAACGGTTTTATATACCGGATTGCCGGGTTTGAACTCAGCAGTCTTAGTAAAAGGTATCACATACAGCGAATCCTGTTGAGAAAACTCCTTTACCTTAAAAGCGATTGTGGTATCACTGTCCGGATTTGAAACGCGCAACCTGTCACCTTCATGTAGTGCGGCGGTTTCATCGGTAATTTCAATTGTCAGCACGCCTTCGTGTGACGAATCGATATGTCCGATCCGGGTACCGAGACATTGCGCCTTATGCGGCTCAAAGATCGCTGCATCGCGACCGGAAAATAGTCCCGTCGTCTTCTCCCGTGCTGTATCGGCCGACAATATCTTGCGGGCCTCAATGAGAGCCCGGTCAAAATCAGCTTCAGACGCATCAATAAGCAAACGATATGCGGTGACGACTTTATAAACGTATTCACTACTGCGCATACGCCCTTCAATTTTTAGAGAGCTTATACCGATACTTTTGAGCTTGCCGATGTGCGGTGCCAGTTCAAGGTCGCGGGGTGAAAAGAGATATCCATGTTTTTTACCCTGATGCCAGAGCCTGCGGCAGGGCTGGGTGCACCGACCACGGTTGCCGCTCAAGCCCCCGATGAAACTTGAGAAAAGACACATGCCCGACACACAAAAACATAATGCACCATGAACAAATATCTCAACGGGGATGGGCGATCCTCTGGCAATGATTTTGAGTTCTGAAAACGATAACTCCCGCGCCAAAATAGCGCGCGCAAAACCTTCATGTGCAAGAACATCAACTCCCATGCGGTTGTGGACCGCCATTTGCGTACTGGCGTGAAGCGGGATATGTGAAAAATATTTTTTCACTATGCTGGCGATCCCCATGTCCTGCACAATGATGGCGTCAGGAGAAAACCGGCTTATATGCGCTATGCTCTTAACGACTGTGCTGATTTCTTCATGCTTGATGAGAGTATTGAGTGCGAGAAACACTTTAATCCCTTTTTCGTGGGCATAATCGATCATAACTTCCAGATCGTAGAAATTAATGTTGGCGGCTGATGCGCGCGCATTAAATTCCGGGACCCCGACATATACCGCATCCGCGCCGCCGCGAATTGCCGTAATGAACGATTCTTTAGATCCAACCGGTGCGAGAAGTTCCATTAGTTTTTAGCGCCTATCTGTACCAGTGTTGTCAATCGGTCAAGAAATGAACCTCTTTGAGTGCCATCCCCAAGACTCAGATCGGTCACTGCCACACGATTTACCACACAGGTTCTGTTTTGATGTAACCCTTTTTCACCATACGCCCATAACGAGCTGATCGCGTAAGGGTTGCCGTCATATAATCCCAGGAACAACATAATGTGGCCTTTCATATATAACAACGTTGAACCGCCGACCGCCTCCCCCGTAATATGTTCCATTTTGTCCCACCGGCTCATCGCCTGAGTTAACCGGACTACCCGGTTACCCGCCAGTGATTGATCATGGGAATTGCGGGGAAGATGAATCCCCACTGTTGAAAATACAGCCTGGATGAACCGGGAGCAGTCAGGTTCGCCATTGAAGCCACCCCATCCATAGGGTGCGTTAAGCAGCTCAAATGCCTGATTGATAATGGTACGAGGGGTGTATGCGAGATACCCCATATGCACATCAGAGGGGTTTACAAACATAGTTTTTAACACCAAGTTTCCATTACTGCTAGTGCGCGCCGGAACTGTTATCTCGACAAACGGCTGGCCTGAACGCACTATACCGGGAAATCTGACGCCCATCATTGCAAAGCCGCAATACTCGGTCAGTTTCTTATCCGCAAAGAGACCGGTGTCGGCCTTGGTAATGACAATAAATGGGCGCGCCTTAAAATACGATAGCACTTCATGGCGGCCGCATACCGCTACATTATGTGAGTGCACCCACCCTTCACTGGTGGGAGAAATCACATACTGCCATAGCCGATCTGAACTGTAACAAACTGTCGCAACCGGGGTAGCAATATCAAGAGAATCGTTCTGCAACTCATCAAATTCAATCTCACCCGGCTGAGCCGATACTACTTCGTCCGACGGCAGTATTCTAACATTGGTATAACCCGTTGTAAAACCATACCCGAGAATGGTCCCGGATGAGAGCGCGACATCATGTATATTGTGTTCAATCTCTTGATAAAATGTTGATGGAACATTTTCTCCGTGTGAAAAATAAAAATGCCTATTGGAATATTCCTTTAAGGTAGCTCTAATGGACTTTTGCAGTTCGTGTGACCGGAAAGTCCGGATAGAAGTAACATCGGTAACCAATGACTTTTCTTTCATTAATCGGACATTAAGCGCGAATATCTGCCTTCCCGTTAACAGTGTTTTATCGGGAGCGGGATGTTTGCTTATCCAGAAACCCGGAAACTTCATGTCAATCGTGGTGTCAGGAAGCACTGTCGGAGCAGGATAACACATCTGCTGCTCTACTGTCATGCATCCAGCGAACGAACACACGGAAGCTATGACAAGAACCATTTTGCAACTAAACATGATTTTCTATTCTCCTGCTTACTCATTGTAATGTAATCGCTAGCCTGTAGCTTTTATAAACGAGAGATATATGTTAATTTTTTCATTTACATTTTGTCAGGACAAAATCGTCCGTCATGCCAGGAGGGCAGGTGAGATTACCAACTTGCCTTCCACGTTATTTATTATATCAGTTAAACCCTGATTTTGCATTAGATTGCACAGGTCAATCGACAAGAATTTGTTTATACGATATGTCCATTGTCATCACAGGCAAGAGAACACCTTACGGTGATTGGCAGTTGCTTCTAAATAGATATTCCGTTAAATTCAGCTCTTTCTTCTAAATCCCTGATAATAATTTGATAAAATTCGTTCCATTCTATAATAAAATGTTGAATGCTCATTTCGACGTAAAATGTACTGCCGTCTTTGCGTTTGTTAAGCGTTGTAAAAATGGTCTTTCCCTTCTTTTCAACCATCTCCATTGCCGCGGTAAGTTCCGGTATCGTTTCGGATGCTTGTAAATCCTTCAAGCTCATGCTCACCATTTCGGCGAGTGTATACCTATACGCGCTTACAGCCTTATCATTAGCTTCTATGATCTTTAAATCCTTGTTAAACATGATAATAATATCATTAGCGAATTTTATGAGATAATCGTATTTTCTCGTCAGTGCCCGGTGTTCAACTTCGACAGCATACTGTTTCTGATAGAAAGTGACTATCTGCCGGTACCAGATAAAAGCCAACCACGCCCCCAATCCCACAACGAAAGTCACAGCGAACAACGAAATAAAAATTGCCGGACGTTTAATCGAAGCATACACTTCATCTTTGTCCATCTTAGCAATCAGTATCCATGGCGAAGCGGGAACGTCTCTGATAAAAGCTAAGACTTCACTATCACGGTAATCTTTCCCCTCAACTATTCCCCGAACGCCGTTAATAGCCATCGTCTCACATTGTTTACTGCCGGGATGAAGAAAATAAGTCATAGCACTATTATTTTCATACTTAAGTTCATTGAGAAACAGTACATTATCGCCATCTTTTTTGATTAAATATGTTTCACATGATGTACTCAAAGCTGGATTGCTTTGCATAAATGGATAAAGGAATTTGTTCGGATTTATTTTTAACACAAGCACACCGACGGCATTAGTTCCCCGCGCATCTGCCGCCATGACCGGGATGAAAATATCAAGATCAATGCTATGAGTTACATCATTTCGGTACAAATCTGAAAAAAGTATTCTTTTTTCTTTGATGGATCGCACAGCTTCACTCATTGCATAGGAGCTCAGTGGTTTGGGTTCATCCGCGGTGCCAGCATAAGCGACTTCATGTAATGAGGTATCATAGAGATTAACTCCCCGATATTCAGCATTATTGATAATAGGATCGACCCACGTGCCAAACAATGCCTGACGGTTGATGCTATTGACAGTTCTTTTGAGCAGGGACACCCGTGCCGCATCGACGCACGACGGGGAAAGACTGAACGCATCATCAAGCCGAGCCTGCCGCCAGTTCGTTATCTGGCACCCTTTAAGCTCGGAAATAATGGTCATAATATTTTTTTCTTCGGTGACCAGCATTTTCTCCCGGCTTTGAAAGTATGAGTATGATGTAATTGAAACAACAATAACAAGCAAGAAAAACAGCGAGGAAAACCATATGAGCGTTTTTCTAAGGTTAGAATCGTTTGCAATAAATTGCATGAGGGTTTTAGTGGTCATTATTATCCCCTTTCTACACCGCACGTATACAGCATTGCATGAAATTACAGGGTAACACCTGTACGTGCATTACCGTCTAAATAGTAGCAAAACAGACCTTGAGTGAAAATGTCTTTTATCTTTTAATTACTGCTTTAAGGAATGGTTAGGTTTAATACTGCATTAACATTGATAAATGTGTATAATGTGTTCATGACAGGGAACGATTTCGTCCGCATTTTTAATAATAAAAAAAACACTATCATCATTGCCTCTATCATTACTGGTGCTTTTCTACTTCGTATGTGGGCACTCAGCTGGGGTCTGCCGTTGCGACAGGCTCACATCGACGAGTCGGTCATGATTTTTTATTCGATGCACTTTTTTAGCGGACATGTTTTCTATGATTATCCTACTTTTTTTGTGTATCTTTTATGGATCATTTATTCGGCTGCGTTTGTGCTTGCCAAATGTCTGGGACTGTGCGCTTCACTGGACCAATTTGTAGGCATATATCTTCACGGTGACCCCTCACTGTTTTATCTACTGGCACGACTGGTCAGTGTGTGTGCGGGTACTGCAAGTGTTTATCTGCTGTATAAAATAGGCAAGGAACAATGGGGGCAGGGCATTGCGCCAGCCATTGTCCTGGCAGTTCTTCCGTACCATGTCCTGCATAGTCACTATGGTACAACGGATGTAACTTCAGTTTTTTTCGTACTGCTGGCTTTTCTTTATATAGGAAGATATTATTCTTCAATAACTGCTAGTGATCTCTATAAAGGGTGTTTTATACTCGGCGTGGCTACCGCAACGAAATATTATCCGGCCATTTTCCTTATGCCGCTTTCCCTATTCGTTGCGGTGCGGGAACAACGAAATGCATTAAAACCGTTACTTTTTTCTTATGTGTGGGT
>JBELAT010000123.1:0-6522 GCA_049508565.1 Endomicrobiales bacterium | reverse complement strand
ACAGTGCGGTGCTTATTGCACTCTGTCAGCAGTATATAGAACCTGAAAACGATATTTTAAAGAAAGTTGCTCAGGCTAACGCTCGAACCGGAATGAGCACCTTCCCCCGGCAAGCCGCACGGGCACACACAAAACTCACGCAGGCCCTTGAAACATTATTTACTCGTTTTGAGGAACTCCCTGGCCTTAAGACACACGAGCAATTCATACTAATACGCAGACGGTTGGCTGACATAGAAGTTGAACTCGTTGCGTCAGGTGAATTCTTTAACGAATCGGTCTCGATCTATAATAACAGTCTTGCGCATCTACCGCGCAGTCTGCTAGCTTTTATTCTACGCTTTCGGCCGCGCGAAATATTCGATGACCATGAAGCCGTCGATACCGGTACCAATGATTAAAAATGCATACGAATTATTGCTAAAAAAGGGGTGCACATGATCAAGAAAAAAATAGGCAATAACGGTTTTTCTTATCCCATGCCGGTAACTCTTATTGGAGCAGAAGTCGAGGGTAAAGCAAATTTTCTGACCGCAGCGTGGATTACGCGGGTAGATTATCGGCCGCCTATGATTGGCGTGGCGCTCGGGACGCATCACACCAACAAAGGAATTGAATTACACAAGCAATTTAGCGTCAATATTCCTTCGGTCACCATGATTAAAACGGTTGATTACTGCGGTATCGTCTCGGGAAAGAAAATCGACAAATCTTCACTCTACACTACTTTTAAGGGAGAGCTGCTTCATGCGCCCATGATAGAACAATGCCCTCTGGCAATGGAGTGCCGGCTGGTAAAAACGTTCCCGCTAGGCGCAGACACATTCTACGTCGGCGAAATAATCGGTGTCTATACCGATGACTCATACCTCACTGACGGCAATCCAGATGTTGAAAAGATTCAGCCGATCGTGCTCACCATGCCGGACAATAAATATTGGTCTATCGGAAGGAAAATAGGTACCGCCTGGAACATCGGACAGGACCTGAAGAAATGATTATGTCAAAACCGGGATACATCCAGGACTCACGAGGAAATAGCGGAAGTAAATGACTTGAAAAAAGCAACGGGGAATAAGAACCATATGTCCTTATTCCCCGTTTTTCGGCCTACTTCTTTTTCTTAGAAACTTTTTTTGCGGCTTTCTTCACAACTTTTTTCTTTGCTGCCATTCTTCTCACCCCCTTTGAAATCTGCTACAAGCGTCAACACTCTGGCCAGCGGTGTTACCCGTTCCCGCTCATGCTGGGCTGCAAATCTGACGGCGTTCCCCGCGGCGGAATCTTAATCCCCTTCAACTCAACGATACCGGCAACGATCGCTCCCAGAAAATATATAACCCACAGATACGTATAATACTGTCCCAAAAATGCTGCCAGTCCTGAAACGACCAGTGATCCCGCAAATATCAATAACCCCGTCTCGAGATACTTCCATTTCAGCGGCATGAGATTATACACATGTTCGAGCTTGTAATCATGGCGCCGATGCCGCACGTACGCACCTGCCAGAATAATAAAACCCACGGGCGAAACTAACTGTGAAATTAAATGAATCAGGATTAGCTCGAAGCGAGGCTGCCCGGTTGAAAACCATGCCGGATCATAGATAGTCATGCCAGCAAATACAGTAACGATTTTTGATCCATCGACTGCCACCCTATTGATAAGAATATAGATCAGCGCCATAAAAAATCCGACCGCATACGCTGCAAACGCCGCTGATCGCGGCGTATGATTGTCACTGGGAACCCAGTGAAAGATACCAACGAGGATAGCCGGCGAAATAATCGCCATAAGAAAAAATTGTCTTAGTGAATTGATGATCATTGGCCAGGGATGGGGACCAACAATGTTTTGGAGCGGGCGGGTAATAAAATAAAAACCCAGCATCAGAAAAGCAATGCCAATTTTACGGTAACCGATTTCACCGAACATTATTTTACGCACCTTGCTGACTCTGTTTACTTCCGCAGCCATAAAAAAGTAAACAATTCCTGCTGTCAGCGGAACGAAAATATTGACGACAAAGGCTAACATTCACTCTCCTTACGCCGTTTGTACATCCAGTTCGCACGTGTATATATTAACATAATTCAACGGTAATTGCGATGGTTCCGTGACAAAAAATACAGGATGTTGACCCGGTCCGGGCGCTGTTACTTCGCAATGCACCGTATCGGCGAGCATGGTAAACACGCATGTGCGCGGATTGTTATACTCCCACTCGACGGTAAAAAAGTCTTTCGCCGAAAGTTTTCCTGACCGCGCTTTTTTTTCAAGTGCGGCGCGCTTATGTCGCGCGATAATAATATAGAGCGGTTTATATTTAATTTCTGTCGGATTGATCACGATAAAATCTTCACATGCCGGATGCGTGCACAGTTTTATTTTAAGACTGCGTTTGCCGATGCCGATCAACTTGTGCGTCCCATAGACGGATTTTGTGCGATAGAACGTATCCACCGCACCCGTCGCTGTCCGGGTATTTAATATTTTGTTCGTGGGCGCAAGCGCCCGGATGAGTCCCCGCCGTTGAAGTGCGCGCAACAATGTCGGGGTTATCTTTACCGGTTTGAGAAATATTTTTGTTTGCATGTGTTTGCTCACCCTGTTATGCGCCGAGCGGCAGCCAGCGTATTGTGCATCAGCATCGTAATCGTCGTCGCTCCGACGCCGCCTGGCACCGGTGTAATCCATCCGGCGATATCCTTAACGGCTTCGAAATCAACATCACCTTTGATCCCGTGCATGGTCCGGTTGATACCGACATCTAAAACCACCGCTCCGGGTTTGACGAACTCCGCAGTAATAAACAGCGGCCTGCCGATCGCCGCTACCAGAATATCAGCCTCACGGCAAACTGATGCTAGATCGCGCGTTTTTGAATGTGCCATCGTTACCGTCGCATCATTTGCCAGAAACAATAGCGCCGCCGGTTTGCCAAAAAGATTTGAGCGTCCGATGATAACTACGCGTTTGCCGGCAATGGGGATCCCGGCTTTCATAAGCATATAAATCACACCCAGCGGTGTACAGGAAACCAGGATATTTTGTTTTTCAATCATATGCCAGTTTTTGGCGGCACAGAGCCGCCCGATGTTTTGCGGGTGGAGACCGTCAACATCTTTTGCCGGGTCGATCTCATTGATGCAGCGATCGGTATCATCAACAAGCCCTGCGGGCAGTGGCAACTGAAGAAGAATACCATGAACCTGGGAATCAGCATTGAGCTTTCGAATAAGACTGATGACCTCTTCGAGTGTAACCGTCGCAGAAAGGGCATGATGAAATGAATGGATGCCCAAATCTTCGCATGCTTTAATTTTATTTGAAACGTACACATGGCTTGCCGGATCATCGCCGACCAGTATGGTGGCAAGGCCCGGCGTTATGCCCTGCGCTTTAAGTGATGCTATCTGTTGTTTCAAATCAACGCGAATCTCGGCGGCAATCTTTTTGCCATCAATAATCTGCATATCTCGTCCTTAACGATATTTTACCGGCACGAACAGTCAGCCGGGTACATCATGAGCTCAATATATTTTGTGGATGATATCATAGAATGGAGGAACACCATGGCATGTACTGGGGACAGTGCCGGGACGGGATCCACAAGCATGCAGTCGGTACAGTATTTTATCATAAGAACGTTTTCGAATACTGTCATGCCTTCATCATAGCTTCATTGCCGCCCGGAACGCATCGGAGACGGCGTACAGCGACCCTTACTGGGCCCCGTCAGGCGCAGGATCAATGACCGCATCATCTTCTTTTACGACAGTAGCGATCGCTGCGAGCTTGTCACCTTCATCGAGCCGGACCAGGCGCACACCCTGCGCGTTGCGGCCAATAATAGAGACGTCTTTAACGGATTGTCGTATAGTGATGCCTTTTTCCGTCATCAACATGATCTCATCGCCTTCATTGGCTTTTTTAATGCCGACAACATGACCGTTGCGTTCAGTTGTTTTTATATTAATAACGCCTTTGCCGCCACGGGTCTGCAGCCGGTACGCGCTGACCTGGCTCCGTTTACCGTGTCCGTTAACGCATGCCGCCAGGATAATATCTTTCTCCGTCACCGCTTCCATGCCGACGACTTCATCGCCTTTTTCAAGACTAATTCCGCGGACACCACGCGCCACCCTGCCGATCGGCCGTGCATCCTCCTCTTTGAACCGTATGGCAATACCATGCTTTGTTGCGATAATGATGTGTGAATTTCCATGGGTATGTTTGACTTCGATGAGGCTATCGCCTTCATCGAGATTAATCCCGATAATACCGCCCTTGCGGGGGCTGTCGTATTCCGCCATGGAAGTCCTTTTGATCGTTCCGTTCTTCGTACACATAAAGAGATATGATTGTTTCTCTTCTTCAAATGACCGGATGGCAATGGCCGCTGTGATTTTTTCGTCGCTGGACGCGATCTGCAGCAGGTTGACAATGGCTTTGCCCTTTGAGGTTCTGTTGCCTTCCGGAATATCGAACACGCGGATCCAGTGCACCCGGCCTTTACTGGTAAACATAAGCATGTGTGCATGGGTGCTGGTGACAAACATCGATTCGACAAAATCGTCTTCCCGCGTTGTCATACCGGCGACACCCTTGCCGCCACGCTTCTGCGAACGGTACGTTGTTGCCGGGATGCGTTTGATATACCCTGCATGTGACAGGGTCACAACAACATCTTCTTCCTGAATAAGGTCCTCATCAGCAAAGTCTTCCGCGGTCTGCGCCAGAATCTTTGTTTTGCGCGTATCACCGAATTTTTCTTTCACCTGCAGAAGCTCTTCGCGGATGATAGCAAGCACCTTGCGATCATCGGACAATATCCCGCGCAATTTTCCAATGAGCTTGATAAGCTCAAGGTACTCCTGCTCTATCTTATCGCGCTCAAGGCCCGTGAGCTGCTGGAGTCTCATGTCGAGTATCGCCTGCGCCTGTAGTTTAGACAGCTTGAATTTTTCCATCAGGCGGACTCGGGCACTGTCAGTATCGGCGGACTCTTTGATTGTTTTGATTATGGCGTCAAGATTATCGAGCGCGATCCTCAAACCTTCCAGAATATGCGCCCGGGCTTCCGCCTTTGCCAGTTCAAACTTCGTCCGGCGTACAATCACAACGCGCCGGTGTTCGACAAAGTAGTGAATTACCTCTTTTATATTGAGCACCCGCGGCTTGTTATTGACCAGCGCGAGCATAATCACACCGAAACTTGCTTCCATCTGGGTATGTTTAAACAGCTGGTTCAACACGATCTGAGCATTGCCGTCTCGTTTGACTTCTATGACCACGCGGATACCGTCGCGATCGGACTCGTCACGGATATCACTGATACCTTCCAGTTTTTTGTCACGCACCAGATCAGCAATGTTTTCTATGAGCTGTGCTTTGTTGACCTGATAGGGAAGCTCGTTTATAATGATTGCTTCGCGATTGCCTTTCATTTCTTCGATCTCAGCCTTGGCGCGCATAATGATCGAGCCGCGACCGGTCTCGCAATAACTTTTGATACCGGCTTTTCCGTAAATAAAACCGGCTGTCGGAAAATCAGGCCCTTTGATACACTTCATCAAATCCGCAATCGTCACCTCGGGGTTATCGATGTATGCGACCGTGCCATCGATCACTTCTGAGAGGTTGTGTGTCGGTATATTGGTTGCCATGCCGACTGCTATACCTGTTGATCCGTTGACCAAGAGGTTCGGATAGCGCGCAGGAAGGACGGTCGGCTCTTCGAGAGATCCGTCATAGTTCGGGGTAAAATCAACGGTATCTTTGTCGATATCTGCCAGCATTTCGTCAGCGATGGCCTTGAGGCGCACTTCGGTGTACCGCATGGCGGCGGCAGAATCACCATCAATAGACCCGAAATTCCCCTGTCCGTCAACCAGAGGGTACCGCAGAGAAAACTCCTGAACCATACGCACCATGGCATCATACACGGCGGTATCGCCGTGCGGATGGTACTTACCCAGGACGTCACCGACGACACGCGCGGACTTTTTGTACGCGGTATTATAGCGCATCCCCATTTCTTTCATCGTAAACAGGATCCGCCGGTGCACGGGCTTGAGACCGTCGCGCACATCTGGCAGCGCACGGCCGACTATGACGCTCATCGAATAATCGATATACGACGTCTTCATCTCGTCTTCGATATTGCGCGGCGAAATATTCGGATTGACCGGTATTTCGGGTATGTGGGGGGGCGTATTCTTTTCGTCTGCCATGGTGTCCTCGCTTTTACGGTTATATCTCTATACGGGTCTAAATATCAAGGTTCTTGACGTCCTGAGAGTGAGTCTCAATAAACAGGCGGCGCGGTTCAACCTTGTCGCCCATGAGTGTGGTAAATATCCGGTCAGTCTCCACCAGATCTTCCAGGCGCACCTGCAGGAGCTTGCGTTTTGATGGATCCATGGTGGTCTCCCAGAGCTGCTCGGGATTCATTTCTCCCAAACCTTTGTACCGCTGGATAGAAGCTCCCTTGCGTCCCAGGTCTTTTATTTTTTC
>JBELAT010000122.1:0-6751 GCA_049508565.1 Endomicrobiales bacterium | reverse complement strand
ATATCCTCCAATAAACGAACCGACGACCATGCCTACCATGATAACCTTTTTTTGCGGCATATTTTTTCCTTTATTTATTTATAACCTTTTGAGCATATTTAAACGTCGCGCGCAGCAATTCCCGCAGCTGGTGCTCCATAACTTTATTTTTGAGCATTCCATCCTTATCAAACGAATTATCATCGGCCAGCGAAAGAAACAGCTGTGGCTGCGGAAGAACGAGCACATCAACGGCCAACAGCACCTGTCGCAGTTGTAGTTGTCCTCGCCCCGTTCCCATAACGCCTGTCGAAGCGCCGAATATTGCGGCGACTTTTCCAGAAAACGGGTTCGGTTTGATCCGGGAGACCCAGTCGATCGCATTCTTGAGTGTTCCCGACATCGAATAATTGTACTCAGGCGATGCGATAAGAAGCACATCACACGCCTCAATCATGGATTTGAGTGTCTGTACAGCTTCAGGAACGCCTGCCGCCTCAAGATCAGCATTATATAACGGCAAATTCATGATTTTCTGATCAACACTCCCAACAGAAACTCCCTCCTCATCTGCAATAGACAACGCCCGTTTCAAGAGTTTGAGATTATAAGACCCCCTGCGCAAGCTACCACATATTCCCAGAGCTGCTAGACTGTTCATGCTATTTCTCCTTTACCGGGTCAAACAAATATTCCAATCCGTTTACCTTGATCTCATAGACTATCTGCAACATAGTGCCCAACTCTCCCGAAACAACCCCCTTCTGCTGCAGCCAGAGGATGTACGATTCAGGTATATCAATCAACAGCCGGTTGGCATATTTACCAAAGGGCATCCGCATCCGGGCTAGTTTAATAAAATATGCTCGATCACTTTCCTGTTGGCTCATCATTCTATGAGTAGGCCATAGGAATGCACAATGACAAGCGCTTGCGCAACACCGACATGAACTCCGGTGAGATCTATGTTTCTAAAATCAACCCCATCAACCACCGATCCGCGCAAATCGGCGCCAGCCAGCTTTGATTGCTGTATAACCGCGTTCGTTAGGTCCGCTCCCTGAAAATTAACCTTTTCAAGATCGCAACCGTACAAATCAGCTTCCCTGAAAATGACGTTATGAAGATCAAACCCTTTAAGCATGGTATGGCGCAAACTTACGTAGGACCAATCTCCCTCAATGATCGTCATGCCGCTGATGGCTACTTCCCTGAACGTCGATCCGGTCAGTTTGCAATTAGTAAATGTAGACGCAAACAGATTGGTTTTGACAAAGCGGCAGTTGGTGAAAGCCGAGCTTTCGTGAGAAGAGCCGTTCATGTGGGCACGGGTAAAGTCACATGAGGAAAAAACGCATCCGGCAGTTTTCAGTTCCTGCATCGGAGCATTACGAAAACTACAATCAATAAAATGACATCCCTTCACGGGAGTATCGGGAAACTGATAGCTTTCAAAAGACTCGCCGGTAAACTTCTGGCCGTTTTCCATAAAGGCTTATAGGTAGCTACACACATATTCAACAACACCATTTTCAACAGTAATATCGAATGATTGGTGTGCGGGAACCTCAAACGTGCCGCCGGCAGAAAAAGATTTATAATCATCGTGACCATTGAGCCGCACCCGGCACGAGCCGGCAACAATATCCATGCGCTCCGTTGTCGTCGTATCGAAACAAAACGAACCGGGATAAATGAAACCGAGCGTTTTTTTAGAACCATCAGAAAGCTCAACCGTATGACTGACAACCTTCCCTTCAAAATACACGTTTGCCTTTACTACAATGCTCACATTTTTTATTTTCGATTCTAAAGCCATGGACGTCTCTTTCTCTGCACATTCACCGTGCGTCACAAAAGCGCAGAATTATTTTTTGATTGTTTCGATTGTAGAGGATAGTATAGTAAATCAGGGTACCTTTATGCTTGTGAGAAGGAGGATGCTCAATGAACAATTGATTCTCTGACAGCGGCAAGCAATTCCTTTTGATCGCAGGGTTTTTTAAGAAAATGGTATCCCGCTTTTTTTATGCTCTCCCATTGTGATTTATCGTCGAGATACCCACTGGTAATGAGCACTTTGATTCTAAAATCCAGGGCCAGAATCTGCTGTGCCAGAGCAACACCATTGATTCCCGGAAGAACTGAATCGGTAAATAACAGGTCAAAAGCTCCCTTTTCTTTTTGAAATATTTCTAACGCATCTTCACCCGAAGAAGCATCAAAAACGATGTACTTATTTTCACGGAGCAGCCGTGCAATAAGCATCCTGATGACATCCTCATCTTCCACAAACAGAATTCTTTCACCGTGAGCCGTGGAACTGGTAACCGGCGAAACTGCTACAGGCGCCACGCTCTCATTTTTTTCCCGGTAGGCGGGAAGGAATATTTTAAACGTGGACCCCTTACCGGGTTCGCTTGAGACCTGGATCCACCCGTTATGCTGGCGGACAATACCATAATTTGCCGCCATGCCAAAACCGGTGCCTTTAGCGGGCTCTCTGTCGCTTGAAAAAGGTTCGAACACATGCGCAATGATATCTTTGTCCATCTCCGAGCCGGTATCAGCAACTGATATGCAGACGCATTCTCCCGGATAGCCTTCAGGAATTTCCGGCACGGCTGTATCCTTTAAGACCACATTGCGTGTTGTAATCGTTACCGTTCCACCTTTTGGCATAACGTCTTTGGCGCGAATCATCAAATTCATAATAACCTGTTCGCATTGGCTGCGATCAGCAAAAACGGGGTTTAAATCGGGTGCCAGACCAGTGACCAGCCGTATATCTTCACCGATAAGACGTTGGAGCATATTCTGCATGGTTTCTATGAGCGTGCTGAAAACTATTTTCTCCGGTCGCAAGTGTTGTGTGCGACAGAATGCCTGTAATTGCGTCATGAGCGAAGCACCCATTTGTGCTGCTTTTTTTATCTCACGCAACTCATCGCGGATCTGGTCATACTGTTTATGTTCCCATCGTGTCAGCGCAGTATCAGTAAACCCCATAATGATGGTTAAAATATTACTGTAATCATGCGAAATACCACCGGCAAATTTCCCAATTGCTTCCATCTTCTGCGATTGAAGGAGATTTCCTTCGCGCTGCTTGCGCACCGTAATATCCATATCCACGCCGAGAACGCGATAGGGCGTTCCCTGAGAATCTCGCAAATATGACCATTGAGACATGGTCCACCGATATGAACCGTTCTTATGGCGGAAACGGCATTCCAGCACAAGTGTCTGGGAGCTACTCTGCAGACTATCGCGCATCATAGATAAAACGACAGGAAGATCATCCGGATGAATGCATTGTTCCCACGAACTGTATTCATTGGAGATTTCCGATTCAGCATATCCCATCTGCCGTTTCCATTCCGGCGAAATATACATTTTATGTGTTCGCAGATCCCAGTCCCATAACCCGATATGAACCGCAGCGGCAGTTAGAGCAAGTTGTTTTCTAGTGTCGCTCAACTCGAACTCCATCGTGGTCCGTTCGGTGATATCATGTGCGACACCAACGATCCGGACAATTTTCATGTCCTTATCTTTAACAGGAATAAGTGTCATATCAATGATGACAAAACCGTTGGGGAGAGTGAGTTCTTCTTTGCATCTGATGGGTTTTGCGGATTGTACACAACGATGGAAATCGGCATTCATTGTCGCAGCTACAGGGGAGGGAAATAAATCATCGGGCCTTTGGTTGAGTGCTTCTGATATTTTTATTCCAAGTACTTTTTCACAGGCCGGATTAAAACTGTCATATTCAAACGATCTGTTGGATAGGACATCTACAGTGAAAATAGCGTCTGCAGTATGCTCAAAAATCTCTCTATATCTTTTTTCGCTTTCAAGGGCGGCATTTTCCGCGTGGCGGCATGCACGGGTAAAGTCTGCCTTACGCATTTCTCGTTGAATGACGGGAACAAGCTGATCAAGGCGGTCTTTCTTTAAGTAATCGTTCGCGCCAGCCTTGAGCATCTCAACGGCTGTTTCGTCGACGATCACTCCCGAAACAATAATAAAAGGTACCGTGGAATCTTTTTGCTTGACCGTCGTCAGTGATGCCATGGCATCGAGCCCCGGCACCGAGTAGTCACACAAAACAACATCCCATACCTGCTTGTCCAGCGCCTTATGTAATGATTCCTTCTCATCGACGCGCTGCCATAAAGGTTTGAGTCCCGATGAATGCAACCGGTGAACTAAAAGACGTGCGTCATCTTCAGAATCTTCAATAATAAGAACTTGTAATTGCTCGCTCATTGTTTTCCTGATGACTGTTGCATTTACAGCATTGTTATGTATGCATCATTATACTAATGTGCAAGAAATAACTCAACTGTTAATTTCAGAAAACAACTCAAAAAAAGATCATTGAGTATGGGGGGGCAAAAGATATATTGGCACGAAACTACTTAAAAAGAGTAGTGGTGGATGCTCCCTAAGCAGGCTGTCCTTGAGGTTGTGAGTGAAGGTAACACGGATATTTCAAACTACCATTTTATTCGTGCGGTGCATCACTGGTAGCAGGAGCGGCGGGCTGTCCAGGCTGAGAATCTTGCGCGGCAGTGTTTGCTTTCTCTTGTTCTTCCTTCAATTTTGTTTTTAAATACGTCAGCTTATCTTTTTGCGGTTCGGTTAAAAGATTATACGCTTTTTCGTAAGCGTTTACCGATATCAACTGTGCATGAGCCAGTATTTCAGCTATTTCTTTGATATGTTGGCGGGCACCGGGGAAATCGGGCCGGCTTTGGTTGAGTGAAACGACAAGACTTTTCTGTAACGGCTGCATCGCATCCATAGTTGCTGCCGACTCTTTTATCGTATTCTCCCGTATGTCCTTGATCGCCGCAACCTGTGCATCGGTTAGGGCAAGCTCCGTTTTAAAAGTCAGTAATTCCCTGAGATTATTAGTATCAGGCTCCGTCCGGTGTGTTGAAGATGTCCCCCGCTGGGCACCAGAGTTTCCGTGTCCACTATGGCCGCCAAAACTGCCGCTGCCCATCCCGTCAGCCCGGACATCGGTAACAAAAATTGCCATCAACACTGCTATAACGATACACCACCGATTCATAGCGAGCAACCTCTCAACACTTTTCATTTCCGGCTCATTTTTATCACTTTGAGACTCTCATCGATAAATTATTGTTCTTTATTTTTCCGCTTCAACAATTCCGGATCGTCTCGTGGTGCGCCTGTTGTTGTCGGCGTACGGTACAACATGTCGTGACAATATACATTATTAGATACTAAAAATCCAATTTCCCCGACAAAAACCCCTGACCGCGAGGCAACCTTTTTGCACCTTTTTGAAACAGCGATTTAAATCGTATACGCTGTTGAGGAGTCAAGGTTCTACTAAACGCAAGAGAATGTTCGATGATAGTTTTTTCAAGCTGCATCTGCAGGGGAACGATTTCGCCGACAGCTCTGTCAATCGTGGCAGTATCGGCTGTTCCCGAATCGATGAGAGTAAATAACGCGGCCCGCTTGGCTTCCAGTTCCTGCTTAACAGGGGTTATAGCTTTCTGCATGGTTTCCCAATCGTTATGCATAGTCTGTGCCTGAGCATCACTCAATTGAAGCATCTTCTGCATATATTTTTTATGTCTTTCGCCTTCCATCTGCGGGCTGCGCACAAATGCTCTATGTCTCAACCAGTTGTGACACACAGTAACCACAACTCCTGCATTAAAGCCCAGCGAAAGGATCATTAATACGATAATCGATTTTTTCTTCATACAACTATCCTCCTAACAAATTAGTATATGCCGTTTCAACCTGTTCCCCAGGGATATCGTTAAACGCTCCCGTTTCCCAACTGACAACCGTAGCCTGTTTGGCGTGCTGAATAGCACCCGTACAAAACATTCCCGCCACTGACATGCACGCCAGTAGAGAAATGATCAGGGTTGCATTATATGCCCATCCACCATGAACCAGTGATAACACATCATTGAAACTGAAACTCCTTCTATCTTCCCGCCTGCGATCCTGTTCCTGGAGAATATCAGTCCAGAGTGATGCGGGAGGATCCATAACGGGAACTTCTCTAATCTGCTGAACCCGTACACATAATGATTCAAAAACAGTACGGCACTCACTGCACACAGCAAGGTGCCGTTCGACTGTTTGTCGGGTGACGTCGTCGAGTTCATTATCAATGAAATCCAACATGATAAGTTTACGAATTTCTTTACACTGCATAATTCTCCCCCTTGCGCAACAAATTTTCCCGCGCGCGTTTCAACCGTGAACGGACTGTATTAATATTGATATGCAGTACCTTCGCAATTTCATCATACCGCAAACCTTCCATATCTCTGAGCACCACGCACGCACGCTGGTCGGGGCTCAGAGAATTAAGCAGGATGTGTACTGACTCCGACATGCCGGCTTCCACCGAGTGTCTCTCAACAGCGTTATCGGGCAGCGACTCAACCGATTCATCAAAGGCAACACGCCGATGATTAAGCGAGCGCTGCTTCTTGCGCGCGTTGAGTGCCGTGTTGACCGTGATACGGTATATCCAGGTTTTCAATGAAGATTGAAACTTAAATTGATCAAGGTTCTCGAAAATCTTTATGAATGTTTCCTGGGACACTTCGTATGCGTCATCAACATTGCCTATCATACCTAAAGCAACATGATAGACAAAACCGTGCGCTGCCATATAAAGAGCTTCTTCGGCTGCCACATCACCCTGCGCTGCCTTTTTTATCTGCTCGTTCGACAGATCCTGGATATCCATAGTTTCACT
>JBELAT010000121.1:0-6789 GCA_049508565.1 Endomicrobiales bacterium | reverse complement strand
AGAAAGGCAATATCACACGGATGTTTCTTAATGTTCTCGATGGCTTCAAGCCCATTACTGGCAATTACCACAGTATAACGCTCTAATTCAAGGATCCATTCCAAAGAGATCCTGATCCCTTCTTCATCATCTGCAATTAAAATATTTACTAAATGATTATCCATTTTTTCTCTCTTTAGAAATTAGACGGTTGTAAAAAAAACAGAAAAACGACAAACACACAATAGCTTGTCATTGCAGCATGTTTTTCACTATCTACAGGCCAGATCATCGGTTCGAAAGTGAAACTATTTTGTTAACTATAGTCAGGTTGTCAGCGAATCTTTTTGTTTCGGTAACACTACCGTAAAGACGGATCCAACAGTCACCTCAGACGTGAAATCAAGTTTTCCATAGTGCTTGGCTACGATCTGCTTACACACGCTCAAACCCAATCCCGTTCCTTTACCGACGTCCTGAGTTGTATAAAACGGATCAAATATTTTTCCGTAGTTCGCTTTTTCAATGCCACATCCATTATCGGTAACCTTACCGTAGACAAAATCTTCGTCATGTGTTACTTCTACAGTTATCAGACCGTCTGCCCGTTTTGCTCTTTCTATAGCGTGTATTCCATTCAAAATGAGGTTAGTAAACAATTGAGTAAGTTCTGTCACATTTGCCTGTATTATCGGCTCATTGGCACCATATGTTTTTTCAATACGAATATTCAGGGACATCTCAGTAGTAATCAGGTCGCACGCAGAGTCAATGGCCTCGGACATGAGCATCTGTTTAACTTCAAGTGCCGCGGACTTACGCGTATAGCCTAATAAGGTTGAAACAATAACTTTGCAATGCCGTGTCGCTGTTTCAATAAGTGAAAGACTTTCTTTTTGGTCCGGATCCTCAATTTCTTCGATGAGAATTTGGGTATTGGTCAAAATTGAACACAGCGGATTATTAATTTCATGCGCAACTCCCGCTGCAATAGTGCCGATGCTTGCCATTTTTTCAGACTGCACCAATTGTTCCTGAGCATTTTTGAGACTTTCATTGGCCGCCTGAAGGTCTTTTGTTCTCTCGTCAACTTTTATTTCGAGGTTGTGGGCATAGTCTTCAATGATAGTGCGTTTTTCTCGAATGTCTTTTGCCATGGCGTTAAAGTTGCTACTGACCATTCCTATTTCGTCATTTCGATGAACGGGTATCAAATGAGAATAATCCCCTGAAGATACCGTGTGTATACCCAGCATCAATTTTGAAAGGGGCACCTTGATAAGATACTGAAACACTATGAGGATAACTATGACGAGGGTACAGATGGTAATAATATTTACCACTGTTTCCATTATCAAAGCTTTTTTGCTCTCGATATTAAGTATATCCTTTGATATACCCACCCGCGCAAAGCCAAAGGTTTCATCGCCTACCTTCATTTCTTTTTCAAAGTGCATGATATCGTTTCTCGATTTGAGCAAGTTGTATAATGAAGAGATAGTATCTTTATGTATATTTTTTTTAGCTGCTACAATGTAGGGATTATCATCGTCGATAATATCGGTTACCGGCACATTTTTTTTATTAAAAATGATTGCGTAAATGACTTCTTTTTTGCTCTCTATATCCTCGGCAACAAGATTAAGTTTGAGTTTCACTGAAGGAGTATAATCAAGTACCAGAAGGGAGTCTAAAGACAAGGATGCCAGAGATTCTGCTAGGCTGATCCCGCGTTCATTCATCTGTTCAAGGATAGCCGCACGTTCCCGTCTGATGGTTACAAACGTGCTTATAGACATGATAATCAGCACAGTTACTGCAATACACAAGCTGAACACTATGCTGAGATTAACGTTTCTCGTGCTTAACATTTTGTATCCTTTATTCTTGTGACGCAGCCGGCGGCGTTTTCTTAAATTTGTTTTGCAGCCCGGGCGAAAACAGGATTTTGCTATCAGTGGTTACTATAACTGCTTCATACCCTGGGATTTTTTTCAATGTATTGAATCCTTCGGTGACCCCTCCTGCAAGAAATATAACTTTTCCCCAGGCATCAGACCACGTGTCATTAGGGCCGATAGTTGTTACACTGGCGATTCCCTGAGAAGGATATCCGGTTTTCGGATTGAGTATATGATGATAGCGCCTGCCATCTTTTTCAAAAAATCGCTCATAATCGCCCGAAGTAACAACAGCCTTGTTTGAAGCCTCTATGACACCGATGATTCCTTCACCCCGGGGATTTTTTAATCCTATCCTCCACGGCTTATGGTGGATAGTGCCCAGTGCATAAATTTCGCCGCCGGTGTCGATCAAAGCAGATTTTATGCCCATATTTTTAAGTACTTTTACCACTTCATCCCCCGCATACCCCGGGATGATTCCTCCCATATCCACTGCCACACCTTTATACCCGGGGGAAACGGTGTCGGAGCTGATAATGAGCTTGTCATAACCCACACGCTTGAGACATTGCTTGATGGCTCTGTCTGAAGGAAGAGAAGGGGTGTCTGGCTCAAAAAATCCCCACAGCTTAACGAGCGGAAAGACCGTCGGATCAAACAGGCCATCGCTTTTTTGTGCGATTAAACAACACGTTCTCATGAGGTCAGCGATTTCCTTGTCATGCATAGGTGTTCCGTAATTGTTAAATTTGAAAAAAGGGCTGGAGGTTTTATGAACATCAAACTTCTTTTCTATATCCTCCATGCGTTGCAACCCTTTTTCAATGGCAATCCGGGCATCTTTTTCTTCGGCCGGAATAACTATTTTGACGTGCGTATCGAACAAAAATCGTGTTTCTGAAAGAGGCGGTTTATTACATCCTGAAATAAGAACAATACTAACGCAGCCCATCAATAAAAACTTCCGTGCTATCATAATTACTCCTCAACGAGGTTATTTACGTGAAACACCATGTGCCGCTTCACTTTCGACATGCATCATGATCGCAACAATAGCCCTGGTGGCGGCACTGATAGCATATTTGAAACCTATTTTATTTCCCGCTTTTCGAGCAGGCCTGATCATACTCTGCATGCGATTCCACAAAAAAGGCATTGATCGCCATGACAATTCTATTCGGTTTATCAACTGCTCGGTATTACATCCCAAAAAGATCAGAGGAGATATTAATTTTTTTAATACGCGCATAAGTTCGTCGGCGGGCGTTGTTTTTATGATTATAAAAGCACACACGATAAACAGTATAAGCCGGGAACATACCAGCGCCCCGGCTTCAAGTCCTCGTGAAGTAACCACAATAAAACCGACCTGATAGAGAACATTTCCACCCCGCGAGAACAGGACATTAAATATAAAAGAAAATACGAGCAACAACGATATTTTCTTTAAGCGGCTCACTAATAGAACCGGAGATATCCCGGCACACATCATTGTCGCTGCGGCTACACACAAAAGCATACCCAAACAATAGAAGTTGTGTGTTATCATGACAAACGTCACGCATCCCAGAAACAGAACAATTTTAAACATGCCCGGCAGCCGGGAGACCACAGACGATGGAAGGGGTGTTTGTTGCGGGCGCATGTGTTCGCAGTGAAGGGATTTTTCTCTAGAGGAATACTGTGTCTGATGAGATATATTTTCCATTTTTTTGAGAACACGACTCGCTACTAATCCTGTTACATATCCCATTACAATGGCGCTAAAGCCTAACCAGGGAACGAGCCACAAAATCCCTCTGTTTCCTTGAAAAAATAAAAATACTAGGCTCAGCTGAGTAACGTTATGGACCAGTGCGCCGATAATACTTATGCCTATGAGACTCAGGAACTGAGATTTCTTATTTAATACAAAGAACAACCCCATTGCAAGGGTGCTGACGAGCCCGCCGGTGAAACTTAATATAAAAGTTGGTGACAGAAAACTACCCAGAATAAAAGAACTCATCACAATACGGATTATAGAAACGTACAGACTTGCTTGAAACCCGATGGTAACCAGCGTTATTAAGGTTATCAGATTTGCCAAACCAAGTTTTATACCCGGAAACGGCAGGGGTATAAAAGATTCCATGATCTGCAGAACGCAGGCGCACGCTGCTAATAATGAAATCTTTCTAAACAAAATATCGTTGTTCATTACACTCCCAGGGTGTGAGTCAATAGGTTACAGCGTCATAGTCTGCGTTTTCTGACCCGCGAACTTCAATTAATAATTTATTGGGAACACAGACAATACTTTGTCCTGACTTACTAATCCATCCCATACCGATACACACTTTTTCAGGACAACTGCATTTACGCGCACGGATTTTCCCCTGCTTTACTTGCACAACAATAAAACCATGGTGAAGCTTTAACGTCGACTCGGAGTCTTTGCTCAAATCAATTACTTTAATAAGCGTTCCCTGCTCAAAAACCTGTGCTGTGTGAGCGCTTGTACCCACAAAGCTTATTGATAGTGGCACTACCATCGATATGATAACGATTACTGCAATAAGCCATTTATCACCAAAACTGAGACCGTATTTCATCGTTGAACATCCACGCGACGCCTTATTTACTATAAAGGTGTACAGCGGCCATAAAAATTCATAGAAAGTTATATATAGAGTCGACAGGAACAGGAAAAGGCATTTATGTTAATGGTACACTCATCAACGTCTTGTGGCATGTTTCTACAGGTGACATAACATTGATATTTAATAGCTTTTATTAACTCGCACCGTTAAGGAAAAATTCTTGATAGAGAACAATGGCTTTCTTAACAGCAAACGCAACGGCACTGGAAGAAACAGTTGCTCCTGTAACGGCATAAATATCTTTATCTATAGTGATCGGATCCGCGGTCGTTTTATCTTTAAATTGATTCAAAAACGATTTGCGGCACACAGGGCGCGCTTTCGTGTCATTATGACTTAATACTATGGCATTTTTTACTGACCCATCATTCCACAGAACTATCATGATCTCCATCGGCCCCCATCTTCCCGGTTGTACTTCTACAAAGGCCACTGCAATTTTTCTTTCTTCTTTAAACGCAATATAAAATGTATACTGCTGTTGTTGAGTCCCGCTATCGCTTCCAGGGGCAGCCCGCCAATCAGAAAACTTTCCGCCAAGTTTTTTCTTTACTCTCTCTCGCTGATCGTCATCGATATTCTTTTGTACGGTGATAATTTTGTCGGCTTCAGGGAAAACCGATTTCAACCCTTCCGGGATTGTCATATATCGTATCGCTTGCCCATTGGCACAAAAACAGAGCATGCAGAGTCCGAGGGTTAATAAACGCATTCTAAAATACGTCAAATAACTCTCCATTCATTGACGTTGTTTAAATGGGTAGCACGTCTCACCGGTTCGTAGAATTTTGAAAAAAAGTTTCACCCTGCCAACAGAAAATCGTTTAATTAAAATGTTACTCTGCTTCCTATATACAACTCGTCATAGATCGTTTCTAAAGAGCCGTCTTTCATCTTATTGTCGCCCATCTGGTAGGTGATCATGAGGTCTGTAGATTCAGCAACGTTGATCTTGAGGGTCGGGGATAATGTTGAATAGGTCTCCCCCACCTGGGTAACCGGCCAGTAATATCCCGAAAAATCGTTATCAAGATAATCATAGCGAACTATACCAGTAACCCGGGGTGCAATGTTGTAAAAGAACTTAACATAGTAACCGGTCGACGTAATATTTTTGATAATCATATCTTGAAGGAAAACAACATCATCCCACGTCCCGGTATAGTATTCGGCACGAACCGATGCTTTGCCCAGTTTGTAGGCAAACCCGGCAACATACCGTGTTTGATTATGTAGGTCATCGATATCCCAGTTACCGCTATAAGCAGATACCATTAATTTCAGGTTACCGTATTGAGGTGCTAAGTGAACAGCTACCGCTTTCGATCGATGAATGGCTTGCATAAACATGGTGCCATTGAGAACATATGCGTACACGGGAAGTGATACATCACCGATTTCGAAGTTTTTGTAGAGTTCCGCGCCGGTATCCTCCCAGAAACCTGAAAAAAAGCTGAGAATGGAAGTGCTGGCGGTTAAATCCTCATTCCAGAAGAGGTTGTCGCCATATTCTTCAGTAAGAAGCGGTGCCATGCGACCAAGGCTCAATTCCATTTCCCACGGAAGTTCAAGATCCAAAGTGGCTCTCTTAAAAGTCAGCACACCCGCTGCTTGTGAATAAGGGTTATCACCCAATGCTATGTAAGGACTATTATAATAGTTATCTAGTTGCCGTTGGACCTGATTGTAGAGGTTAGGATTTGATGCTTGAAGTGCCCCTAAATTGTTGCCGGGAACGGTGCCGTCGTTAGGGGTTGGTTCTTGCGCTGAAAAAGCAGTAAGCGGCTGAGGCGTTGCTCCCGTCTGGCCATAAACTAATGGTTCTACATGCACTGAGACCGTTTCCGATATCTTCTTTGACAAAAACAACCAGAATGAGTTAATCGATGTATCGGCATTTGAATCAGTCATACCAAATTGCCCGCCATTGTTCGTATAGTGTACCTGATCATACAGGTAAAAGGCGAGCGACCCTCCGACTTTAACATCATAACTGTTGTCTTGTAAATTCAAGTCGGCTGCAAAATACGTTCCGTTTGTAGTCAATAGCAAGCACACACTTAACAGTGGCGCTAACAAAACTTTCTTCATCATCCCCCCTACAATAAAGAAATTTTTTTCTTCTATATTATTAACCTGACCTCATTTTCTTGTTAAGCAGGATATTATCAATTTTTATTGCGTATTGGCTAAACTCGTATTAAAGGGTACTAGCTGTATACCAGTAATAGCAGTATACCAGAATAGGTCTGGTTTTTCAATGA
>JBELAT010000120.1:0-13202 GCA_049508565.1 Endomicrobiales bacterium | reverse complement strand
AACAAGCTGCAGATCCTTTTATCTCAAAATGTAGAATTTGTAACAAGTAATTATATAATCCTGGAATGCGTGTCTCTATTGCAGGCTCGTCAAGGCTTTAAAGTCGCCAAAGAATTCATTGATAAATTGGTGTCAGGGATAAGTGTTGTATGGATAAGTGAAGATTTACATGAGATATCATGGAAATATTGGCTCAATAAATCAAAAGAAAAGTTGAGTTTAGTTGATTGCAGTAGTTTTGTGATTATGGAAAAAGAGAATATAAATACAGCTTTTTCATTTGATAGGCATTTTCTTACAGCGGGAAAAGATTTGACATAATTGTCTGCCCGGCGGGGCTTGAACAATAAGGACTGCCTTGTAACCATGGCTGTTGTCTAAATCAGAATCATCTCTCCTATACATACATTGTTCGATTCGTGTTGGCTATGCTTTGAGTCTTGTATGTAAATCTCTAACATTAAGGAATATTTCGCGACTGTAAATACCGGCGGTGTCGTGGGTACTGCCATAAAAAGGACTCTGTCATAATGAATATATCAGAATTACATGCACTTTGGAAACACAAAAGAACGCAGATTGAGAAACATATCGGTGAGTTCCGCGCCATTGGCCGCACCGCATGCGATGATGATCTTTTTGCCGAACTGGTATTCTGCCTGTTCACGCCCCAATCACGAGCACTGTCATGCTGGGCTGCCGTTAAACAATTAAAAAAAGATAAAGTTCTCAAAAACGGTAAGCAGGATCGAATCGCCCGGATTATTGGCGGTAAAGGAGTGCGTTTTAAAAATAATAAAGCGCGCTATGTAGTTGAAGCTCGCAGACTAACCAGTGTGGGGAGTAATTCACTGCGCAGCATCCTTGAAACATGCGCTACTCCGTTTGAAGCGCGACTGTGGCTTGTAAAAAATGTCAAAGGGTTGGGACTCAAGGAGGCAAGTCATTTTCTTCGTAATATCGGCTACGGCGACGATCTCTCGATACTTGACAGGCATATTCTCAAGAACCTGATGCATTTAGGGGTAATTAGAACGATCCCTAAGAATCTCTCACAAAAAATATATATCGACATTGAAAAGAAAATGGTTCTTTTCTCTAAAAAGATTAACATACCGCTTGGCCACCTTGATCTGGTCTTATGGTATAACGAAACAGGAACTATTTTTAAATAACAGGTAAAGTCTTTTATTCATGCCGAACACACCGAAAAAATCATTTTATTTATTTATAAGTGCAGTCATTACAGGAGTGCTGCTCAGGGGCATCCCCGTGTTGCACGGTGTTGTAACGGGTGACGTGAAATTTCATCTTGCCTATGTTCTGAGGTTTCTTGCTGCGCCTGATACGCTTCACTTTTATGGATCCGTAAAGATGCTCTATCATAATCCTCCGCTCTGGATTCTTGTTGAATCGTTAACATATCTGGTTGCGGTCAAGAGTGCGCTGCCATTTGCCGTCCTCATCAAACTCTGGCCCGTCCTGGCCGATGTCGGTATAATGGTTATTCTCTGGAATTGGTTGGGAAGAGACTCAGGAAAGGGATTACGGGCGGCGTGGATCTATGCGCTTAACCCTGTTTCGATCCTGGTCACCGGGTTTCATGGTCAGTTTGACCCGGTTGTTATATTCTTTGTCATGGCATCGCTTTTTTCCTTTTCTCGCGGATCAGAAAATGCGGTTGACGATAATCATCATGAAGCGCGTAAAACTCAACACGACAATTGTAGGATGTTAGCATACATTTTACTCGGGTTTGCCATAGCTCTTAAGGATTATCCCGTTCTTCTGCTACCGTTTTTCTTTGTTCTGGCTCTCAAACGACGCGAACAGTGGAAAGCGTTGATGCTTATGGTAGCGCCCGCTCTGTTTATTTCTTTGCCGTTCGTTTTGGCTGATCCCCGCAATTTTCTTGAAGCCTTGTTTTTATATTCCGGGTCGACGGATTTCGGCATGGGTGGCGTGATCAGGCTTGTAAGCCGTAGTGTTGCCGGAGCTGGATATGATGCCAGTGCTGAGTTGCCCAGACAATTCCTTGCTATTATGAAATTGGTCTATATCCTGTTGTGGGGATGGCTTGTTGTCAGGTTTTACCGCAAGACTGACAATATCCTTTTCTATACCGTTGCCGTTTTTCTCGGTTTTCTGGTTATCTATCCCGGTGTTTCAGCTCAGTATCTTTTCTGGATCATTCCATTTCTTTTGCTCATTGAAGATACCCCTCTCTGGCGTTATTCGTTGCTCAGTGCGCTTGCCATGATGTTGTTTTATTGTGCGTATTTTCCGAGAATTCTTTTCGGCAGGTTGCCTCTCGATAATCTCGCGAATTGGTTACCGCAGCTTTCTCTGTGGATGTATTTGCTGGTAAACGCAGCGCTGTGGATACAGAACATTGCTTTTTTGCTGATGCTCAAGAGGTATAAATTTGTTAGAATATAACCCTTATGCAAACTAATAAATTAATGAGATATGTTGTTTTTAGTAGTTTTTGTGTTGTAGTATGTCCCGTCCTCTGTGTGTCATCAAATGTCCCGCCCGTACAAGCTGTGAAACCCGAGATGTCTGATGTGCTCACGCTACGCCTTGCGTATTTGCAGCGTAAAATACCGACAGTCGGTTTTTATATTTATACCGTACGGATCAAAGAAAATCTCTGGAAGATTGCTTCTCGCCATCATTACTCAGTGCATACCATTATTGGTTGCAATCCTCAGTTGTTAACCTATGATGTTTCGGTGGGCCAACGGATAATAATTCCTTCGACAGCAGGAACGTTGCACCCTATTCAGCCCGGAGACAGCTGGCAGAGTATTGCCACGCGCTACCGTGTACCGGTAGAAAAGATTCATAGAATCAATGCCGCAATAACTGTTCTTGCGCCGGGTGAGTATATGTTCATTCCCGGTGCCCGCCCCGACACTGATTTAATGAACAAAGAAATGAAAGCCAAATATGAGCTGCGGTCTCTGTTTACTTCTCCGCTGGGGGGCCGGTTGAGCAGTCTTTTCGGCAAACGCAAGCACCCAGTCACGGGCGCCCTCAACAGTTTTCATGGCGGTATCGATATTGCAGTCCCCAGCGGTACCTGGGTTGGCGCAGCGGCAGCAGGCGTGGTGACAGTCGCAGGTTCCGGCATAGGCCATTATGGTACGGCGGTATTTATTGACCATGAAGACGGGTACACAACAGAGTATGGCCATTTATCAAAAGTATTTGTGAGAGTAGGACAGCGGGTGAAAGCGCGTCAGCTGATTGCAAAAAGCGGTTCAACGGGAAGAGTTACCGGGCCGCACCTGCATTTTACAATTAAAAAAAATGGTGTTGCGAAAGATCCGCTTAAATACATCTGGTAAAACCGGTGTGTTGAAATGAATAAATATTTAATTGTTTTGTTCTTTGGTGTGTTTGTTATGGGTTGTACACGATTACCTGACGAAGAGGTGGTTGTCAATGACGTCAAGCAACAGAAAATTGCAGATTATAAAGCGAGTCTTGACGTGCTGCGGCGTGTCGAAAATGCGCGGATCAAGCGTCTTGAAAAACTGTTTGCCTCTTCAGGCGTTGACCGTGATGAATTAAAAGGGTATTTTCAGCGTCGGGATTTCGATGATGAGCTGCGTGTGTATACTGATCAAATGGCTTCCTTGCAACTCATTTCACTAAAGAGAAACGGGAGACGTCTTGAAGGCACAGCTCAATATCAGAACAATTACGGCAGCAGGTTTCAAATAACGTTTGAGTATAAACAATCAGCTGACGGCTGGACTTTTGATACGTGCAATCGTGAGGTTCAGGCATTTTTGTCGCCGGAAGAAAAAAAAGAATATCTCAGAACAAAAATCAGCCTTGCTATCACACAGTTTAATAACGATCATAACCGATTTCCACCGCATTTAAAGGACCTCGTACCCAGATACATCGATGCCATTCCACCCCTTGACTGGCGGTACGACCCGCAAACCGGAGCAATTCAATTGTCATGATAGTAAAATCAGATCAATCTATTATCGCCTCTTATTTTGAAGACCATTCCGGACTTCTCGGCGGCACGGCAGAAAAAGTCGTCATTGCACAGTCTGAAGCCGATGTCGTATCCTTTTTGCGCGAAGCATCACAACAGAAAATGCCCGTGACTATTGCCGGTGCGGGAACAGGAGTGACGGGAGCTCGGGTGCCCTTTGGGGGGGCTGTGCTGTCACTTGAGCAGCTCAACCGCATTATTGCAATTGAACCCGACGGGTGTGGATGTGCCACAGCTGTAGTTGAGCCGGGTGTCAGTATAGATACATTGAAAACTGCCGTTGAAAGCAAAGGGTGGATGTACCCGCCAGATCCTACTGAGCGCAGTTCCTGGATTGGCGGGAATGTGGCAACCAATGCTTCTGGCAGCCGGGGATACAAATACGGTTCGACACGAAAGTATGTCAATCGACTCCGTGTTGTTCTTTCATCAGGGGAAATCCTCGACATCCGGCGTGAACAGTACAGAGCGCACAACTTTAATTTTCAATTGCCTTCCCGGGTATTTCAGGCGCCTCGTTACCAGTTGCCGGATATAAAAAATGCAGCGGGCTACTATTCTGCACCCGACATGGACCTCATTGACCTGTTTATCGGGCAGGAGGGAACGCTGGGTGTTATCACAGAGATTGAAGTGCGTCTTCTGCCGGTGCGTGATTGTATAATCGGCGGGATTGCGTTTTTTGATGAGGAAAGCGCGTCATGGTCGTTTGTGCAATCAGCCCGTGATGGTGTTGATGCGTTGTCGTTTGAGTATTTTGATCGATACTCTCTGCAGCTGTTGCGCCAAGCATATCCGAATATTCCGGCACGAGCACAGGCGGCGATCTATTTTGAACAGGAAGTTGATGCCCCCGGTATGGATCGGGCCGAAGAATCGTGGTGCACATTGCTCGAATCAAGCGGAGACAGGGTTGCCGATGTGTGGTTTTCTACTCATAAACATGAATTGGAAGTGGTCCGTGAGTTCAGACACGCCTTGCCTGAAAAAGTAAATCAAATCGTCAAACAAAATCGTTTGCCGAAAGTCGGTACTGATCTCGCGGTCCCGTCGGAATCTTTCGATGCTATGATGCGAGCGTATAATAAAGCGTTTGAGAGCTCGGGGATGCAGTACCTCATTTTCGGGCATATAGGACAGTTTCATCTTCATGCCAATATTCTTCCGAAAACGAAAGATGAATTTACTCGAAGCAGACAGATCTATTTGGATTTAGTCAAAACGGCGGTGCGACTGGGTGGTACTGTTTCTGCGGAGCATGGCATTGGCAAGCTTAAGCATGCTTTTTTGGAAGCCATGATTGGTGGTGAAGGTATGAAGGAAATAGCACGTGTTAAAAAAGTTTTTGATCCTGCTCTTATTCTGGGTTTGGATACCATCATCCCTGCGTCCATTCTTAAATAAACAGAAATTAAACATTAACGCAGTTTTTCCTGCTATAAAAATGATCGCACTATTCCACGCTGAGCGCAAAATTCTTTAGAAGGGATGTGATTGTTTGTTGAGTCAGAAAGAAAAAACTGTCACAGTATTTAATTGCATAATAAGTTGTGCTATATGAATTCCAGACACATAATGCCCGAAGTGTTTTAACAATATTTCATTCACAATCTCTTGAAAAAATCATCATATAAATGTATACTAAAATCAATGTGTTGTTTAGAAATAACACTTGTCGTAGATAAATGTGTCATACCAACATTGAGCTGAAATTTTAAACATATATAAAATAGTGCATACAGAGAGTGGTTGCATTCACTCGTACTTTCAGTCCGATGATATGAATTTGAAAACACGGCAGACTCAAACCATAACCTCAAAACAAAAATCAAAACAGGTACCACGTATTCGTATTGCTTCATTTCTAGAGCTCCCGGAAAACAGATTCAATGATTTTGTCGTAGGCGTAGAAAATCGTCCACTGTTTAAGAAACTGATCTCACCCGTTGATGATAGCAACAAAGTAATCAGTTATAAGCGGTTCGCCCATACTGGGTTATATCTCAACACAACAGAGCTCTATGAGGGGGCAACCAGAGATAGAACGACGGAGGATGTGGAGTCGTTGCTGGTGTCCCGTCCGGGAGTCGCAGAGATAGTTATCTCCATCGGCATTGAAAAATTCAAAAAATATTTTCTGGATAATGAAGACAATGTATCGGTAGCTGATATCAGTGCGGCATGTGGCATATCCCCGAACGATGTGGTTGAGGTCAACAGCCTGGTTATGGATATGAGCTTGCATCAAGAGTTTTATGGATCGCCAACAACTAATTATGCTCATGAGTCGCATTTCCATAAGGTGGCCGTAATCGAGCATGACGGTACCGGAGATTTTTTCATTAAATTCTGTTCATCCCGTTACAACTCAGGCAAATATGTTATTGATGATGCAAAGCTTAAAATATTAAAAGAAAAAAATACGTTCACTATCAGCGAACTTGCCGACCTTAATAATTTGCTGGGCGACATTGAATTAATTAACGAACGCAAGACATCGTTATACCAGATACTCTACCAGTTGATACATAAGCAGAAGTCCTATATGAGCAGTGGCGATATACGCCATTTGTGTGCGTACACACAAAAAGAACTGGCGAGCGACATTGAATGTGATACCAGTACAGCCAGCCGCGCACTGGATGGAAGAAGCATCGCAGAAATGAACTGCAATTTAAAGGAAAGGGTGGAAAATAATTATGGAAATCCGTCATACAATATTAGCGGTAGATGATGAACCCGGGATGAGAGAGTCATATAAGGTCTTGCTCGATGGTTCCTACAATCTCTTTCTAGCCCAAAACGCCAGTGAAACATTTGAGATTCTCAAAAAGGAATCGATAGACCTGGTGCTCCTTGATATCATGCTGCCTGATATGGATGGCATTGAGGTGCTCAGAAAGATTAAAGAAACAACCGATATTGAGGTCATCATGGTGACTGCCGTTAAAACCGTTCGGACGGCAATCGAAGCAGTGAAACTCGGTGCATACGATTATATCTCAAAACCGTTTGACGTTGACGATATTCTTGCGACGATTGACAAGGCTCTTGAAAAACGGAAACTTACCCGTGAAATCGTGTATCTCAAATCAGAGCTTGAGCCGCATGTGTTTGAGAATATGATTGGTGAGAGTCCCGAGATGAAGCAGTTGTTTGCCTTGATCTCACAGGTGTCCGCCAATACCTCTACGGTGCTCATTACCGGTGAAAGCGGCACGGGCAAAGAACTCATTGCTCGGGCAATTCATCAAAATGGTCCTAATAAAAACACACCGTTCGTAGCGGTTGATTGCGCGACTATCCCGGAAAATCTCGTTGAAAGTGAGCTGTTCGGCCACGAAAAAGGATCCTTTACCGATGCGACATCCCAGAAGATGGGTAAATTCGAGCTTGCGCACGACGGGACACTCTTTCTTGACGAGATTGGCAACCTTCCTCTTGATATACAATCTAAATTGTTGCGGGTACTTGAAGAGCGAGAGATACAGAGGGTCGGCGGAACCAGAACAATAAAAATTAACACCCGGGTTATAGCAGCTACCAACCTCGATCTCAAAAAGGCAGTGAAAGAAGGAAAGTTCCGTCAAGATCTTTTCTATCGTCTCAATGTTATCCCTATCGTTGCACCTGCCCTGAGAGAACACAGAGAAGATATTACGATCCTTATCGACTATTTCATTGATCTGTTTAATAAGACGTTACATCGTCAAGTCAAGGGCATTTCAAATGAGGCCCGGGAGATGCTGGTAAACTATAACTGGCCGGGAAACGTCCGGGAGCTTAAGAATGTGCTCGAACGGCTCGTGGTGCTCAGCCAGCAGGACATCATTTCACACCAGTGGCTTCCGATCGATATTCTTTTGTTTCAAAAAGAAAAAACGAAGGAAATATTTGACACAATTTCCTTAAAAGAAGCGCGCGGAGAGTTTGAAAAGCAGTTCATTCTGAAGGTTCTGGAGAAGGCTGACTGGAATCAGGTTAAATCCGCTCAATTGCTGGGTATTCATCGCAACGCCCTTTTATACAAAGTGCACATGCTTCATCTTCGTCCGATTATAAAACGCGCGAAATTACACTCACGCGCTGAGGGTTCCGGCAGAAAATCAGAAAAAAAATCATCCATGACGCATATCGATAAAAATTAACCCGGTACTCAACCGCTAACCATCCTCATCCACTCCGTATTTCATGTATGGTGGTCTTTTGCACACCCCCTTAGGCGTCTATGCACAAAAGCATTGGCCTTTTCTTGTATTAAAAAATCCAGTCACCATTATAATGCGATGGCAGAAAAGTTGCCTGTCAAAAAGCGAGCAGACCTCAACCGGACTTGTAGGGATATAGACACATCCTTATACCCGGGATTGCTTCAGGAGGCACATGCATGAGCCGTCGCGCGGTAATTACGGGCATTGGCGTGATAGCACCCAATGGAATCGGAAAAGACAATTTTTGGAATGCCACTAAATCAGGTACCTCGGGAATAAAGAAAATCGAGCAGTTTGACACGTCGGATTATCCTTCCAAAATTGGCGGCGAGGTAGCTGATTTTAATCCTACCGATTACATGGAAAAAAGAAAATCTAAAATGTTAAGCAGGTTTGCACAGTTTATTCTGGTGGCCACGCGTATGGCTATAAATGATTCTGGTTTATGTATCGCAAATATAGATCCTTATCGTATAGGAATTTCAATTGGCAATACGCTTGGCGGAAAAGAAGTAGAAGAGTATCAGAGATTACAAAAATCCAGTTCTGAGTCAATTGATCCCTTTTCGGTTCCGCTGGTTAACAATAACTACGGCGTGTGTGTCATTGCCACGGAATTTGGCATTAAAGGGCCCAATATCACCCTTTCAACAGGCTGTACATCGGCACTTAATGCGATTGCTTATGCCGCTGAACAGATCGAACATAACAATGCTGATATTATTGTTACCGGTGGCAGTGAAACGCCTATCGTTCCCTTCGTTTTCGATGCCTTCTGCGCTACGGGAAACCTTTCGCGTAGAAACGGCACACCTGAGTCGATGAGCCGGCCGTTTGATAAGCAGCGTGATGGTTTTGTTCTTGCCGAGGGATGCGGCATGCTCATTGTTGAAGAACTGGAACACGCCCGGGCCAGGCAGGCGCACGTGTACGCGGAAATAGCGGGATGGGGATGTACCAACGATGCGTTTAGTTTGTTTCGGATGGAGCCGACGGGAAAGGAAGCAGCCAAGGCTATGAGTATTGCTTTAAAAAAAGCAAACACGTTGCCTCATGAAATCGATTACATTAATGCTCATGGGAGTTCTTCTCACCTTTCGGACAAACGGGAAACAAATGCCATTAAATCCGTTTTCGGTGCATTCTCGCATTCCGTAGCTGTCAGTTCAATAAAATCAATGATAGGACAACCACTGGGGGCCGCGGGAAGTCTTCAAACAATCGCGGCCGCTATGGCGATCGAGCATAGTTGTATTCCTCCAACCATCAATTATGAAGAGATGGATCCGGAATGCGATCTGGATTACACACCGAACAACCACCGCGTACAAGAAGTTGATGCATCCCTCATTAACTGTTTCGGGCTTGGCGGCAACAATAGTTCGATGGTGTTGAGATCGTGCAAGTAGTCACTACTGTTGTAGAAAGGAACACATGAACATTCTTTTGATTCAACCTCCCTTAAATCCTCATCTTATCGGTGCCGGGGTTGCGTATTTAACCGAACCGCTTGCTTTAGAGGTGATAGCTGCCGCCATACCGCAGGAAATGATACGCATACTTGATATGCGTTTGGATAAAAACCTTGAACAAGAATTGATGCGGTTTAATCCTGATATTGTCGGGATAACGGGTAATACGACAGATGTATACAAAATCATCGATATATTAAAAAAAGTAAAACAGTATAATCCCGCAATTCTGACGGTAGTGGGTGGCCACCATGCAACCATGGCAACGGATGATTTTGATAAAGCATGTATCGATGTCGTGGTCATCGGGGAAGGGGAAGAAACATTTAGAGAACTGGTTGAGGCATTCTCTGCGCGTCGTACTTTTTCTTCAATAGCGGGACTTGCCTACCGTACGCCGGAAGGATTTCTATATAAAAATAAAGCGCGTCCCTGCCGAACCGATCTTGATTGTATGCCCCTACCCGACCGCTCACTGACTGCACAGTACCGTCATTTGTATTTCAGAGGTGCATGGCAACCCTTGGCGTCGCTGACGACATCGAAAGGATGTCCGTTTCGCTGCAATTTCTGTGCGCTGTGGAAAATCACCGGCGGGACCTATTCCATGCGGAGCCCTGAATCGGTGGTCAATGAGCTTGCGGGGCTCGATGAACCCTTTATTGATTTTGCCGAAGATAATGTCCTTCACGATGTCGGGCGTGCCCGGAAGATGTGCGATGTCATTAAAGAACGCGGCATACACAAGACCTATAAACTCTATGCCAGAACAGACACTATTGTTCGTCATCCCGACATCATAGAGAAATGGAAGGACATAGGTATGGGTCTCATGCTGGTCGGCCTTGAATCGTACCGGGACAATGAACTTAAAGGACTTAATAAAAATAATTCTGTCCGCAATAACGAAGAGGCGATACGGATTTTGCAACGCAACGATGTGGATATTGCAGCATATTTTATCGTCAATCCTAATTATACTGAAGATGATTTTAAGGGGTTAGCTGACTACGTGGCAAAAATGAAGTTAACCCAGCCCCATTTTACCGTTCTGACGCCATTGCCCGGAACAGAACTGTACAAAGAAAGATTTCACGAACTGACGACAAAAAACTACGAGCTGTTTGATTTTGTTCATGCGGTGCTGCCTACGACGTTGCCGCTTGAAAAATTTTACGACCAGTTTATAAATCTGTACCGGACCTGTTATCAGAAGAGCGGAGGTACCGGCAAAGAGAGAACGAAAGATTCAAAACTCGATGCCATCATTTCACAGATACAGGCGACACTTTATTCATCCCATGAGGTGAACTACGGATTGTGAGTATAAAAGCATGTCGCGCGATAATTATCACCGCGCATTTTTGAGGCAGGACTAAGGAAAGGGAAAAACAATGTCAACACGAAGCCTATTAATTAATTTTGCCGGTCTTCCAGAGTCTCCGCGAATGATGGTCCCTGATAATGGACTGGCCAATCTTGCGGGAGCGTTGTGTGCCAACGGACACTTTACCCGTATTTTAGATTATGCATGTGTCAGTACCATAGAACGCTTGTTCCCGTATGAGTGTCAGGAAACCTTTCAATTAGTCACTGGTCCATTGTTAGCAAAAATAAAAGGCGGCGTATCTCCTTCTCAACATGAATTAACAGTGTTTCACGAACTTGACCATGAGATGGATTTGTTGCAACGGCGAAAAGTATATGACATCGCACACGAATTATGCGACTATATAAAAAAGAGTAATATCGACTTTGTAGGATTGAAATTGTGGATAGGTGACGGATTTGAAGGATCGTGCATGATTGCTCAAGAGATAAAGAAAACCTGTCCGGGGGTATATGTGTTCGGTGGCGGACCCCATGTTGACTGGTTTGGGGCTAAAATATTTCAGTATTGTAACGTCTTTGATGCTCTGGTGTATGGCGAAGGTGAGGAAGTTATCGTCATGCTGGCAGATTTTGTGGAAGGCAAACGTGTGCTCGATGATATTTCAAACCTCATCTATCTGCGCAACGGAGGTGTAGTCAGTACCGCACGCAAAGAAATCGATGATCTCAATGCTTTACCGCTGCCGGCATATGATGAAGACGTGTATCCCGCCATGGCAGGCAACCAAAAACTTAAAATGCTCTTGATCGATGAAAGCAGGGGGTGTCCGAACAGGTGTAACTTTTGTCTTCATCCTATGAAAAGCGGGCGCTGGAAAAGAAAAAGTGTTGCATCGATTATTAAGGAGATGGAACGGATTAAGCGCCTGTGCGGCATCAGGGTTTTTCGGTTTGCCGGCTCCAACACACCCTACACGCTGGTCAGGGAGTTCGCGGATGAGATACTGAGCGCGGGCATGAATATCGAGTATCTTGCTTTTATTAATGCCGGGGTCGATATACCGCTGTCTGAGTTTCAACGCATTAAAGAGTCGGGATGCTTCGGGTTCTGGTTTGGTATTGAGTCAGCTAATCAGGAGATATTGACTCACATAATGAATAAAAACGTTAAGATTGATCGGTTGCGTGCAACCATGAAGGCGTGTAAAGAGGCGGGGCTTTATACCTCCGGCAGCATCATTTTGCCGTCTCCCCGCGAGTCAGACTTGTCTAAACGGGAAACGTTTGATTTTCTGGTGGATGTTGCGCCCGATTCAATAATAATTGAGCCACCTGTGGTTATCCCGGGAACGCACTGGGCAAACAATAATAAAAAGTTTGACATAGAAATCAATAATAAAGATCAATTTGAAGAATCGATCATGTTATATAAAATGAAAATGTTGTATCCGCCGGGTCTGTTGCAGCCATTTCCCTTTGTCAAAGTAAACGGGAAAAATAATCAAGAGATGATGCGCGAAACAGGGGAGTTTAGTCGGCGTGTCGACAAAGAAGGTATTCTCACGCAGGTTACCGTTGATACTGCCTTACTGGCAAAACATGCTGATATGTCGTATAGAGAGTTTCGAGATAAAAACAGAGAATATTTTATGACGGGAAACAGTGAGGCAATAGCCGCGGAAATTAATACTATCAATGGGCATATGTGTGCGGATGTTGCTGCTGTTACTGCATCTTCTTGAGAAGTAGTATACCCTTAAGTGATTATGAGCTAAGAACAAACGAAGTTAAAGGGTAATGAAGTCGTGAAAATGTCATCATTTTGATAGTTTCCTTACTCGTTGTTTTGTCACAATGAAATGCGCGTCAATGTGCTTTGCACCATACTCACAGGGAATTTTATATTTTCAAATAGTATATGGCTCATAGCCAACTGCTTACAAGGCAAGCAACACCACGGACGTTTGTCGTTCTTTTTCGATGCTTATTAAAACACTGAATCATCGTAGACTTTGGAAATAGAAGAAGTTATAAAAAGAAATATGATAGATGCTCAATGGGATGATTTGTCTGTAGGTGTCACAAGATTTTTAAGTAAATCAAATGATACATTGAGAATTATTTTGACAAAATATTTCATATTATATGCTATTTATTGCTTCTATT
>JBELAT010000012.1:0-24220 GCA_049508565.1 Endomicrobiales bacterium | reverse complement strand
CATTAAAATCTTTTGTGTTGTGTAAAGTAAGGGCATATTTAATATAAGACGGGGAAAAATATTTTCGGATCAATAGTGAGAACGTTTCTTTATTTTCGATAAAATACTTGTACTGATTCGGTGTCATTTTTAAATCAATATAGTCCTTGAAATATGTCGCCATCCGCGACATCAGGATAATCTCTTTGTCTACTAATCGCTCGGCGTACTTGGTCATCACCCGGTCATGGAACAGGTTTTCTTCTTCAACAAGATAGACCGGGTTTATCTGATAGTTTAAGCGCTGGAACTCAAAGAAAGCACTGACTGCCGGATAGCACCTTTGAAGATTAGGACTGTACGCCTGCGCGATTTGCGACAAACGATGGTAGTACTCATCACGATTGTCCTGGGTGCCCATCGTGTCTACTAACGACTTATATACATTCATGGGAACCGTACGCCGCAATTGTTGTACGTACGCTGACATCTGTTCGGTAATCTGCCGCTGTTTGATTTTCTTACTCAGCTTGATAAGTTGAATGTACCGCGCAAGGTTCGGGTATCCGGCGACAGGCTCATCAACTGCAGCGCCCAACCACTCTATCTTCTGATATCGGGTTTCATTGGTCTTGCTATTAAATAACTTCTCTATTGTTTTAACCTTGCGGTCAAGGTAACGCGACTTTAACGTTTCTACGGCCGCACATATATTTTCGTTCGTTGTCTGGTTGGCTTGATTTTCCGCGGTGAGTTTTCTGAAGCGGTCAAGGTTTTGCCGGTATGTTGCCCAGTGTTCTAAACCGTATAATTTATCCTGCTTGAATTTCAATGCATAGTACTCGCTGCCGCTTAATAAACCTTTATGCAACAGACCTTCTATGGTTCGGGTGCGAATCTGCTCATCAGGTATTGAACTTATCAGAGACGTATCGAGCTTGCCGGATGGAGCGCCTTCAACAAATATCTTATTGATACCGAATTTCGTATCAAAAAGCTTTAGTATTTTAGATATATTGGTCTGCACTTCGGGGTTGCAGTGCAGGTCTTGGATGTACACCACCAGCCGGTCGTTGCCATTGTACGCTCCGCTCGTTATCCGCCCGTAGGTATAGGGAACAATCAGCTGCTCGCTGCGCGTGAGCTTATTTATTTCTACTTGTTCTCGTACCAAAGAAACAGCAGCAAAAAGCGCCTGATGTAAAACAGACGAATACATAAACGCTATCAGCGTCAGAGAAGCTATGAGCTTAGTGAAATAGAACGATCGGCGCATGCTCCTTTACCTTCCTTAAAAGACTGCGATTGAAACATACGTTGTTACGATACTATATTTACTTATAGTATATATATGGGGAAGCAATCAGTATATTTAGTGAAATACTTATAAAACCGTGTAGAAGGTAACGGTCAAAATTTAACTTACACTATATTCGTAGAAATAAAAAAAGCCACTTCAAACCCTCAGGCCCGAAGTGGCTTTTTAAAAAAACGGGGACAACATGTACACCGAATTCTGTTCTCCGCTTGCGCGAAGATGAGGATCATTTCTCTGTTGAGCGGATTACTCCGCTCAATCAAGCGGTCAGCTTAACAATCCACGCCATAAGCGGGATTTTGACCTTGCTTTCCAGTAAGGATTTAGCCGTTTCACTCCCTGAGTTTCCTCAGAGATTCTTCCTGCTATATCAGCAGGAAGTCCCCTCCCTTTCGGGACGGAACGTCACTGTTCGCACCTCTGTTCTTTCGAACGATGGGGATTACCCACTACCGTTTTTCCCACCTTACGATGGGAACTAAAGTTCGGACTTTCCTCTCATCCCCGCAATCAGGATAAGCGATCCTCCTGTTGTCCCCTGATACAACATACTTCAAAATAAACACATGCTACATACGCGAAAACACAAGAATCTGGTATTCTTTATAGTACTATTTTTAAAATACCGCTTCACCATGGAATCGTGTGGTAAATGACAGATAGGCTAAAAAAGGTTATTGAGGATGCGCTTGAGTATCAATTGCCACATTGGCCAATCCGTCGGCAACCGAATTTTGTTCGCGCGGAACGTGCACAAACCGGACTTGCTGCAACTGAGAGGCAAGCGCACATGCCTGCTGATACAACACAGACAGGTTTGCATTTTTAACTTTGTATTGCCCCTTCATTTGACGAACTACCAGCTCAGAATCCAGAAACATCTCCACACTGCTTGGCTGATGTTTCTGAGCAAGGGTCAAGCCAGTTATAAGCCCATGATATTCAGCAACATTGTTTGTCGCAGTGCCGAGATATCGGCAACATTGTTCAATAATGGCACCGTCACCACTGTAGACCACGACACCAATACCCGCCGGTCCCGGATTACCCCGTGCAGCACCATCGGTAAATATGCGTATTTTCATGAATTTTTAACAAAAAGGATGCGCGAACAGCTATCGCAAATAGTCCAGTCCTGATGTTTGCGCGCTTCATTGATCATCTGGGGGCGTAACTCTATGTGGCATGCGCCGCAGTGAGAGCCTTCGATAGGAACAATGGCCAAACCCTCGCGACTTTCTCTCACATACTCATAGCGATGTATAATATCTTCAGGAATCGGTTTGATATATTCCGCACGTTCCTGCTCCATCCGCGTTATCTGGTCAAGGACTATCTGCCTGTCAGATTCAAGACGTGCTATTTCCGTTTTTGCCTCTGTATCGTGCTGTTGAACGTCTTTTGCATCGTTCTTTATTTTCTCAGATTCGAGCTCAATGCGTTCCATAAGCTCCAATATTTCATTTTCCAGATTATACTTTTCCTTTTTACCCTGCTCGATTTCAGTTAACAAGGCGCGATATGCGTCATTTGCTTTAACTGAATTTAATTCATTGGTATGCTTGCGGATATCACTCTCTTTTGCCTCAACTTCAAGCTCCTTCTGTTTGCGCAACAGCTGCATCTGTTGAAGACTCTTCTTTTTTTCTTCTGCAACAGCATGGTTTTCATCCGAAAGATGTTTTACCGCGTTGATCTTTTCAGGGATGTCCAACGCTTGAGCGCGAAGCTTATCGAGTTGCGTGTCTTTTTCCTGCAAGGAAACCAGCAGCATGATTTTTTCTTTGAGGTCCATGTTTTTTAATGTCTTCTTTCTTTCCCCTGATTCTGTCATCCGTTATCAATCGGATGTAGCAAGCGCAAAATCGAAAAAAGTTGAACCGGCTAGGGGGCACATGTAAACGACATGGGTAGTGCAGGGTTCGAACCTGCGACCCCTCGCGTGTGAGGCGAGTGCTCTTCCGCTGAGCTAACCACCCTCAGGAATATTCATCACCGAATTTCAAAGTACCCTATATCGACAAACGCTTTGAACTTAAGTGCATAGTATGCAAACAAAATTTGGGCCTGGTAGGACTTGAACCTACGACCAGACGATTATGAGTCGACTGCTCTAACCAACTGAGCTACAGGCCCACAAAATCAACGAGCGAGCTGCAGTTTATCAATTTACCGTCAGCCTGTCAACGGAACTGTTCTAAAACTACTCCATATACTCGCGGAGCGGCTTACTGCGGGACGGGTGACGCAATTTTCTGACCGCTTTTGCTTCGATCTGGCGTACGCGTTCACGCGTTACTCCGAATATTTTTCCCACTTCTTCCAGGGTTCGCGGATATCCCACTCCGATACCATACCGTAAACGAATGATGTCCGCTTCACGGGGAGTCAGAGTGCTTAACACTTTCTCGATATCAAGCTGCAGGCGGTACTGCAATGTCTTTTGTACGGGACTTGGATTACTGTGATCCTCGATAAAATCTTCCAGGCGAGAGTCCTCTTCCTCACCGATAGGAGTGGCCAGGGAAACTGGCTCTTGCATCATCTTAAGCACCTTGCGCACCCGGTCCGTTGACAACCGGAGAAGCTTTGAATATTCCTCAATGGTCGGTTCCCTGCCATGCTCCTGCTGGTACCGCTTTTTTATTTTTGTCAATTTCGAGATCAATTCCTTCATATGAACCGGAATACGGATCGTACGGGATTGATCAGCGATCGCCCGGTTGATTGATTGGCGAATCCACCAGGTTGCATAGGTTGAGAATTTAAAACCCCGTTTCCATTCGAACTTTTCAACGGCTTTTGAAAGACCGAGGTTGCCTTCCTGGATTAAATCTGATAATTCCAGGTTGCTCATGCCAACATGTTTTTTGGCAATCGATACCACCAAACGGAAGTTGGCTTCGATAAGCTTCATTTTATCGATATGAATGACATCTTCCAGTTCGCGGATCTTTCTATCCGTTTCCAGAAGCTCCTGGGGGGTAATAGAAAAACTCTCTTGCAGATTTCTTTGCCGGTGAATGAGCAGTTCTATATTTTCTACCTGGGGTTCGATACCGACAAGCGCGTAACCGGTTTGCCGTTTAAACTCTGCGGGACTGAGTTTTTTTACCTTCGTTTGCCGGTACAAAGATAAGAACCGGGCAAATGGCATTTTCAACCGTCGTTCGAACCGCGTGATATCGTCATTCATTTCCGACAATTTTTGAGCAGTTGTTTTAATTTTATTTATCAGCCGTTTAATCTTATCCTGGTTTAAGTTAAGGGCCAAAATAACATCGATTACCTTCTGCCGGTCCTCCGCAACTAACCCTTCGCGCTTTTCTTTGTCCTTGCGTGAAATAGACTTCGACTGCAATTGCTGTTCATTTTTAATAATCTTTTTTTCGATCAGCGTTATCTGGTGTACCGCTTTTCTCATCTTTAAGCGCATCCCGCGCAACTGTGCGGATGACTTCCTGCCCCGGGGCATCAATTCTTTGGGAGTCATTTCATCCTGACTAATCAAGGTCTCCCAGTTTCTTATCTCTTTGATGATAAGCGGGGATTCAAGGACGATATGTTTAAGTTTTTTTTCATTTTCGCGGATAGCGCGAGCAAGATTGACTTCAGTAGCCCGATCCAAGAGAGCAACCTTGGCCATCTCCGTCAAATACATACGGACGGGGTTAATGACTTCATCTTCACTGATTTCTTTAGCGATATCATGTTCTTCCGAGGGAGTTTCACGAAGTTTGGTTAAGTAATCCGTCTCTTTTTCAACCACGGGAATTCCCAAGTTATCAAGAGTGCCAAAAAATTCATCAATCTTATCCGATCCCATAACCGTTCCCGGAATCGTCTTATTGATCTCTTCGTAGGTCAGATAACCGTGTTCTTTTCCGTGCTCAATTAAATCCTTGAACGCGTCATTCTTTTTTGCCATGGCGTGATTTCACCGACCCTTTCAACTGCTTATTGAGTTCCTGATACTGCCGAACAATCTCTTCATCCAGAGGTTTATGTTTGCTGGTCATTAAATCAATATCACGACCGAGCTCCTGACGACGCATCTCTTTGCGAGTCTGCTCTAGGTCATACACGATCGTCCGGAAAATCTCATCGGGCTCTGTATAACTTTTTTCTTCAAGCAAGAGCTCCGTAAACCACTGGCTGATCGGTTCTTGAACCCGTGTAGCAATTTCCCCAACCGTCATCTGCTTGGTGAGCAATTCAAAAACTGTTTTACAACGGGCATCACAAAATATTCTTTCATCAACCTTGCTCACAAATTGAGGAAAGGCCGATATTAATTGTATCAACTCTTCTTCGGCTGAACGAATACCTGTTTCGTGGCGCGCCGCGGCCGGTTGTCGTACGCCGGAGCGCGCGGATGGTCGAGCAACACGTTTAACTTCACTGACAATCGCTGTTTCGGCAGTAGCCGTTTGTCCGGCTATATATTTGATCCACTCACCGACCAAAACGGCATTTTGAGAACGAGCAAGAAATGGTACAAGTTCCTGCACAACGCGCGCTTTTGCTTCCGGCGAGCCACTCCCGTGTTTACGCAGAGCCATGGCCGTCAAAAACTCGACAGCTGATTGACGGTTTTGTTCAACCAGTGCATTAAAAGACTCTGTGCCGTGAGCTACCAGATATTCGTCAGGGTCAACCCCATCAGGCAGCGAACTTATTTTCAACGTGAGATCTTTTTCTATTAAAATATCTGTGGCTCGTTTTGCCGCGGCAAAACCTGCTTCATCTGAATCAAACAACAGGGTTATGTCATCAGCATAGCGCGGCAACATCTGCGCATGCTGTGCGGTCAGCGAAGTACCCAGTGTCGCCACCGTATTGGATACGCCAAACTGATGGGTGACAACAACATCCATATATCCTTCTAAAACCATCAGTGCCCGGCTTGAACGCACTGTCGGAAGCGCCTGGAACAGTCCGTAGAGCTGGCTAGATTTTGAATACACGACCGTCTCGGGTGTGTTCAAATACTTAGGCTGATCGTCTTTAAGAGTCCTGCCGCCAAAACCGACTACCCGACCTTGAGTGTCTAAAATCGGAAATACCAGACGATCTGACATATACTCAAAGTACGTTCCCCGCTCAGTACGGGTGATGACGCCTGCGCTAGAGAGAGCTTCAACGGTGAATCCTTTTTTCTTTGCCTGCTCAATGAGAGAGCCTCTCGGCGCATATCCCAGTACAAATTTTTCTATTGAATCCTCAGATACTCCCCGTTTTTTAAGGTATTCACGGGCGTTGCGGCCGGCAATCGACTCCCTGAGCATCCGATGATAATAACGAGCGCTCTGCTCCAGAAGATCAAATAATTTCTGTTTTTCCGACCGCTTGACAGTTTCTTCGGTCGTTTCCTGGATCGTAACCCCGCAGCGCGAAGCGAGCTTTCTGATCGATTCAGGCCAGCTAAGCGAATCGATCATCATAACGAACTTAAATACATCTCCACCTGCTCCGCAGCCGAAACAGTGGAAGATCCCCTTCTCGGGGCTGATCATTAATGAAGGAGTTTTCTCGTTATGAAACGGGCAGTTAGCTTTCCAGTTTCTGCCCGAACGTTTGACCGTTGGTATATACTCCCGTACCAATTCAACTATATCGATGCTTGATCTAACCTTTTCAATAGTCTCCGGAGAAATAGTCATAAATCAGGTACACATCACAGCCACGCCCTCACACATGCAGTGCAGCGTGTCATCGGGAATATCGATTGTATTGTTTTATAGCGAATAACTATTGCCGATAGTGTTTCGGTGATGATTCTAATTCGTGTGCCGAATCCGGCGAAAACCTGAACAATCAATAAAGTTAAGTGTTCCGAATTTCTTTTCTGCCGCATCAAAGAGAAGATTAACTCCCAGGTTATCTGAGGAAATATGCCCCGCAATAATGACACGCATATGACATTTCTCAGCAATCTTAAAGTGTTCGTCACTCATGTGCATACAGATCATTGTGCCCACGCCTGCATCAGCCAATTTTTCTATGGCTTCCCGTGCGCCCTCAGTTCCGCCCGTCATATCGACAAATATTTTCCCCGCCCGGTGTTCCTTCGATCCCAACAAAACCGTCGGTCCTGCTCCATTGCCGCCTGCTTCTTTATATTCAGGAATCTCTTTGAGGATTTTGATGATATCGCCAATAAATGCCGGTTTTTTTTCGTCAATTAATTTCTGTAGATAGCTCGCCACATGATTGTCAGCAACCGTGTGTGCCGACATAAAGGGAATATCAAGCAATCGGGCTGCATCAACTGCGCGCATATGGTTTTGCCCCATAACCTTACGACCGACTTCTTTCATCCGAGCATCTGTCATTGATTCTGCCATGGTAATCGGGACACCAAATTTGTTCAAGACGTCAGATTGTAGTCCCATGACCTGATAAAAGGTAGCATATGCCTTACCTTCAGGATGATGGGTTAGTACCAGGTCAATCGATTTTCCGGTAGTTTTGAGCGTATGTGCCAGGATGATTTCGGCGGACTCGATGTCTATGCCTGTAAGGATAGTTTTTACCTCTGTGTCGGGACTACCAAACAATATCCGTGAATCAGCGAACGGGTTGGTTAACGTATCGGTGTCAAAGCCCTCTTTTTCATCTGAGGGAAGTTTTTCGAACTTTTCGTTTTTCCGTTTGAGCTCAGCCAGAACCGCATCTTTTCCACGCAAATCCCGGGCTATACCCTGCTCGATAAAGAAATTAAACAGATCTTTGAGTTTCATTGCGGGACCTCTTATGTGAGTTGTAGATGAAAAACGGTAAACAGAGATAACGACTGTTTACCGTTTTTCATAAATTCTATTACCGCGCCCAGCGATTCTCTTTCATCATTTTACGTCTTATTTTGCGTTTTGCTTCTGCCAGTTTTTCTTTGCGTACAACACTCGGAGATTTATAAAACTCGCGTTTTTTTATTTCCTGCATGATACCGTTTCGTTCGCATTCTCTTTTAAAACGGCGAATGGCTTCTTCTATTGATTCACCTTCCCTGACCCGGACGTTGACCATGTCATTCACACCACCTTCCCATTAATTATTTTAGTATTAGATATACCTCATCCCGGAGGCCATGAAAATTTCCGTCCTCCAAGCACATGATAATGCAGATGCAACACCGCCTGCCCCGCTGCGGGTCCACAATTGGCAACTACTCGATACCCGTCAACATGAACGTTTTCCTGTCGGGCCAGGTCGCGAGCCACTATTTGAATCTCACCCAGCAACGATTGGTCAGCGCTGACAACTTCATCGAGAGTCGTTATATGCTTTTTAGGAACGATCAGAATATGGACCGGCGCCTGGGCATGAATATCCCGAAACGCCAGAACCCGGTCGTTTTCAAAAACGATATCCGCTGGAATCTGCTTTTTGATAATAGCACAAAAGATGCAGTCCATGTGAATGATCAGTATATACTATATTTATTTATTTTTCAAGGGGCCCATGAGTCCCGTGAGGCACAGTTAGCAGAAAAAACACTACTAAATGGTCATGCACACCATGTGACTCGGCAACTTGTAAATACCTGAGACTTTTATAATAAATGGCACATCCTATATTAAAGATGACTTTATTTCAGATTATTTCTCCCCAGGGCTGGCTACACTTTTCGGTGAGAAGCACTTGAAAAATACCATTGTTTTGTGATTGAGTTTTGTTATCAAACAGTACTCGTATATAATTATCCGTAAGCGCCATATTCTTTACTCCTGCCATAACAACAGGCCGTTTTGTTCCCACAAATGTTCTCCAGAAACGTTCTTCCTGTTTTGTACCTATCTGTCGCAATACCCGGGAACGTTCTACGATGGTTTTGGGATGAACCACCGGTTTCATATCTGCTGCTGCCGTTTTCGGTCGAGGTGAATATCGAAACACATGCAGTCGGCTAAACTGGCTCTTTTCAACACAGTTGCACGTGGCGGTAAAATCAGTATCTGTTTCACCGGGAAATCCCACAATAATATCTGTTGAAATACCGATATCCGGAAGTCGATCCCGCACTTTATCAACTGTACGATAAAACATTTCGATGGAATATGACCGTTTCATGCGCGCAAGAACAGCCGAAGAACCTGATTGCAAAGGCAAATGCAGATGCCGGCAGATACGTTCGGGATGGTCTTGCATAAGATCCAGCAGATCATCTGTCACTTCGCTGGCTTCCAGAGATGATAATCTCAGCCGGAAATTCCCCTTGAGAGCGAGAATAGCCCGGATAACCGACGAGAGTCCTCCGTGATATTTACCCAAATGAACACCCGTAAGAACAATCTCGGGATACCCATTGCCGACAAGAACTTTGACCTGTTCAACAATATCGTCAATGGGACGGCTCCATAAACCTGGTCGCACATAGGGTACGACGCAGTATGAGCAAAAGGCATCACATCCATCCTGGATTTTAAGAAATGCACGGGAATGCTCCGCGAATGAAGCAATTGATTTAACCGTGATTGCCGCAGCATCAAATAGTTCCAGGCGCGGAAATTCAATCATCAGCTCAGGCCCGGAGCGCCGCGCGTAACACCCCGCAAGCACAATACGGGCCGAGGGGTTAGCGGTAGTAATTTTTCTAATCAAAGACCGGCACTGGCGGTCAGCCTCTGCTGTCACCGTACAGGAATTGAGAATCACTATATCAGCGGACTCGGGCGTATGTTCGAACTGATATCCCTGTGTCTCGAAATGCTCGCGAATCACCTGAGAATCAAATTGGTTGACCTTGCAGCCAAATGTATGAATATATGCTGTTTTCACGTGTATTGTCCGGCAAGGTTCATAGCAAGAATAGTGGCGAGAATCCCTGCAGTCTCGACACGAAGAACGTTCTTTCCCAGGGTCACCGGGATAACGGAGTATTTAATTGCATGCTCTATTTCCCGCATGCTAAAACCACCTTCCGGACCAATGAAGATAGAGACCTCTGTTGCGGGATGAGAAAGTTGGGGAATTGTCTGCATGGTCCTTGTCTCCTCCCCCTCCCAGGCAATAATCCTCGTCGAGGACAATGATGCCGTTTTCTCAACAGCAGCATCAAATGAAAGCGGCGTCTCAACCCGCATAACGTCTGTGCGAGCCGACTGCTGGCTGGCAGCACGGGATAGCCGATTCCACCGCTCAATTTTTGCTTCTGAAATATCTTTTATGACACTCCGTTGTGTAATCATCGGGACCACAACCGCAACACCCAGTTCGGCAGCCTTTTCGACTAACCAGTCGAACCGGTCTCCTTTAGGAACAGCATTATACAGACAAATAGCAACGCTGGGTGACACACTGTCTTCTTTGGGGACAATGGTACCTTTGATCTCATTGTGAGTTACCGACGTCACAGTGCCGACATATGTTTTGCCTGTTCCATCAAAAAGATCGATGACACTTCCTGATGTACACCGGCGAACTGTTGCCAGATGGTGTGCTTCAGAACCTGTCAAAACAAATATGCCATTATCTATATTCTCCGGCGGAACAAAAAAATGCGGCATAGCTGCCTCTTACATATTAAGTTTTTTCTATCAAACACCAGCAGCTTAACGATCTCTTGCCATTAAAGAAATGATTGAAAAACAAAGGGTTATCGATTATTATTGCCGGACACAAAAAGCGGATTGCTATTTAAATACTTTTTTGAAAATATTGTCGGATCCCGCTTGGACAGATTCACCCATAGACTGGGCAAAGTTCTGCAATGCGCCTTTTTGTTTTTCGGTGAGATTCTTAGGAACCTCTATAGTAACTTTTACAAATAAATCACCTTTTGATCGACGCCCGAGTTTAGGAAACCCGTGTTCCTTAACGCGAAATACTGTTCCTGGCTGAGTACCCTGAGGGACTTTGAGGGTGACCGAACCTTCAAGAGTTGTTATGGATATGTCTCCCCCGAACACAGCGGTGCTGAAGCTAACCGGCGATTCGGTATGGAGATCATCACCATCCCGGGTAAATCGTTGGTCTTTCTTGAGGTGAATGACCACATAGAGATCGCCCGGCGTGCCCCCTTTGGGCCCCGCATCTCCGGCTCCCGACACCCGGAGTGACGTCCCCTCATCAACACCAGCCGGAACGCGCACCGTGACTTTATGAGTGGTTTTTGAAGTTCCCGACCCGCGACATGAAGGACAGGGGCTTTCAATAACCTCACCTTCGCCTCCACATCGGGGACAGGCCTGATTAAATGAAAAGAATCCCTGACTGTAACGGACCTGTCCAGCTCCCTTACATTGGGAACATGTTTTTGATGAAGTTCCCGCTTTAGCACCACTGCCACCACACGCGCTACAGGGCTCCTGTCGGGGAATCTGCAGCGGTACCTCGACTCCCGTAAATGCGTCCGTCAATGAAATTTCAAGATCATACTGCAAATCCCTGCCATGCGTCGATTTTTCCCTGCGCTTTCCACGGCCACCGCCGCGTGCGCCTCCGAAAACATCGCCAAACATATCGCCGAATATATCACCAATGTCAGAAAAGTCAGCGGCATCACCATAACCTTGAGGACCACCGCCCTGCGGAGGAGGAGCAGTACCAACACCTGCATGGCCAAACCGGTCATACTGCACACGCTTGCTCGCATCGGATAACATCTCATATGCTTCATTGATCTCTTTGAATTTCTCTTCAGAAGCCTTATCTCCGGGATTTTTGTCCGGATGATATTTCAGGGCAAGCTTGCGATAAGCCGATTTGATCTCATCAACACCGGCAGTTTTGTTGACGCCAAGCACTTCATAATAATCCCGTTTCACAGTAAATCCTTTTTAATGCATCGATTTCCCATACAAAACCCTTTACCCTCAATCTCTTCATCAAAGAGATTGAGGGTCAAAGGGAACACGACTAATGGGTTATCGTGCTTAATATAATAAAGAAACTCTGGCATTACTGCCGTTTTTCAATTTCCTTAATTCTTCTTTTCTTCAACCACTTCAGCATCCACTACCTTGCTATCGTCTTTTGGTTGTGCCGATTGGGAAGATTGCTCAGGCCCCGCTTGCGGCTCACCCTGACCGCCGGGAGAAGATTGTTTCTGAGCTTCGCGATAAATGACTTCCGCCAGTTTGTGCGATGCGGTCGTCAATGATTCCTTCGCTTTTTTAATCGCTTCGATATCCGTGCCCTTAAGAGCTTCCTTTGTTGAAGAAAGTGCCTGTTCAACGGCAAGACGTTCATCGCCAGCTATTTTATCACCATGCTCTTTCAAGCCTTTTTCAGTTGAATATACGAGGTTATCTGCTTCATTTCTGACCTCGATTTCCTCTTTGCGCTGCTTGTCGTCTGCAGAGTATTTTTCTGCTTCCTTGACAAATTTCTCGACTTCCTCTTTGGACAGTTTGGTGGAAGATGTGATCCTGATCGACTGTTCCTTATTGGTGCCGAGATCTTTCGCCACCACGTGCAGGATGCCGTTGGCATCGATGTCAAACGTTACTTCAATCTGGGGCACACCGCGGGGCGCCGGAGGAATACCATCAAGGAAAAACTTGCCAAGCGACACATTATCTTTGGCAAGAGGACGTTCCCCCTGCAGCACGTGTATTTCAACCGAGGGCTGATTTTCGGCTGCAGTCGAAAAGACCTGCGAGCGTTTCGTCGGAACCGTTGTGTTACGATCGATGATGGCGGTACGCACACCACCCATTGTTTCAACTCCCAGTGTCAACGGTGTGACGTCCAAAAGGAGGATGTCCTTCACCTCTCCCGTCAGAACAGCAGCCTGGATAGCGGCGCCAAGCGCCACGCATTCCATCGGGTCTATTCCGCCTTCTACTTTTTTGCCGATATAATCTTCCACAAATTTCTGAACGATCGGCATCCTGGTCGGACCTCCGACGAGAATAATACGCGCGATCTGATCTTTGTTGAGTTTTGAATCAACTATCGCCCGATCAATCGATCCTTTACACCGCTCAACTATCGGCCGAACAATGTTGTCGAGCGTAGCCCGGGAAAGTTTCATGGTAAGATGTTTCGGCCCGGAAGCATCGGCAGTGATAAACGGCAGGTTTAAATCTGTCTCCAAAACATTTGAAAGTTCGATCTTGGCCTTTTCGACTGCTTCCTTAAGACGTTGCACAGCCATTTTATCGGTGCGCAGATCAATACCGTTTTCCCGGCGAAACTGCTCGGCAACATGGTCAACGAGACCATTGTCCATATCGGTACCGCCCAGTTGGGTATCACCGGATGTTGACAATACTTCAAACGTGCCTTCGGCACCCATTTCCATGACCGTTACATCCAGTGTTCCACCGCCAAGGTCAAACACCAGTATCTTCTGCTCCTTGCCACCTTTATCGATACCGTAGGCCAGCGCAGCTGCCGTCGGTTCGTTGACCAGCCGGACAACTTCAAGACCAGCGATCGCACCGGCATCTTTTGTCGCCTGCCGCTGATGATCGTTAAAATATGCGGGCACGGTAATGACTGCTTTAGTTATCGGTTCTCCGAGATAGGCTTCCGCGTCCCGTTTGACCTTCTGCAGTATATACGCCGACAACTGCTGGGGAGTAAACTCTTTGCCGTGGATATTGTATTTAAAATCCTGACCCATTTTTCTCTTAAATGCCGATATCGTCCCTTCGGTATTGGTAACTGCCTGTCTGCGGGCAGGTTCACCAACAAGGAGTTGCCCATCTTTTGTAAACGCAACGTATGACGGAAATGCTTTTCCACCAAGCGTTGTGCCTTCAGCTGACGGAATAATGGTTGCTTTACCACCTTCCATCGCCGCTGCTGCTGAATTTGATGTTCCTAAGTCAATACCAATGATTTTTGCCATAACACGTACCTCCCATTATTATATGTATCAGTTTATTATATGATAACCCACAGTATATTCACTTTATTGCGTCTTATGCTTTCAAAACAACATCCACTGCTACACCAGCGTCTCTGTCTCAGGTGCTTTATTAGTTGAATCGCCTGTATTACTTAATGCCGTCTGCTGCTTGGCTACCTGCACCTTGGCCGGACGAACCACCCGTCCATTCATTGTGTATCCTTTCTGTAATACGGAAACAATCGTGCCCTCAGGCTGATCACTTACCACCTGTTCAAGCGCCTCATGCAACGTTGGATCGAATTGCATGCCCACACATTGCATTTCCTTGACTCCCTCGCTCGACAACATCCGTACAAACTCCTGAGTGATCATCTCAAGTCCCTGCTGGATGCTTTCGATATTAGAGGAAATTTTTGTGCTGGCAAGCGCCTGTTCGAGAATGTCAAGAATACTTACCTGCTTGCGCAATATTTCTTCCTTTCCCCACGCAATATGTGTCGTTCGCTCTTTTTCAGTACGGCGACGAAAATTATCAAACTCCGCCTTCATCCGCAAGAGTTGGTCATAATATTCCCGCGCCTGCTTCTTGTGTTCTTCAAGTGACTGTCTGAGTATGTCTAGTTCAGCAACTTTATCGTCACGAGCGTCTTCACCGACAGAGCTTGTCTCATTAATGTCCACGCATACCCCCTTCATCTTCTTCTTTTTTAGCCAGCATCGTGTTGACGATATGCGATACCGCCCTGACAAGCGCCATCATTTTCGGGTATTCCATTCGCTTGGGACCGATAATACCGAGAACACCGATAGGAGTTTCTCCCTCTTTATACACAGTTGTCACCAGGCTCAAATCCTTAAATTCTTCACAAGCGGCTTCTGACCCGATTACTACTTTGATCTCACCGGTACTGGTATCATCATGCAATACCTGTCGCAACAATCCTTTGTTTTCATTAAACCGCAACAAGCAGCGCATCGGCTCATAATCGTGAAAATCCGGTAGTGCCATGACATTTGTAGCCCCATCAATATAAATGTCTTCTTCTATACTGAAAAGATCGCGACCCAGATCTTTTGCCAGCGCCAAAAGATCTTTTTCTTGGCGCTCCATATTGTCCAGTTCATCGATAATCTTCCGTTTGGCTTGCAGAAGCGACAGTCCCCTTAACTTGGTATTAAGTATGCGCGTAAGTACTTCCAGCTTTTCAGCTGAAACCGGGGACTCAATAATCTTATGTTTTACCAACCCGTTTGTTGTAACCAGCACAACTAAAATCCTGTTTTCGGCTATCTTTACCAATTCCAGATATTGTAACAGGTTTTTATCAATATTGGGCGTTACCACAAATCCCGTATATTGAGAAAGCCCCGATAACATACGACTGGTGTGAACCAGCATGTCCTGCAGCTCCCGGATACGAACATCGTATTCGTTACGTATCCGATCCTCTTCATCAAGCACCAATCGCTGAATTTCTCGCAATGAATCAACGTAATTACGATACCCTTTATCGGTCGGGGTCCGCCCCGAGGATGTGTGCGGATGGGTCAAAAACCCTTCGTCTTCTAATTCCGCCATCAAATTCCGGATAGTCGCCGGAGATAAATCAAAGCGATAGTCTTCAGTCAATAAATTCGACCCTACCGGCCGGCCAGTCTTGATAAACTGATGGATAACCGCCTGAAGAATCTTTTTTTTTCGTTCTTTAACGACACCGGGATTAACTTGTCTCATGTTTGAGAACCTTAAAATTTATTGAATTCTATTTTTAGCACTCTCTGCTACCAAGTGCTAACATTATACCACGATACTATTTTGTTGTCAAGACCGTCCCATGACAGCCCGGACGACCGTCGATGAACTTGTTCCTGGTCACGACCGGGATAGTCCAACAGATGAGGTGCCGAGAAGGTATGTACGTTATTTGTCGAGCTGGGCTACGGGGTGTGGAAACTTTTTGAGGAGAAATTCTTTTATCATAAAAAAGAGCCCTATGACAACTATCGGCAGAAACGCCAAAATATGGGATACAACCGCATACGATAACGCCCGGTCGCGGTCTACATGAAAAATGCTCAGTGCCAGAGCACAAAAGAATTCCCACGTCCCCACAAACCCGGGAGAGGCGGGAATGGCAACACTCATCACCGTTATTCCCAGGATAAGAAATGACTGAAAAAACGAAACATGTATATTTAAAGAAGAAAGGATAAGAAATGTTCCGGCGTTGCTTAAGATGAACCAGTTGGCCAGTGTCAGAGGAATCGCCCGGGTCAATACCTGCCGGTCTTTTAAAAAACCGAGAGCAGTTACTACATTTTCGAGCAGATGCCCGATCTTATCACAGTGTCGGTCATGCAAAAAGCAGGACATAAAGGCAACAAACTTTTTCCTCAAGATAATGACTGAAATTATCCCTCCCGCAACTACCGCAAATAGCAGGACAAGCCGCGACAACTTGATCTGAGGCGGCAAAACAACAAAAAAGGATCCAATAACCAGCATCAAAGCCGGAGGAACAAAATCCATAAGGCGTTCCATAAAAACGGTTGCAAGCGTATAGCTTTGGGCAAGACCGCTTGAACGCGCGATGAAATACCCTTGAAAAATATCCCCGGTCCGAAATGGAAGGAAGGTATTGAGCATCAATCCCATTGTTGTTGCGCGGAAAAAGTTATGATAGGGCACAGTCCGGTATTTGCTGCCCAGCAGTTTCCAGCGATAGCTGCGAACAAAAAGACCCAGGATACCGATTCCTAGTGACGCAACAATTAATTCGATGCGTGCAGATCTCATGATCAGCAGAACCTGCCTGATATCAGATTTCCTAAATGCCAGCCACAGAAACAACCCGCTGATGGCAATACCAACCAGAAGCTTAAGGGTCTTTTTCATGGCATTAATTATTCCTTTTTATTTTCTTCAGCCATTGCCCGTCTGCTCCGGAGGTCATCTTTTCCCACTGTGCGGATGAATACAATGGTTCATCTAGAAAGAAATCGTGCGGGACAGGTGTCTTAGCAGCTTCGGACGGTGGCTCAATTTTGTAGAGATAACAATAATTGTAGGGGCTTGAAGCAAACTGCCGCCATTGTTGCGGCGCATCATTTTTTAGTGAGAGGATCCCCTTCTGCGGAATCTGTACGTCAGCTATATCGTGAAAGACTTCTCTGACATACTTATCCCAGAATTCCGATAAAACTCGGAGATCTCTTCCACTCCAGTAAAATATATCATACCCTTTGAGCCGCATGGCTTCAGGTGCATTGAGGAGAATATGAGACACACCATTTTTTTGCATAATAGCATACAATTGATCGGCATTGGCGCATTGGCTTATCCAGTCTTCAAGCGGGGAACGTTCGGCAACTCCCGAGATAATAAAACGCCTTTTTGAAAAAAGGCCTCTGGTCTCACCCAAAAACAGAATGGTGGCATCGGGAGCACTATTGTTGTTGGCATAATCAATCACCGAGTAATACGGATCGGGATACCCCATTCGTTGGATGGAAAGGTAATCTTTTCGTGATTGAGTCCCCAACAGATACGTCAGCGGAGATTGCATAACCTGTAACACTCTGACGCTATAGGTGATATTGGCAAACACGATCCCTCCGATGAGCAGATACGAAACATTTTTCAAGCCTTTTGAAGTATGACTGGCAATATAATACGCAAAAATAATGCTTATGACCGGCAATGTCGGAATAAAAAAGCGGAGATAGAATCTGCCCAGGACAATCCAGAACACCAGTGAAAATAGAAGGTATACACTGAGAATTTTTATTTTTAAATCTATCTTCTTTAACGTAAAAATTAAAGGTATGAAAATCAAAAACAGGGGCCCGATCATTGTTTCCTGTTGTAACGTTCCCATGGTCATCGGCCACAGGAAACAGAAATAATTGTAAAAACTAAACAGTGGACGAGCAGGATCAGCAAGTAGTGATCGTGTCATTTTCAACTTCAAAAACCCTATTTTTTCCCAGAGGAAAGGGAATATGGGGTTACCACTACTAATGATATTCCTGATATACCACGGTGAGCTCACTGCCAGGGCAACAAGCGAAAACAATACAATGTCGCGACACACCGTTTTCAATCCCTGGCGCTGCCACATGCCGGCAGCCACCAAAGTCATGACCGATGGTACGAAACAGAACACCAGCCCCGTATATTTACTTCCCATTGATAAACCGCACAATACCCCGGAAATGATTAACCAGAACCGTTCTTTTTTTTCTATAAAATAGATTAGTGCAAATACAGCTCCGAAATCAAATACGGTGATACCCAGCTCGATGGCAGCCTTCCACGACCCGATCATAACCTGCGGTACCGAGTAAAAAATAAGCGCTGCCAATACCCCGATCTCAGGCGTAAAGAATTTTTTGCCAAACTGATATATCCCCCAACATACCGTTATTCCGCAGACAAACGATACTACTTTAGCGGTTATATCATTGCCCATCATATGCGCAATCATAAATAACATATTTATGTTGAAAGGGTAAAATGAAGGAACCATATATTCTGTCGTTGCAATCTTATGGTCGAGAACCCATTTCAGGGGAATGCCTACCTGGTAGTACTGTGAATCATAAAATAGCTCAGGACAACAGGCGCCAAGCATGTTGAGAAGAACAATACATAATATCGCACATAAACCCGCTCTCTCCCACCAGGAAAACAGGCTCAAACGAAATGACTGTCTGCCATATTTATAGAAAATATATATGCCGTTTAAAAAAAAGACAGCTATAATGATTTCCCATATTATGGGATTTAAAAGACCTGCCAAACCCAGAAGAAAAGCAACAATGGCGAACACACCCATACCAATGGCATACATAAAGTATAGCCGGCCGTTGAGCGGTTCGTCAGTGCCTAAAAAGTGTCCGGTAAGAACCCCTCCCACACCGATTGCTGAAATACACAGAGCAAGCACTTTGCCGATGTGCACCACTGACTCTCCCACCCGCTGGAGGATAGCGGATGCAATATATTGTTCCTGCCCGGTAAAGAGCATTGCAATGCTGCCTAGTGGAAATGTATTGAAATAGTTCTGCAACACAGTAACCGTCCATACCAAGAGCATAGGAGCCAATACCCACCAGGGCATAACAGGAACGGTAACCGGAGCTGAGATGACAGCAGCAAGCTTTTTCTTCGCTTTTTTCATAGACTCATGTTTCCTTCTCAAAAAAACATCGCAGCCAGAACAGCCGACTACGATACCTGACTAGGCCGGCTTATTCTTAGAATGAAAAAAAGTTGAACCCATTAACGTTTGCAGTTTACTTATATGATCGCGGAATAATTTAATAAGATTAAACTCTACAGGCATCGAAAAAAAGCGATATTTGAGTCGCAGTCTCATAAGCGTGGCAAACGTCATTTCAACTGCATAGAGAGGTAATTGAAATATCCATGGATACTGTTCGATAGTCCGGTGCACGCACCCGTTGGTAAAAAAGAAATAATAGGAAAGCTGTTCAAAAAGCTGAACATCTGCTTGGGATATCCAGGGGGTGGTTTTACGATTTAATCCGAACGTCGCCCAAGCTTCAAGACTGCGTGGTTCATTAAACCCTTTTTGTTTGGCAACATCAAAAAGATCGGTACCGAAAAATGGTGTGTACGCTGCTATGAGAAATTCACTGTCAGGGTTCGCCAGCGCTAGGGAATCGATAAAATCAAGGGTTTCATTCAACTCCTGCTGTACAGTCAACTCTTTGCCGGTCATGGGTGTGCCGATAAAAAAAGAATATTGCGCCCGTACGCCATACTTTTTAACCAGCATCGCAAGACTTTGCGTATCTTTGGTAGTTGCATCCTTGTTCATTGCGTCAAGACACGCCTGTACGCCAGATTCAGCACCGACCAGCAGGCTCGACAACCCCGCTTTTTTGAGCAGCTCCCAGCTATCAGTCTTATACTTGGACAATCTATCAGCTCTTCCATTGACTCTTCCCAGTTTTATATGGAAGCCGCTGATGCCCTCGCATATCGCACGCACACGGTTTTCATCAATAAAAAATTCACTATCAGAAATAATGACCGAATCAACAGCGAATTCGGTTACCAGCCTGCTGATGTCCGCTATCACCCGTTCGGCTGACAAAGCCTTCCAGGCACGTTTATGCACGCGTGCCTCCGGACAAAAGCCACAGTGGTGGGGGCATCCCTGACTCGTGATATAGTTTATCGTCCGTTTTCCCAGCCGGGAAGGCGCAATATAGTGATCCATATCAATAAGTGAAAAAGGGAACGGCGGGAAATTATTGATATCTTCAAAAGGCCGGTCCGGCGTAGAGATGATTCGTCCGTTTTGTTTATACGTGATACCGAGAACGTTTGACAGTTCCGTCTTTGACTCAAGTGCATGCACGAGTTCAGTGAACGTTCGTTCTCCCTGACCTCTGACAACAATATCTACCAAATCGTGTTCAACCGTTTGTTCGGGCAACAGAGTCGGATGCCATCCGCCCCAGACAATGGGTATTTCCGGATAACGCTCTCTGACCATACGCGCAAGGGCAAGCCCTCCGCCAATTTGAAAACCAGTCATTGAGGTGATAGCCAAACACGTTGAATCTTTTACCCATTGCAACAACGCTTCGGTTGGCTGGTGATCGAAAATCTTTATATCGTAATTTTCCTGATGAAGAAACGATGAAATAGATAAAAGCGCCAGAGGGAGCGATTCACCTTTTTTATAATAGAACTTTTCCGGCTGGGGATTAAACAGCGTAATCTTTTTCACAAAGATCCTTGCATATAAAACACATCCCGGGCTACTGATGGCTTTAACTTATTTTTTACATGAATTTTTGCGTCCACAATTTTTCCTGGTTAACTCGAATTTTTTAAAGCATACAGTGTCTTTAGCACATCTTTATTATTATATCAAATAGAATATGAATTTTTCTTTTTTCATTTTCCCGGAGTGATTGTTTCGTCATCATTCTCACATTTTTCAAAGACACTGATAATCTCAGCCCCAACACCTGTAAAAGATTCAAGAGCCGCAACAGCGAGCCCCGGAAATACGGTCAGCGCCCACCCCGCAATCCGGACCACCATCTTACCCATTAAAGACTCTCGATATGCGACTGGCGTAGCTGACGATGGCATGAGACCCAGAGCGCAGAGGGTTGCTCGTTCGAACACTGATACCGGATATCGTGTATGTAGTTTAAACCCCTGCTTTCGCATAAATCCGATCAGTCCCGCCAGAGACGGGATAAACACATGGCGCGGCATATCGTTTACCATAGCGGCGCGTTTACCCAGCATCTTAAATTGTATCGAGTCGACTACGGGAACTTGAATAATTACTTTCCCCCCGGGTTTAAGCAGTTTGTGTACAGCGCGAATTACTGGAACAGGATCAGCAAGGTGTTCCAGCAGAGCAAAGAGAGTCACTACATCGTACTGCCGTTTAATATCGAGTGTCTCGATACGGCCCTCATGAATCGGGATGGCACAACGATCTCTAATATAGGAAACGCATGCGGCAGATGTCTCGTTACCTTCGACATCACACCCTGCTTCTTTGAATATCTCAAGACGTAACCCAGACCCGCACCCGATGTCCAGGACACTAAACGCTGCCCGGCCAACAATGCGGCTGATCAACCGGTAATTACGCTTCAATATCGGACGATAAAATGCATGCCATTCAACAGTTTTAAGTGCCCGGGAAAAACCGTGATCGCTTGGTTCAATCTTAAAGTTATATCCTGTGGGATACATTCCCGCCAACTCATCATCGGACGGCATGGGTGATACCCGCACGGACCCGCATGATGGGCACCGCAGAACATCATAGCGACCGCGAGCCATATCCAAGCGGTCCGTCACAGAAAAAATGGGATGCCCGTTACACGGGCTGCCGCACATCAAACAGTGCATATGCATTGACCACTTCCTCAACAGTAATTGATTCCATACAGGTTCTTTCTGAACACTGATACTCAAATCCGAGAAACACGCACGGCGCACAATGTGCCTGCGATTGCACAACGTGATGGCCCACACCCCATGGCCCCCATTTAATTGCACTTACGGGCCCGTTTATCAGTAATACTGATGTGCCAACAGCACATGCCAAATGCATAACCCCGGTATTGCCGCATACCAGCACGTCAGCATTGGCAAGAACCGCTCCCAGTTCAAACAAGGATAGCTGGCCTGCCAGGGAAATGACACACGAACCATCAACAACCTCAGACAACACCGATCGCACCAATGCTTTTTCCCCCATTGATCCTGTCAGAATGATTTTTTTATTATCTTTTTCGAGCAGAGCATTGATCAACAGAGAAAAACGGTGTTCCGGCCACTGTTTTTGCGGCCAGTGGCTGCTGCCGGGATGAATAACGATATATTTTTCACCAGCCGTGATACCGGCTGCTTCCAGTTTTTCCCGCGCGGAAACTTCAGCCGCCTGAGGTGTCCACCATTGAAGGGCGGTATCAGTGCAGGGGATATCAAGCACTCTCAACACATCTGTGTAGCACAGGACTTCATGTTTTGCATTATCATGATCAACGCTTATATCAAACAACCAGTGCCGGTACTGTCCGGCCGTTTTAAACCCCGCTCTGGTTGATGAAGAAATAAAAAATGACACTAACGCGGAAAAACGAAACCACTGTTCGAAATCAATAAGTAGATCATAACAGCGGCGATTGATCCGCCATAGGTATCAGATACAGCGGATTGATAACCGACGACAGATTACACACAATAACGGTATCTATGTACGGACATGACCTGATGATATCAGCGTTAATTTCTGAACACATAAACGTGATGACAGCATGAGGATAGGCAACGCGTATTGCCCGGATCGCCGGGATCAAAAGAATTGTGTCACCGATCAACGAAAATTTCATGAGAAGAATCTGGGCACGATCCCGCGCGGGAACCGGATCCTGTTTCTTTTTGAATGGTCGAAGGAAAAAACAGAGGGGAATACCAATAAAGCGGTCAATGCCATGAGAGAGACGATATGTCATGCGGCGTACCCAGCTCATTGGGCACTCGACCGACGGGAGAAAAAACTTTTAAAAACGTTAATCGCCGGCCGGATATGCGTCGAAAGGTTTGAAAAACGGGCTATGCGTGTCAGATAATTGATCACATACCAGGGCCGCAGGTAAAACCGGGCAAACGAGTCTTTGCATTTTTTTTCAAGAAAGGCTTTATCAAAGTCAGGCCAATAGGCATTGGGTATCTGGATGAGAGGGTTATTAATATATTCTTTCCAAAAATCACGGGGAATTTTATTTTCTCTAAGCGCCCGCGCGTAATATTCTGTTTTCGGCAAAAGCACAGTTATGCCGAAAATTGCAAAATCCAGCTTCAGTGTCATGGCAAACGAGACGGTCGCATCCATCTCTTCATTGGTTTCTGTCGGAGAACCGAGCATAAAATTACCGTACGTCAGTATACCAGCGCGCCGTACCCATTGAATTCTTTTATAGACATCGTTAAGATCAAGATTTTTATTCATCAGCTTTTGGATACGCTGCGTACCGGATTCAATGCCAAACTGTATGAGATTACAGCCGGCCTTTTTAAGCACCGTCACTATCTCCGGCGTAATATCGCCAACTCTGGTGCGGATATTCCACCGAAATTTCAAACCACGATCGGCAAAAAGTGCACACAGCTCGTTTACCCGCGCATGGTCAAGGGCAAATATCTCATCAAAAAACATAATATCTTCAATACCGAGCGACAGGCATTGCTCAACTTCATCAGCTACCAACTCCGGGCTGCGCCTGCGAAGTTTGGTGCCGCCCGCTGGACAATAGGCGCATTTGAAAGGACACCCGCGCGTGGTCATTATAATAGCAACTGGATTTTTTCGCGTGAGAACTGATGAGTATTTTTTGTAGGGAAGCAGAGTATAATCCGGGATCGGCAGGTCGTCAAGATTTTCAAATTCGAGCTTTACGATCGGTAGATTCTTATTAATGCGTGTCACCACCCCGGCAATATCTTCCAGTGACTTTCCGGCTTCAATACGGTCAAGCATCTCACCTAATACCCCGTCCGCTTCACCGCACACCGCGTAATCAACACCGGGGATTGACATTGTTTC
>JBELAT010000119.1:0-6929 GCA_049508565.1 Endomicrobiales bacterium | reverse complement strand
AACCTTTCGGTTATTAGCCCCAAGATTCCCTGTTCTGAGGAATCAGTGCGAAACCGTTACTTCATTGTAACGGTTTTCCGCTTTTGGGTTCCCCGCTGTATCCATCGAGCACGGTTTAGTGACAGATTAAGATAATTCAGCGTGATATTTTGTGATTAATGCGGTTAGTTTATCAGATGTCTAAAAACAAGGCAAGTCAATTTTTAGTCAATTTTTTGGTCTATCAAAAGGAAGGGCGACTAATTACGTATCTGAATAAAGTCTATATCCAACACCTGGTTCAGTGAGAATATAGGCAGGTCTGTTGGGATTGGGTTCTATTTTGTTGCGCAAGTTGCTTATGGTTACCCTGAGGAGATGCTCAGCACCTTCAACGCTGTCCGTTTTGTCCCAAATTTCCTTTAAAATCTGGCCCCGTGTTACCATTCCACCACTATTGAAGACGAGCAGCTTAAGGACATTATATTCTATGGGTGTCAGATGAACCTGTTGTCCCTTTACTTCCACTCTGTGTTTTGTGATATCCATTGTAAGGTTTTTTACCTTAAACACTGTGCTTGCGCTATGAGGCAGCAGCCTTCTCATTACCGCCCTAATTCGCGCGAGCATTTCACCGGCATCAAAAGGCTTTGTTAGGTAGTCATCCGCACCGGCATCCAGCGCCGCGATCTTATCGGATTCATCTTCTCTGACCGACAAAATTATAATGGGGGCCTTAGACCTTTCTCGAATCTGCCGTGTTATATCAATACCATCACTATCTGGTAACCCCAGATCTAAAATAATTGCATCAGGATGGGTAGATACGGCATACTCCACAGCTTCCTTGCCATTTACCGCTTCGCATACGCTGTACTCATGAGAAACAAGGGCTGCTTTAAGAAAGCGCCTAACAGTTTTTTCATCATCAACAATCAAAATGCGGAGCTTCTCTTTTTCTGACATTTATTCCTTTGCAATTAATGGCAAACTGACGATAAATTTTGCACCCGTGACCGGATTATTTTCAGCCCAAATCTTTCCCCCGTGCGCTTCCACGATACCCTTACAAATAGAAAGCCCAAGTCCGGTTCCCGTTATGTGCCGTGGTTTCACCGCACGATAGAACTTATCAAAAATACGTGCCAAATCCTCTTGCGGAACCCCAAAACCGTTGTCCTGCACTTCAATTTTCACATCGGGTTCTACAAGAGTAACAGTTATCTTAATCGGTGTTTGCTGCCCAGAATACTTAACAGCATTATCAAACAGATTCACGAAAACCCTCATCATAAGTGTGAAATCCATCGGTATTTCCGGCAAATCATCAGGAACACTAATCTGTATATCTCTTCCTTCAAGTTTATCTTTCAATGGTTGTAGCGAAGCACCTATCACGTCCCTTAGCTCGCAGAACTTTAGCCGTATTTTCAACGTGCCTGACTCAACACGCGTCATGTCAAGCAGATTACCCACAAGCCTGTTCAAATGGTCTGATTGCTCGTACGCAGTTTCCAAAAGCTCTCTGCGCGAATCTGAGTCAAACAATGATGCATCTTGCAAAAGACTGCTTAATGCTCCTTTAATTGAAACGAGGGGGGTCCTTAAATCATGCGAGATGGAATTTAAAAGTGCGATTTGTAGTTTTTCTGTTGCCTTAACAAGCTCCATTTTGCGAGCTGTTTCAGCTAGCCGTACACGGTGAATGGCAACTGCCGCCTGATGTGATAATGCAGTGAGTAACTCATGTTCGTCATTATCAAGTTTTGATTTATTTTCATTAAATAAAACTCCGAGTACCCCACAGATATCCTGCGATATTTTAAGGGGGAGATAACGAGCTTTGACAGCCTGCAGGCTGTCTGTACCCCACCCTGCTGGTTTTCCTGTAGACAAAACCCACTCGACAATTGCTTTTTCGTGTTCATCAATCGGGAAATAATCGTCACGACTTTCCGGAATGTATTTATTGACTGGCGGCAGAAAAATCGCAACCTTGCAGTTAAATATCTCCCCGATGTTTGTTCTTATAGCGCATAAAAGAGATTGAGAAGAATCAGATGCCGCCAAATCTTTGCTCAAGCGATAAAGAATAGCCGTTTGAGTCAACCGTTGACTACTTTCTATTGTTTGTTGTCTGGTTTTTGTGGTGAGATTACTTATTACCAACCCCACAATTAAAAGGCCGGAAAACGTAAAAATGTATTGGATATTATTAACAGCAAACGTCAAATACGGGGGAACAAGGAAAAAATCAAAAGCTAAAACACTTAAAACTGAAGATATTACTGCCGGGCCTTTTCCCCAAAACAGTGCAGTGATAATAACGACCAGCAAATATAAAATGATAATATTTTCAGGTAAAAGCACTTTTTTGGCTATGCTTCCAAAAAAAGTCGCGGCAATCACCAGGACGATACTAAATAAATATTTTAAAATTATGTTTTGATTAGTTTTTATATCCATATTTTAAGCGAGATATCATTTACTTTTCATCTCAAAAATATGTCTTTAATGCTTTTGTGAGTTTTTTATGACATCATGTCACAATACCTCAATATTCGATATTGTATCAAAAAACATTCTATTTGGGGGAGGTGCATTCAAGGGTGAACAGATAGATGATGCAAGAATAAACAACCGTTAGCAGTACGGTGACAGGTTGTGCACCATTAGCAGCGGTGTCATCTATAACCGACAGGATACATGAAGGACCGGAAAGGAAAAGTCTTTTATACTAAAAAAAGAACTGCCGGGGCAGAAATATCCCGGGCAGCTCTTTACATCGTTTCTTTTTTGTCTATTTAACCGATAGCGGCCGAACCGCGTTCACCGGTCCGGATACGGATACAGTCTTGGACATCCATCACAAAAATCTTTCCATCGCCTATCTCGCCTGATCCCGCACCCTTCATGATTGCGTTGAGCGTTCGGTCGAGAAATTCATCATTGACAACTATCTCGATCTGAATCTTGCGCAACAGATTTCCTGTTTCTTTGACACCGCGATACACTTCCGTAACCCCGCACTGCCGGCCATGTCCGAGAACTTCACTGACGGTAATGAGGTTAACCTCGGCTGCATACAAGGCCTGTTTGACTTCCTCAAGCTTATACGGCTGAATAATTGCAACGACCATCTTCATATGTTCCTCCCCAGAGCAGTGGCGAATATTCTCGTTATTCTAAAACCGTATAGGCACCTTCCCTGTGCTGGGTAAGATCCAGTCCTATTACTTCATCTTTCTCGCACACTCGAACACCAATTATTACATCAACTAATTTATATATACCGTAGGTAACAGCAAACGTGTATACAGAAACGGCGACAACTGCAATGCCTTGAATGGCCAGCTGCCGGGGATTACCCAGAAGCAACCCGTTAGGACCACCGGCATTGATAGCAGTCGAAGCAAATATTCCAGCCATAAGCGTACCGGCAATACCGCCCACCCCGTGTACACCGAACGCATCAAGAGAATCGTCATAGCCGAGTTTCGGCTTGATTATACTGACAGATATGAAACAGATCGCACTTGCACACAACCCGATCGCTATCGCAGAAAGCGGTGAAACAAATCCCGACGCAGGGGTCACTGTTGCCAGCCCCGCAATTGATCCGGTAACAATCCCAAAGGTGGTTGGCTTGCCGCTAAACCACCATTCCATAAGCGCCCACATCAGACCGGCGGCGGCTGCGGCCGTATTGGTAACGACAAATGCGTTGACCGCCACACCGTTGGCTGCAAGAGCCGAGCCTGCATTAAATCCGAACCAGCCAAACCACAAAAGCGCTCCGCCCAGCGCCGTAAACGGCAGATTGTGCGGCGGAACGGGTTTATTGTTGTACCCTTTGCGGTGACCGATCACAAGAGCAGTCACCAGGGCCGCTATACCGGCAGTTGTATGCACAACAATGCCACCTGCAAAATCGATGACACCCAGATCCTTGAGCCACCCGCCGACACCCCACACCCAGTGCGCAACCGGATCGTACACCAGCGTCGCCCATAAAATGCTAAAGAGCAAAAAAGCGGAAAATTTCATTCGTTCGGCAAAGGCTCCGATGATCAATGCCGGCGTGATAACGGCAAACATGCACTGGAACATCATAAATGCCAGATGCGGGATAGTTGCAGCATAGGCAGGGAAAGGGTCGACACCGACACCCGCAAGCCCCGCCCACTGTAATCCTCCGATAAATCCGTTTCCCGGCGCAAATGACAGGCTGTACCCGCACAAAACCCACTGAATACTGACCGCGCACAGCATCGCAAAACATTGCATAAGAACACCCAGCACATTTTTACGCCGTACCATACCACCATAAAAAAAAGCGAGCCCCGGCGTCATAAGCATGACGAGGCCCGTCGCTAATATAATAAAAGCCGTATCACCAGAATTTATCATTCTAATCTCCTTTGATTATGATTCTTTTGGAACGTCATTGTTCCACAACACGTCATCGTGTTGTATACTCATGGTACATGCAACTATGGAATGTATGCTATCATTTTCCGTTTGCTGATGTCAACGCGAGAAAGCACTGAAAAATACGACAAAAAAGCTGCCTGATGTATACGACACCAGGCAGCTTTATGTATGATTGTTTCCTTTGTATTATCCGATAGCGCACGAACCTTTTTCACAGGAGCTGATACGAATACAATCTTGCATGTCCAAAACAAATATCTTCCCGTCGCCTACTTCGCCCGATTTTGCACCTTTGATAATGGCATCGATGGTTGGCTGGACGAAGTTGTCGTTGACCCCGATCTCAAGACGAACCTTGCGCAACAGGTTGCCCGTCTCTTTGACCCCGCGGTATACTTCCGTTACACCCATCTGACGACCGTGTCCCAGCACTTCACTGACCGTTATCAGGTTGATATTTGCTTTATATAATTCCGCCTTCACATCCTCGAGCTTATGCGGTTGAATAATTGCGATAACCATTTTCATGTTTTTCTCTCCTCAGGAATTTTTATACTCTTTAGATTTATTCAAGCACCGTATAACCGGCTTCACGATGTTCGGTCAGGTCCAGCCCTTTAAGCTCATCTCTTTCTTCTATCCGGACACCAACGACCACATCAACCAGCTTGTAAAGAATCATTGTCGCAACCGCACTGTAAACGATGGTCACAAGAACCGCTTTAAGCTGAATCATAAACTGGGCGGGATTACCGTAAAAGAGTCCGTCTGCGCCCGCCGCATTAACCGCTTTGGTCGCAAACAGTCCCGTCGCCAGCGCACCCCAGATTCCCCCGATACCGTGCACACCGAACGCGTCCAACGAATCGTCATAGCCAAATTTAGGTTTTACGAAGGCTACCATGATAAAGCAGATGACACTGACACCCATCCCTATGGCAAGCGCACCCATGACATCAACATATCCTGATGCCGGCGTAATCGCAACAAGACCGGCCACTGCACCGGTAGCAAATCCCAGCGTTGTCGGTTTTCCGTTATGAAACCATTCTATAAACGCCCACATCACTCCGGCAGCTGCGGCAGCGGTATTGGTTACCACAAAGGCGTTGACTGCCAGCCCGTTAGCCGCAAGGGCAGATCCGGAGTTAAACCCGAACCACCCAAACCATAGAAGCCCCGCACCCATAACAGTAAACGGCAGATTGTGCGGCGGCACGGGTTGACCATACCCTTTTCGGCGTCCAATTATCAGCGCCGTTACAATCGCTGCAATTCCGGCATTGATATGCACGACAGTTCCACCGGCAAAATCCAGGGTACCGGCGTTCTTGAGCCATCCGCCCATACCCCATACCCAATGCGCGATTGGATCGTACACAAACGTCGCCCACAGGATGAGGAATATCAGAAATGCAGAAAACTTCATACGTTCAGCAAACGCCCCGATGATCAGTGCCGGCGTGATAACGGCAAACATACACTGGAATATCATGAACAGTTGATGAGGAATTGTCGCGGAATAATCGACATATGGTTCAAATCCTACCCCATGCAGCCCCATCCACTGGAATCCTCCCCAAAATCCTGTCCCCGGGTGAAACGCCAGACTATACCCGAACAAGACCCATTGCACACTGATGACACCGATTGCAATACTGCATTGCATCAGCACACTAAGCACGTTCTTGCGTCTTACAAGACCGCCATAAAAAAACGCCAGACCCGGGAAGGTCATCAACATGACCAGCGCAGTGGATGTCAGTACCCACGCGGTATCGCCAGAATCTATCTTCGCCGGCGCAAGCGCGGCAGCGGCAGGAGCCTGAACAGCTGCCGGAGCAGCGACAGCCGGTATCGCCTGTGGTGCGGCGGCTTCATCCGCCATAAGTGCCATCAGGGGTGCACATGTCAAAAACCCAAACAAACTAAGTAGTACCCATATTTTTTTCATTGTTATTTTCCTTTTGTGTTTAGAAATTAATATCCAGTTGTGTTGTGACCATATGGTTTCCGTACCCATTGACTGCATAAGGATCGTTGGGTATCACATAAGCAATAAGAACACTCGTATTAGGAGCAAATGCGTATGAACCACCAAACGATGTCACGCCGTACCAGCTCTTGCCGGTCGAACAGTCTATGGATGCCCACCATTTGTCAGTTATCTGTTTATCCCAGCTCAAGATAGCTCCGTTGTTTGCTGATGCTCCATTTTCATCAAGCAGCAACTTGCTGTTTCCGCTGTAACAGCCCACGGAGAATCTTCCTACCGGTTTGAACGTCTTTGCTATGAGAGCGTAGAGAATATTAAAATCGGTAACGTGCGGCTGTGTTCCGAAATCCATACCTCCGACCGCTATCGCCGGCATAATTGCGCCTTCAGGCAATCCGTACTTGGCATTAAACTGCAGCGGATCATTGGGAGCGCCAAAATAGTTAGCTCCATAAAAATCAAAGCCAACTTCCAGATTTTTGCATAGTCCATACGTCAGATTTACATCAGTGGGAACGTT
>JBELAT010000118.1:0-7036 GCA_049508565.1 Endomicrobiales bacterium | reverse complement strand
TCCGGAAAGTATGACTAAATCATACCAACAGGAGAAACATGAACAGGCTTATAACGATTTCTTTCATTACATATGGCTTCCATGAGCCTAAAAGGAAAATTAAGCTATTTCGATAAACTGCTGATGATAGAAGACATCAAATAATCGAAATCCAAGGGCTTAAAAATACAATCATTTGCACCCTGTCGAAATGCTTCAAGCACCTTTTCAGCATCACGAAATGCTGTGATCATAATGACGGGCAGGTGAGGTTTGGATTTCTTCATTTGTGTTAATGTCTCGATGCCACTAATGACGGGCATGGAAATATCGACAATGGAGAGGTCTATGGGATGCTCCCTTGCTTTCGCAATTGCCTGCTCTCCACTCTTAGCCGTTAGAACACTGAACCCCTCGCCTTCTAAGTACTCTGCCAGGACCAGGACAATATCGGGCTCATCATCAACAATCATAATACTGCGTTTCTTTTTTGTATTCATGGCACCTTCTTTGGGTTACAACTGATTCGACCAGGATAGATTCTCCTTTTGTTTTATGCAATTGTAGGATAACACAAAGAAAGAGTGACGCCAATTACATACATCTACTATTTGCTAGCTTTTTTTGTGATTATGCATATATTATAGTGCATGTTAATAATTGAGGTAGAATTACCTAGTGAACTTTGAAGGAACAAGTTTGTAATAAGAAATAACACCATATAACAATGATTAAAAATGCAATTGTACACATTGTCTGTTTAATTCTCTAGTAATTATGTCACGCATTTGGCTAGCCGGATCTATTTTCAGGCTCATATTTTGTACGCGGCGGACGCAGGGGCGGTAAAATATCCAAGTCCACGTTTTCGCCGGTAAACGGTCTAATGCCGACAACGCTTAGATATAAACCGACACTTGAAATCCGCGCTTTAATGGGTCGGACTTCTGCAAAATGCGGTGAAAGAAAAAAGTCTGCAAAAAAACGAATGGCTGTGGAAACCAGGAAAAGTGTAACGATAGGATACCCTCTTATAGGTGGTAGATGCTGGGCGAGATAGCCTCCCAGGGAAGCGCCAGCAAAGATTGCTATGCCGTTAATGAGATTGAAATACCCCAGGTACCGCACCCGCTTTGCCGGAGTAACCGAATCATAGATAAAATTAGATGTCGCGATAGTAAAACCGCTGAACGCGAATCCGGAAAGAAATTCAATGCAGATCAATTCCAGCGGCCGGGTTGCGAACATCCACAAAAGCGGGATCAGTGGCAATAAAACCGAGGTGCTCTTAAGCACCTTTGCGTTGCCCACGCGGTCCGCATTCCTTCCCCAGAGTGGGAACGCGATCAATCCGGCAAAAATAGATGCAAGATGCACCGATACGTACTGAAGGTAATTAAAATGCAGGTTCTGCAGCATATGAACGCTAAAGTACGGCGCAGTCAGCTGGGTGGCGAAGGTCATGCCGGTGACAAAAATAACGAACCGTGCAAAATTGCTTTTTTTGAAACGGTTCATAAACATCCGTAACGTAAAATTCGATGCCGCTGATTGCTCTACGGGAATATCCGTCATATGCGTCGCAAAATAATAAGAAAGGAGCCGGAACACGATGGCGCTGGCGAAGATAGCGGCAAAGGCGATTGATTGCCATTTTTCTTTCATCAAGTATAACGCGCCTCCCCAAAATGCGACACTTGCGATACCGGCGATTGACACCATCCGCTGGCGCCAGCCGAAATACTGGCCGCGTTGGTCGTCAGGCAGATAATCACTTACCAGGCTTCCCCAGGCGGTGCCCGTCAGGCTGCCGAACACGCGGAACAAGGTAACTAGAACAATGAGAGCAGTTATACGGAACGTAGAGGGAACAAATTGTAGAAACGGCATGGGAATGAGAATAGCTGCCTGTAGGAGCAATCCTGCCATAAGTAGGTTTTTCCTGCTGCCGCCCGCCGCGTTTACCGCGTGGACGGCGTACAATTGGGAAAAAGCCGACAAGAGGCCGGGGATGGCCATCAGTAGGCCGATCTGCTGCGAGGAGGCTCCCGTAAACAACGCGTAAGGGATAAGATAATAATCAAAAATACTTATGATAACCTGGGAAGCGACGCCCTCCCGCCAGCAATAATCGAGACTCCGCCTGAGCGGCAGCATAGTGGTGGAGCGAATCACATTTTTCATATATCATTGTATTCATATTATATAAAATCACCATAAAACGACATACAAAAGATGATAGAAATCAGGGAAAAGCGGAGAAAAGAAAGGCTTGAACGCAAATGAAGTAATCTTTTAATTCCTCAATAATGTTCTGGTGTATTTTTCCTATAAGTTGTTATCATTAGCAAGCTTATTTGAAGCATACCCCTTTTCCCCATAGTATTTTTTCGTGGTTACCCTCTACTTATTCTAAATGATATACTGTGTATCACGAGTTTAGGCCGCAATTCTCTAGCCCATTTTGTTAAGAGAATGCTGTTTTTTTAGAACAATTCCCGCGAACACCAGCCCAAAGCCTAGAAGAACGAAAGTCGAAGGTTCAGGCACCGGATTGATTGGGGTAAAGTCGAAGTCCTTGAGATAGGCACCTCCCAGCCCGCCTCCATTGATCATCAGAATCTGGTTAAATCCGGAATTAAACGGTGTTGTGTTGAACAGGATACCGTCAATGTACGTTGATGCCACCATGCCGTTGAGCGATATCGAATATGTGTGCCAGCCAGTCAAATCAAGAGATGTGGTATTGGAGTTTGAATTATTTCCACCAATTTCCACCCAGGATGTTACACTCGAAGGTACAGGGACACCTGAGGTTTCAACGCCAAGAACATTTGTCCCAACGATACGCATATCCAATGTACCATCGACTTTAATTGACACGGTGCCGTACTGCATTGAGCTAAATGTGTGATCTAAAATTGTGTAAGTGCCTTCTATCTGCTCAGGGGTTCCGGTTTGCACTGGTGTCTCATACACTGTGCCCTTTCCCGTGACGGGGTTTGGAACTACCAATACACCATATAGACCCCACTCTGCCACCGAAGCTAGGTCCGAAAGCTTGTTATTTTCACTGCTACACATTCCTACAGCCGATAGCAACAACATCAATACTCCAACAATCATTCTCTGTTTCATGACACTCTCGATTCTCCCACCGCTCACTATGCAATAACAATACCGATTCGAGAAAGAAATGCCAATAGGTTAAACCTACTTATTGCTATCCTTTTTTACGAATGTGCATCATTATTTGTGTAGCGCTATAATCGAAAATAAAGCAAGATATAAACATCCATTGTAAATGTTTTCAAGGATGCGGGATGTCTCAGTTAAAAGCTTGTTCTAAAACTTCAACGGTTAATTGTTCGCTACCCCCTTAGTAAGTTTAATCGGATTGGTCAATGAAAAATATGGTATAATGAAAACCTAATACAAACGGCATTCCTTAATGATCTCCTTGTATTACTTACCTTCTGAAAAAGGCGTTTCTGAGGACAGACACTCCATTTTAAACTCATAAGGTTCTTATCGAAGGATAAGCAAAGCTTGTCATGCCCTCTGCGGGCTCTGAAATAAGTTCGTATCAAGAGTATAAAAAGTCAAATTTTTATATTGAAAACAGATGTACTGTATCATGGTTGTAAAATTACGGGAAGGAGCACTTGTATGTCAGAAGAAACACAATCTATCAAGAGTAAATGCCCGATTTGTCATGAGGGACAGCTGGGAATAAGGTTGCTCGTCAAAGACGGGCTTCCTGATCTCTATTGCGCGAATACTCAATGCAACAAACTATTTAGAGCTTTTTGGAAGGATGTTAAAAATAATTGCTACCGGATTTATCGCATCGATCAATATGGAATAACTTCCGGGAAAGACTTTGAAATAGCAATATGATTGTGCGAGATTTCATCATCCAATCAAGGAAGTGCTTTATAACACCTCAAGCATTTTAGGACAAAGCTTTACTAGAGGAGAAACACTCATGATTGGACTATTTTTCGTGGTCGCCGCTGGCGTCGCAATATTCATTTTGTTGATAGCAATTTTGATTTTGCCGTCAATAAGAGTAATTGGCCAAACAGAGGTTGGATTAGTGAGTAAGAGGTTTGGCAGAAAACTCACGACAGATAATCCTGTCGCTTTAAAAGGTGAGGCAGGTTATCAAGCGGATCTTCTGATGCCGGGTTGGCGTTTCAAATTATGGATTATGTATAACGTGGAGAAGTTTCCATGGGTACAGGTCCCTGCCGGAGAGATCGGTGTTGTTATCGCGCAGGTGGGCGCTCCTCTTCCGATCGGGGCCAAATCTGCAATATTCGACCCTGTATTCGGTAATTTTTCCGATCTTCGCGCTTTTGTGGAAAATCGGGGACAAAAAGGCGTACAACGTCCGGTTTTATCGCCCGGGACTTTAGCTCCACTGCATCCGGTTGGGTTTTTGGTAATTACCAAGAACAGAGTCTATGGTTCTCCCATAGATTCACGATTAAAACATGTTGCTCGCAAAGAGGGGTTGACCCCCGAACATTTCGGACTTCAGCCGGAACAGCTTGTTGTGGTGAGAATTAAACCGAATCCGGCGCTGAAAACTAAAAGCGGCGAAGTCATGGACACCGTTGGAATCGTCACGGCTTTTGAAGGCCAGCCTCTTGAAGGCGCTGATATTGCCAGTCGTCTCGGCGGTTTTGCAGACGTTGAATTACTGGAACAAGCTGAAAAAGATGATGCTTCCATGATAGAGGCATTATTTTCTAACAAAAATAAACTCCACAACAATTACCAAGACTTTCAGAAATTTATTGAAGCCGGCGGCAAGATCGGTCTTCAACACGATCCGCTTTTATACGGCGCATATAACCTTAACCCGTTTCTCGTGAGTGTGGAAACCGTTCCGATGCTCATCGTTGAACAGGGAGAAGTAGCTGTCATTAAATCCTATGTGGGCTTGGTGACGAAAGATACATCCGGAGAGGAATTTAAATTTGGTTCTTTGGTAAGGCCGGGACATTGTGGAATCTGGCGTGAACCTTTAAGAACAGGGAAATACCCGATAAACCCGCGGTGTTATCAGTCAGAGATTGTTCCGACTTCCATCCTTACGCTCAACTGGTCAGATGCGACATCAAAGGCTCACAATCTTGATGCTAACCTTAAACAGATCGATGCCAAGAGTTGCGAAGGATTTATCTTCGCGATAGACCTTCAAGTGCAGATACATGTGCCTGACACTCAGGCGTCCCGGGTAATTTCAATGGTTGGCACCATGCTTAATCTGGTCAATGAAGTGTTGCAGGCGGCTGTGGGAAATCATTTCCGTGACAAACTGCAGAGTATGCCGGCGGTCAGATTTATTGAAACGCGGCAGCAAGTTCAGGAAGAGGCTTTCGGTCACATATCTAAAAAACTCAACGACTATCGGGTTGAAACTAAAGGCGTTTATATTCAGGACGTCGTTCTTCCTGAAAAACTGGTTGAGGTTCTTACGCAAAGAGAAATAGCAAATCAACAGATCGAAACGTACAAGAAACAGCAGGAATCCCAGAAGGCAAGAATTGATATGGAAAATACGCAGGGACAAGCTGATAAGCAAAAAGAATTGGCTGGATCCCAGGTGGAAATCCAAATCAAAAAGAATACGGCGGAAGCAGTGGTCGCCCAAGCTGATGGCAATGCCAGAGCGAGAAAAACACTGGCTGATGGAGAGGCGACGTATATTCAGAAAACCGGCGAGGTTTCCGGGGCTCAAATATTATCCATCGGTGAAGCAAATGCCAAGGCCTATAAACTTCAGGTTGAATCTCTTGGTCAAACCGGCACTATCCTTGTCAACGTTGTAAAGGAGCTGCAATTAAAGGATTTCAAGGGTGATATTGTGCCCAAGACCCTTATTGTTGGCGGCGGTGGCGATGGTGTTCAAAATGGTGTCCTCTCAAACTTGATGGGCTTTCTTGGGAATTTAAGTTCCAAGCAATCACCTGCTGGTAAAATAGACTCAACCAACAAAACTATCAATGAAACAGGAGAAGACGCAGGTACTAAGCCCTCCTGACGTTTGGTGAAGTAAGTAATCAATGTGAGTAAGCACATGTGCTGAGTTACGAAACATATCTGAAATGTTCTTAAAAGTAAAGAACTCCGCGAACAGTCAGTATGTGCGACATGCTGCTGATGAAAAACACATAACCAAAATACGTTGCTCTCTTGACAAGTATGCATACATAGTGCATACTAATATGCATAGGGAGGTAGTATTTAAATGAGAACAACACTCAATATTGAAGAAAGTCTTTTGACGCGTGCAGCAAAGCTTGTTGGTGTCCATGAGAAAACTGCGTTAGTTAGAATGGGGTTAAAAGCACTAATAGAAAAAGAAAGCAGTAAGCGTCTATCGGCTTTGGGTGGTACAGAAAAAAATCTGAGAAATGTCCCAAGATGCAGGTAGGAATATTCAAATGATATTAGCCGATACATCTGTATGGATAGATCATTTTCGTAAGGGCAATCCAGAATTAAAAAGATTATTGGACAAAAACGAGGTTGTTTGTCATCCATTTATCATCGGAGAGCTTGCGTGCGGAAACTTAAAGAACAGAAAAGAAATACTGGTACTGCTACATGCTTTAGCCCTGATCGACATGGTCGAAAATCATGAAATATTGGCTTTTATCGAAAAGCATCAATTAATGGGTAAGGGCCTGGGTTTAGTAGATATACAGATTTTATCTTCCGCTCTCTTGAATAATGACAAGTTGTGGACTTTAGACAAAAAATTGCATCAAGAATCTAGGAACTTTAATATTCATTATACATATTAGCTATCCAACGCATAGGCAATGATAGGCTACAGGTAGGATATAGGATAGAATTTGTATCACTTATAGCCATAGCGATATGACCAAGGTTATGATACCTTCGTTTGGATGGCTCTATCTAGTCGATGCTGAAAAAGGTCTCAAGCGAACAATCTGTCGACGGAAGAAAAGTTGAATACCGTCAATAATAGTGGTATAATATTGCAAGGAAAGCCGAAAAACCGAGAGGAAACCTTGCA
>JBELAT010000117.1:0-7046 GCA_049508565.1 Endomicrobiales bacterium | reverse complement strand
CCGGTTTGACCGGCATGTGGCGGTTCCTAATCCCGATTTGAAAGACCGGGAAGAGATTCTGCAAGTCCACGCCAAAACAATTAAAGTATCGCCTGATGTTGATCTTATGGTTATTGCACGCCGTACGCCCGGATTCGTTGGCGCAGACCTTGCAAATCTGGTAAACGAGGCGGCGCTTCTCGGTGCACGCAAGAACAAAACGACGGTGGAAATGCCTGAGTTTGAAGAAGCCATTGACCGGGTGATCGCAGGCCCTCAAAGAAAATCGCGAGTCATAGCCGATCGCGAGAAAAAAATTATTGCCTATCACGAGGCAGGCCATACGCTCGTTGCCCGTTTCACCGTGGGTACGGATCCGGTGCATAAGGTGTCGATCATTCCCCGCGGACCTGCATTAGGTTATACACTGCAATTACCACTCGAAGATAAATATCTGACGACACGCCAAGAGATATTATCACGACTGGACGTGCTTATGGGCGGACGTTCTGCTGAAGAGATCGTGTTTAACGAAGTGACAACCGGTGCGCAGAACGATCTGGCTAAAGCTACCGAGATGGCACAGAAGATGGTGACAGAGTTTGGTATGAGTGAGCGGATCGGACCGCTGTCACTGCGTCGTCCTGAAGAAGAGGTGTTTCTGGGCCGCGATTTCACTCGCGAGCCACGGTACTCGGATAAAACGTCCGAAATAATTGACGAAGAGGTCAAACGCATCATAGAAGAAGCGCGTGCGCGCGCAACAAAGGTTCTTCGCGAACAAATGAGCAAGCTTACCATTCTTGCTGATCGTCTGATCGAAAAAGAGATCATTGATTCCGAAGAAATAGAGCGAATTATCAATGGACAACAAGAAACTAACACTGGCGATAAAGCACCTGCTTGAGGCTATCGGTGAAGACACCGGCCGCGAAGGACTCAAACAAACACCCTGTCGCGTAGCTGAGTTCTATACAGAAGCACTCTGCGGCTATGGCGTTGATCCACTGGATCTTCTTACGGTCCATTACGGGCAAGAAGATCATGAAGAAATAGTTCTCATTAAAGATATTCAAGTGTACTCCCTGTGTGAACATCACTTACTGCCTTTTTTTGGGAAAATACATGTGGCATACATTCCGAAAAAAGATCGGCTTTTGGGCATGTCCGCTCTGGTGCGAGTGGTGGAGCTTTTTTCTCATCGACTACAGTTGCAGGAACGCATGACCAAACAGATCGCTGACGGAATCATGAAAACCGCCCGGCCGCACGGGGCGATGGTTGTTATGGAGTGCGAGCATTTATGCATGTCTATGCGGGGCGTAAAAAAACCCGGTGCAACAATGATTACTTCGGCAATCCGCGGGATATTTATGAAGGATGCGCGGACCCGCGCAGCAGCACTATCATTGAAACGGAAATAATGTATGCGTATAGAAAAAATAGACATACGGTCTCTGCAGGATGCCCAGAATGCTATTGGGCGTGTAGGCGCTGACGACTATTCGATTCATCGTATGGCACGCAAGGCTTACATTTTTCCTCTGCTTATTACGGGGATCGATAACAGAGCAGCCAATATTATTAAGCAGGAAATTCTTGCATGCGGCGGCGAGGCTGCGGTCAATAGAAATGTTGCCGCATTTAAACAGGGGAATTCGAGTATCTTGATCCTTGCGACCCCCGCCCAGTATGAACGGCTCATACCAAAATTAAAACAACAGCCGTTCGGATTGCCTGGTGCCGGTGTTTTAATCAATGCGGAACTGGCACGAACTGCATCCGCCAGAAAAAGTTTTCCGCAGGTGATGGCAATACTCAATGTTACCCCTGATTCATTTTCTGCAGGTGGTTTCTATCATGACCCTGAAGCAGCTGTCGCGCGTTCTTTGGAGATGATCAATCAGGGTGCAGACATTATTGATGTGGGCGGAGAATCAAGCCGTCCCGGAGCCCGTACCGTCCCGATTGAGGAAGAAAAACATCGCGTTGTTCCCGTGATTCTGAGCTTGCGCAAGAAAACAAAAAAACTCATTTCGATTGATACCTGCAAGCCGGCCGTTGCGCAGGCAGCGCTCGACGCTGGAGCAGATATTATAAATGATATCACGGGTTTACGCTATCAGAAAGGTTCAATGGCAGCACTTGCTGCACGCGCAAACGTTCCGGTAGTTATCATGCATATGCACGGAACGCCCCGCACCATGCAGAAGCACCCGCATTACGCGGACGTCGTTGCTGATATCTATTCATTTTTTGAACAACGCATTGCATTTGCTGTCGCCCGGGGTATCCGGCGGGAACATATTATTCTTGATCCGGGCATCGGCTTTGGCAAAACAGCGGAGCATAATATAACTATTTTGCGTCGGTTACACGAATTTTCATCTTTTGGATGTCCTCTGCTGGTGGGTGCTTCACGCAAATCATTTATCGGTTCGGTGACGGGAGTGCATAATCCTGCCGACCGGTCTGCCGGGAGTGTGGCAGCGGGGATATGGGCTGTCGAGCAGGGAGCCGGGATACTTCGCGTCCACGATGTTCAGGAAACGTGTGCGGCACTGAAAATAACAGGAGCTTTATCGTTATGGAATTGATTGGACATATGTGGTCACATTACGTGGTGCATATCGTTGATATTGGGCTGGTTTCATACATATTATATGAGCTCATGCTCCTGGTTCGCGGCACGCGTGCGGTGCAAATTATCGTTGGAATACTGATGCTCGTTGTTATAACATTTTTGTCAAACGAAGTGCTGCACCTGCGGACCGTCAGCTGGTTGTTCGATAAGTTTTGGCTTGCGGCCGTCATTATCCTTGCCGTCGTTTTTCAGCCGGAGATTCGATCTGCTCTGGCACAGCTTGGCAGTCATCAGTGGGGCAGGATCATCCTGGCTGACGACATCGGTTTTATTGATGAAATCATGGCAGCCATTAAAGACTGTTCTGAAAAATACGTCGGTGCGTTGATTGTTATCGAACGCACAACCGGGCTGCGAAACTATGCTGAAACCGGTACGATCATTGACGCTAAAATAACAAAAGAATTGATTATGGCTATTTTTAACACAAAAGCGCCGCTTCATGATGGTGCACTGGTAATACAGAACACCAGAATTGTTGCGGCTAGCTGTGTTCTGCCGCTGAGTCATGAACAAAATTTTGCCAAAACGTTTGGCACACGACACCGGGCGGCTGCTGGGCTGAGCGAAATTTCAGATGCACTTATTATTGTTGTTTCCGAGCAGACCGGGATGATATCCATTGCCAGTGAGGGAAAATTAGACAATGGTATCAGTCTTGATGAGCTCCGGCGCCGGGTAGTAGATCTGTACAGAGCAAAGGTGGCTTCACGATGAAAATATGGAAAGGCTGGACAGTAAACTGGAATTTAAGGATCATTGCGGTATTGCTGGCTATCATCCTCTGGTTCTACGTAACACATTTCAGCTAAATAACCATTTTTTCTTGCTGTTTACCAGCTAACGGTTCATAGTCGGGTGACATGGTATCAAAAAGACTATAATAATTCTCAATTTCTCCTGTTAAAATACGTATGAAGATATGATGGGAAGGTAACTCAATGGAAATGAAAAAAAAGCGACAACTGTTTGGGACCGATGGAGTTCGGGGAAAAGCTGGTCAGTATCCTCTCGATCCTTCAACAGTCACGAAAATCGGGTATGCAGCGGCACAGGTCTTTAAAAAACATATGACTTCCGAGTTTGATCCTGTTATCATCCTTGGCATGGATACACGGCAATCCGGGCCGTCAATTAGAACATCTCTTATAGCAGGACTTTCGCATGGTGGCTTGACGGTTGTTGACTGCGATATAATTACGACGCCCGGGATAGCGTATATGACCAAGACCTCAAGAGCGGTTGCCGGTGTCGTTATTTCGGCTTCCCATAACCCGTATGAAGATAATGGCATTAAATTCTTCAGCCATGCGGGTACGAAACTTCCCGATGAGATTGAACTGGAAATTGAGGACGCACTATCGGATGTTGCCCAGCCATCACAGATAAAACGGGAAGATGGCAAACATTTGGTGTCCCGGTACATTTCTTTTCTAGCTTCGACTGTTGGCGGTACGGAGCCGTTGCGCGGCATGCGAATTGTTGTTGATTGCGGCAATGGTGCAGCCGTTGCGGTTGCGCCACTTTTGTTTAAAGAGCTGGGGGCGGATGTCATAATCGTTAATAATCAGCCAACAGGAAAAAATATCAACGAAAAATGCGGAGCGTTGTACCCGGAAAATATTTCTGCTCAGGTGGTCTCTCATCATGCTGCCTGCGGCGTGTCCTATGACGGTGATGCGGACCGCGTTATGTTCATTGATGAGACCGGCGTTGTCCGGGACGGCGATTATCTCCTTGCTATCATGGCGATCCATTTGAAAAAAACAGGGCGGTTAGTCAATAACACGCTGGTAAGTACTGTTATGGCAAATCTGGGGTTGGTCCGCGCTATGGAGCGGGAAGGAATCGTAGTTAAGCAAACAGCGGTGGGTGACCGGTATGTGTATGAAGAAATGATTAAAACCGGCGCAATTATCGGCGGAGAGCAGTCCGGACACATTATTTTGACCGATTTTCTTCAAACGGGAGATGGTATATTGAGCTCACTGCAGATATTGTCAATTCTTAAGTCCGCCGGCAAGCCGTTCTCGGAATTAGCACAGACGATGCAAAAATATCCTCAGGTATTGATCAATGCTCGTGTCGCACATAAGCTGCCTATCGAACAGCTGCCGCACACACAAAAAGCCATGAGTGAAGCGCAACAGGAACTCGCTCACGAAGGGCGTGTGCTTGTGCGGTATTCTGGGACAGAAAACCTTCTTCGCGTAATGATCGAAGGAAAAGATAAAAGTCACATAAACGCTATGGCTCAGAACATCGTCGATATTGCCCTGACTGAACTGGGGAAGGCGTAATCATGGTTATTCTTGGGGTAAAGATAGATCATGTTGCTACCTTGCGTCAGGCACGGAAGATCGGCGTTCCCGATCCTGTTGCCGCGGCCATGGTGTGCGAAAAGGCCGGTGCGCGAGGTATTACCGTTCATTTGCGGGAAGACCGCCGTCATATACAGCTTGACGATGTCGTGCGTTTGAGACAATCGATTAATACGAAACTTAACCTTGAGATGGCTGCCGTAGCGGCTCTTGCGGAAATCGCGGCTACGATCGGGCCGGACGACGTGTGTCTGGTACCTGAGAAACGTCAGGAGCTGACAACTGAAGGCGGTCTCGATGTGGCCGGTAACAAAAAGAAAATTGCCCCCATCGTCAAACGCTTGAAAGATGTGGGGATTTGTGTCAGCCTTTTTATTGATCCCGATGAACGCCAGATCAGCGCGGCAGCAGAAATCGGTGCCGACTGTGTTGAGCTCCATACCGGCGCGTATGCTCACGCTTTTCCCATACGAGTTCAACGGATACGAGAACTTAAAAAAATCGTCAATGCCAGTGAATATGCGCGTCAACAGGGGCTTACATTGAATGCCGGGCACGGTCTCGATTATGAAAATGTCTCAGAGATTGCCCGCATTGAGGGTATGAACGAATTAAATATCGGATTTTCCATCATAGCACATGCCGTATTCGTCGGTCTTGCAAAGGCCGTACGAGAAATGAACAGACAGATCAAAGGACGATAAGAGCCGGGGGAGAATCGAGGAAAAATTATGTGTGGAATAGTGGGATATGTCGGGGAAAAACAATCTGCTGGAATAATACTTGACGGGTTACGCCGGCTTGAGTACCGTGGATATGATTCAGCGGGGATAGCGGCTATCGTCGGCGGAGGCATCAGTGTCCGCCGGAGCGTGGGAAAATTGCATCTGCTGGCTGAGGTATTAAAAAACCAGGCTCTGGCAGGGACAACGGGGATCGGGCACACGCGGTGGGCGACTCACGGTAAACCGTCTGAAGAAAATGCGCATCCGCACACTGATTGTACGGGTAAAATAGTGGTGGTGCATAACGGGATCATCGAGAATTATCAGGAACTTAAAAAAAATCTTGCTGCTGAAGGTCACGTCTTTAAATCCGAAACGGATACCGAGATAGTCGCTCATCTTGTCGAAAAAGAATACAAAGGCGATCTCCTGGCTGCGGTGCAGGCTGCGCTGTCCCAGGTGCGAGGAGCGTACGCGCTGGGTATTATCAGCGCTGATAACCCCGATCGTATTATTGCAGCCCGCCAGGATGCTCCTCTTATTGTTGGGGTGGGCCAGGGTGAGAATTTTATAGCTTCCGACGTTCCCGCGCTGCTTCCCTATACGCGAAGCATGATATTCCTTAAAGAAGGCGATGTTGTTGATCTGACTCCTGATGCAATTACAATTTATGATCGTTCGGGAACTGTAGTCGATAGACCGCCGGAAACGATATTATGGAATGCAGTACAAGCTGAAAAGGGCGGATACAAACATTTCATGCTCAAGGAAATATTCGAACAGCCTCAGACTATTCAAGATACCTATCGCGGGCGATTGTATCCAGAAGACGGCGAAATCTGTCTCGATGGGGCGAAGTTTGACGCTAAACTAGTGTCATCTCTCTCGAAAATATATATCGTAGCTTGTGGAACATCGTATCATTCAGGAATGGTCGGAAAGTTTCTCTTTGAAGATCTCGCCGGCATTCCGACTGAAGTGGACATTGCCTCAGAATTTCGTTATCGCAACCCCGTACTTGATTCCACCTGTCTGACCATTGTTATCTCTCAATCAGGCGAGACTGCTGACACCCTGGCGGCATTACGTCTTGCCAAACAGATGAAATCACCAACGGTAGGTATATGCAATGCCGTGGGTTCGACCATCAGCCGGGAAGCGGACTATGTCCTTTACACCCATTGCGGTCCGGAGATCGGCGTTGCATCAACGAAAGCTTTTACCGGACAGTTGACGGTCATGTATTTGCTCGGTCTTGATTTAGCCAATCGCCGCAAACGGATTGAACCTACCCTTTTTAAAAAATTGTTAAGCGAGTTCTGGAACGTTCCGCTGAGCATCCATGAAATCCTTAAAAAAGCCGACGATATCCAGGCG
>JBELAT010000116.1:0-9906 GCA_049508565.1 Endomicrobiales bacterium | reverse complement strand
GATCGTCAAGAAACAAGGGAATTACATCTTTTGCTCCACGATTTGAGAAAAAATCTTTATCTGGGATCTCAGCACACGCTGTAAGGGCTGGGCCATCTCCTAGTGGTTTGGTTAACAAACCCGCAAGATATATTTGCTTATCGCCATGGGCATACCATAATGAAGGGCCAGCACGATCAAGAAAACGTATATCTCCTATTATAAACTGTCTGTCAAAAGAACGGTATGAATATGGCTGTACATAAGTCTGGACATAAATATCATCAAATGATTTTACCTGTGCAAGAGGTAGCAAATCTCCATTAGTTCGCGTTAATTTTGATAACTTATCGTCATATTTTCTTCCAGTTGGTGAATTTTTAAATGCAGCGATTTTATCTACAGACTTTTCAAATGCGGAGAGTCTTCGTTTTAACAATTCTTTCGAAGGTGCAATAATCCAAGTACGACCAGCCATTGTGCCACCATTTTGCCATGGGAAAATATCATTTATTATCGGCCAAGTAGCGAACTCTCCTCTGGCAATCGGCCTAAAAGGGGTCAACCAGCCCTCTGATGCCTTTTCCCATTTCAACCCATTCTCAGACTTTATTTTTCCGAGTATATCCAGCTTTTCTTCCCTTGTTCCTTCAATCTTTGTATATCTGACAACGGCCGGAGTATCCGGACTCTTTAATTTCTTCCGCCATGCAATAAAAATTGCCACTGGTGTTTGAATGGCAAAGACATTTTCATCTTTTCTTGTTCCACGACCTTCGCCGCCTAAATCAATCACATCAATATGATCGCAAATCCGTCGCAGGTGTTCGCGCATGCCCGAAAATGCGTCGCCGTCAATATAGCTTGAAGCGGTTATAAATGAAACAATTCCTGGGCCCACGGCAGTTTTATGTTCAAATACTTTCCAGAGCGCCCAGCGAATAAAATAAACATAAAGATTATAAATATTCTTCAGATGAACGCCATGCCCAGCATCGCGTGTGGGTTGAATAAAACTTTCTAAAATCGGTGTTTCAGATTCTTCACCATAACGAACCCACCCACCCGTGGTTTCCTTGTTGCTCCCATCTTTTGCAGCCGATTCATGGCGGCCATAAGGTGGATTGCCGAGACACACTAACACATGTTGTGAGTCTTTTACCTTAAGCGCACGCTCGTGTTCTTGAGCAATAGGTTTATGAAAAAGCGGTGGCGCCGGTGGTTTTACATGTGGTGATTCAAGTGTATTGGTTAAGTAAATCCCGGTGCCGGTGTCCGGCAGCGCGACTTTATACCGAGTAAGAGCTTGGGAGAACCTCAATTGTGCTACTGCATACGGGCCCACCATCCACTCGAACCCGTGAAGATTATGAATAAGTGAACGGGCTCCGCCTTTTACGGCCCCGACTCCTTCTTCCTTTTCTACACGACTTAGAGCATGTTCAATGATTGCAAGCAAGTATGTCCCGGTTCCGACCGCCGGATCCAGTGTTGCGACTCCTGCCTCAACAAAACCCATTTCTTTTCCCAATTGCTTTTGCAAAAGTTCATCGATTAATCGTACCTGGCATTGGACAACCTCAAGCGGTGTATAATAAACACCTGCCTTTTTCCGTAGTTCAGGGTCATACGCCTCAAGGAATTCCTCATAGAAAAAAAGCCACGGATCAGCGGTTTCTTTCGTTGCTGTCAGTGCTTCACACGGGGTAGCATGTATGACGCGCTGCAAAAGAGAAAGAGATGTGCTGATTTCTTTCCGCGCTGATTTGTCAGTCAGAAATTCAAGTGAGCGAGATAAAAGAGTATGATGTTTTTCAAGAGTATCATAGGCATTTCGCAGATCCAGCACGTCAGCTTGCTCAAGGTGTGCCAGTAAGAGGGCAAAAGTGACCGTTTGCGCATAAGCATCTGCAAAACGAAAGTTATCTGCATCAGGAAACAATAGATTTTGGATTTCCGCCTTAAGGGAATGCATTAATGAGTCATTATCCTTGAGGGCATCAACAACATCTTCGCGGATAAGACGACAAAAAGGGGCAAGATAGGCCGCAAGTTCTTTTGGTTTCACTGGAACGATAGGTGACCAAGACGTGAAGGCAGCAAATAACGCAAAAAGGGCTTTCGCATTTTGTTCAGTGACTGCATTCTCGCCATCCGTACAGACATCTCCATCGAATCGAACTATTTTGTCTGTAAGTTGTCCGTTCTGATACAAAGCCCATTCATTCGCACTGGTATAAAGGATATTGGGTATATTTTTGAAGCGTTCCCATTGTGCAGCATCATGCCCCTTATATTTCTCCGGATTAGCGCCCTTTTCCGGGTCCTTGAGTTCGATATATCCGATAAGCAGGTCATTGCTTTCAACGGCGTAGTCCGGTCGCCCAAGACGCTCAATAGAAGATTCATCTTTTAGAACAATGGCGCGGGAAATAGTGGCAGCGTAGGCGCCGAACAATTGCTCGATGGGAGATTTCAATTGTGCTTCAGGTTGCCCTGCTGTTCTTGAGGAAAACTTAGTTGTTAAGGACTTTGAAAACCTTTTTAGTTCGTCAAAAACCGCCTGATCCGGCGAATTGCCTTTCATCTTTTCCTTTCTCCACTAGGTTACTGCTATCTTTATAGCCTTGTCTTACTTTTCTTAGAATTTCTTCATGAACTCACGGCAAGCATCTTCCGGACTCATGTTCAGATATATTTCCGTCGTCATAAGGCGGTCATGGCCGAGAAACTGCTGGAGAGAGCGGGTACTGATTCCGCGTTTAATGCAGGTTATGGCGAAGGTCTATTTTATCCTGGAGTGAAAAGAAGTTACTGAGCACGCTATAGGCTCTTTCGGTCAAAGGAACGATCCTTCTTTTTGTCTTTTTGCCGTAAGGTCCACCCTTACCGTAAACCACTAGGCGGTGGTCCTGCCAAAGCAAGTTATCCTTTTTCAGAGTCGCTAATTCGGAGACACGCAAACCAGTGTCAAGCAACGTAAATATGGCTATTTTTTCAGTAACGGTTTCGCAAGCGTTGGCAAGCCGATCGGCTTCATCGTTGGTTAAGGGCTCGCGTTTATATTGATACATTTTCTTCCTTTGCAGCCGCCTCGATACATTTAATAATGCTATCGTATTTATTAGTCTGAAACAATATAAATGGTCTCGTGGGTTTATGTAATTTTTTCAAAGTAATAATGTATTGGTTAGTTAAGGCAGGAGTGAGTATATTTCTTGTTCGCGTCTCTATTTTATGTATGATTTGCCAAAAACTATTTTTTGAATTCACTTCACAAATTCCTGCCCTGATTAAACCAGATATGCCCTCCTCTCGATTAAGAGGATCGCTCAAATTTTGAATATATGTGTCCACTATCCTACTGATACTATTGTTTCTTTGGATACGTATATTATAAACAAATGCAACACACCCAATTATTGCAGATATTGCAGCAAAAATAAAAGTTAATATCTTCATTGTAAATAGATTATAATATTATCCATGAAAGTTCGCTTTATTTTTAAATTGCGAATAATGTTCTTATATTTTAGTAAACCATCCGTCGAAAGTCAATTTTCAGATCTTGGGAAAGTTCGCCTTTTTACGCGGAAGGCGAAATTAAATTTATGACCTTACCCATATTCTGTCATTGATCAAAAAGAGCTTCTCGAAGCTCTGCACAAGCACCATCCAAATCAGGGAACAAAGAACCGGCAGTTATTCCCATAAACGCCAGCTCTTTCATTACTTCATTTCTTTCACCTGCAGGAATATCAATTGCCGAAAGATAGGTATATCTCTTTTCGTCTTCGCGTGTCTTAATATATGCTTCGATATCATCTATGTTTGTCATAGTTGTTGTAGCCTGTTGCGGAACTAAGCGGTCATTTTCAATAGCTAAACAATCAAGGGTAGAAAGATGCGGTTTTGTGGCATTTAATGTTACTAATTGATTAAAATCATTCTTCCACTTTTCCTGGTCAAATCTGTAAATTCTGACGGCCCAGTTATAATCAGATAATCCTTTGCGTATTTTCCAAAATGCAAAAAAAGCAGCTACATAAGGTGAATAGGTCCAATCCAGGAGAGGCGTAGGGTATCCATGGTGTTGAGCTAGATTGTAAAATGCACCATTTTCTTCCGGATTCGTTAAATTAAACAGATGCTTAGTATTTGCAGTCAAGCGTCGGTGGAGAATAGGAATATCGTTATTCATAAAGCGGTAAAGATTATAACGCCCTCGACGGTGAAATGCAGTCCTTAATTTCCATGGCGCTTCTTGTCCCCGAAAAAGGCATTTTGTTTGAGAATTTGTATTAAAATGTATTTTAAATTCTCCCCAAGTCATTCCTTTCACCGGAACCTCAGAGAATATTGAAAAAGGTTTACGCTTTATATGGCAGTTAAGATTTACTCCAATATCTGTTTTTGCATTTAGAGATAATTCATTATCTTCATATTGGCCTGTGATGATAGCCTTTGTGGAATTATTAAAACCTGGATATATTTTTTGAAATTCTATTGGACTTGCCATAATATTATTATTGAAGGGATTAATAGCTGCTATCGAAGCATTAGATGATATTTTCGGATCTTTATTAGTTGTTTCAAAAAAGGTAGCCGAAGCGGGCAGTTTGTCATCATCTGGATGAGTAATAGCAACGCATTGAAAATGATCACCGAGATCTTCGATATTAATAATAATCTTCCCCGTCTGATCGCCACCATACACACCAATCCACTGACCTTTCATCCCATACTCTCCTTAAAATCTAAAAGTTCGCCTTTTTACACAGATCGCGAAATATATTTTACTACGCTTTCTTTTTCACGGCTTCCAGCCTTTTAATATCTTTTAAATCTTTTTCGGATTTTAATAAGTTTCTATCACCCATTGATAAGTGATATTTTTTTGCTGCAATAAGATCTTCTATTTTTACGTAAAATGTATTAGTGTCTCTAAATTTTCCAATTGTCTTATTCTGAAAGGAATTATCAAAACTAAGTTCTCCTTGAGCGTTAAAGAAGTCAATTCTGTTAGGTTCGACTCCTAAATAATTAATTTCCCCTTTTTTCAATAACGATTCAGGAGAAATATTCAACCCGGAGAATTCTTTTATAGCTTCTGAACATCTTTTTGCATTATCTTTAGTTTCATTGATCCATAAATCAATGTCTTGTGTAAATCTCGGTATGTTTGTATGGTACATAACAGCATATGCCCCTACTATCAAGTATTCAACCTTATGCTTATTTAAAACCTTAATAAGCTCAGCGTAATCTTTTTCAGACTGCTTTTCTTTTTCCATAAATGTTCCTCTCTACCTTATATCCCGCGTTCCCACCGAAGGCATAATTATGCATTTTTCTTATATGAAAAAGTATATCTAGGGCGGCGTTAAAATCTTTTTCTATGTTTAAGGATTTAACTTCCTCATACGTTCCGCGCCCACAAATGAATGTGCGGCCGTTCTTTTTGCCACTAGCAAGTATTTTCATATTTGCTCTCTCCTTAAAATATTCCTAAAGCTCAGGCGCTTTTAGCACATTGCTCTTATTCCTTAAGTAAGTGTTAATTATATTGTTTGTAATGTTTGTATTACTTCTTTTGGCTGGTGTTTTTCCCCTTTAATCCATCGACCATGACGGTATTAAAGGCTTCTGTAACCGTATGGCGATCCCAATAGGCATAATTATAAAGCTTATTAAGAATATCATGCTTTACATAGAAAGTCATTTTTACGGTGTTTTCTGTTGCTGTTTTTTTGGGAGAGTTGTTTTCGGCGGGTGTTTTTGTGGGGGAAGTTATTGAAGTGCTTGTTTTGTGTGTTTTGCTTGTATTGTTTGTAATACTTGTTTTACTTTTAAGTGGTGCTCTCTTTATTGTGATATTTTCCGCAGGAACTGTGATTTTAATAAGTTTATCCATTACAGGGGCATTTTGGCCTATGGGCATTTATTTACTCCTTTTTAGGAATTCTTTTGCAAGATTTATAAAATCTTCCCCGCCGTGCGACTGAGGGGCATATTTTAGGACACTTTGAGCAAATGAGGGGGATTCCGCGATCTTCACACATTCGCGCACGTATGTGTGATAGACATACTCTTCTTTCAGGTTTGTTTTGATTTGTGCCAGGACTTCTTCTGACAATTTTCTACGAGCATCATACATAAAGGGGATAATTCCGTTTATTTTTAATCCTTTGTTAAGTATCTGGCGGACTTCCTTAATCGTGTTCATAAGAAGCGAAAGTCCCTGCAAACTTAATATTTCCATCTGAACAGGTATGAGTATTTCGTCGGCCACGTTTAAAGCGTTTATCGTTAATACTGATAATGAGGGGGGGCAATCTATAAAAACATAGTCAAAGCCCTTGAGATCCTTAATTTTATCTTTAAGAAAACGTTCGCGGCCAATTTTATTTACTAGCGACACCTCAACGTCAGCAAGCTTAGTTGTCGAGGGAGCGATAAACAATCCTTCCTTTTCTACAAGTATTGATTGTAATGTTTGTGATGTTTGCAATACGTCAGCAAGCGTGCCCTTCTGTGGGGAAATGCCGAAAGAATAAGTAAGATTGCTTTGAGGGTCAATATCGATGAGGAGGATTTTTTTACCGAGGCTTGCCAGGGCGGCCCCAAGATTCATTGCAGTGGCTGTTTTTCCTGTCCCGCCCTTTTGGTTAGTGATTGCTATTATTTTCATAGTATTGTTTGCAATGCTTGTATTGTTTGTATTATATCATATTTAACATACACAAAGCAAATTGTAAGCCACTGTTTTTCAAGATGCCAAATTGGCATCTTGAAATCTCATTGAATATTTAAACGGTTTTGGGTGGTCACAAATTGTGACCACCTTGGTTTTTTCTTCTTCGGTGCATGAGTTGTGACGTCTCTCCCTCGGGGATGGGAGGGAAGGGGTCGCGCCGGTGTTGATGATTGCGAGCTGAAGCCGCGATCGACGCCGGGGCGATACAGCGAGCGCGTCATTCGCTCCTGCGCGACACCAGGGAGGGGTGGGGAGGTTGGGGATGGACTGTTCCAATGGAAACCGCGCGTAGTTTAAACAATCTTTAATTCAACTCTTTTATGAAATACTGATGCAATCCTGAAAATACTTTTTAGAGTAACATTTCTATTGCCGCTTTCAATTTTAGAAACAACATTCTGGGTTGTGTGGGCACGTTTTGCCAATTCCTGTTGAGTTATATGTTGTTTCTCTCGAAGAATTCCTATTTGGACGGCAATTTTCGAATACAGGTCTTCTTCGTCGTAAGACTTCTTGATTTCAGGGTTTTTAAGTTCTTCTTTTAAAAAGTCACTGAATGCAAGATGATTACTTTTTAGCTTTTTCATGTTAATTTACTCCTCGTTTCATAAAATCGTTCATACAATTGATTGCGTAATGAATTTCAGAGTCAGGTGTTCTCTGTGTTTTCTTGCAGAAGCCATGCGTAATAATTATATGGCTGCCGGAGAAGAAATAAAGCAACCGGATGTCCAGATTGCCAAAGTTGACTCTTAACTCTCTTATCTTGTCCCGCAAAGTGTCCGAATACGGCCTCGGGAGATTAGGCCCATGTTCCTCAAGGCGTTTGATAAGTTTGTTAATCTTTCCTCTTATGTTATCGGGGAATGTCCGGATAAACTTGGCCGCAGGAACGTCTCCGCGCTGTGTTGAATAAAAATATAATTTATACATATTCTTGTTATTATTATATATCTTAAAAGATATATTGTCAAGGGTTTATTAAACACTGGGTGCATCCCCGGACTTGTAAACCCCCTATTGACGAACTGTATGCTATATAGTAACATATCATACATATGGAATCCAGGAATCGCTTGATCAGCGTGACCCGCCAGCAGGTAGAAAAGCTTGCCCGTGAGCTGTCCTATCATATCAGCAGACTCCTCAAAGCAAAAACCATGACCAAGGGAACTATTTATATACAAAAGAAGAAGTGCGGAAACCCGAACTGCAAATGTGCCCGCGGTGATCTTCATACCGCCCCACTATTGACCATGAGCCATAACGGCAAAACCCGCAATGTCCCCCTGACGAAATATTCACTCGTAGAGCGTATGGAAGTTGAAAAGCGTGTAAAGCAGTATCAGAAGTTCAGATATAACCGGGCAGAAGCGGTACGGTGTTATAAAGAATTGATAACGGCGGCAAACACACTGGAGCAGAGCCTGCTCATAGAGGCTGCCACCGCAAAAAAGGGAGGAACGGGGCATGACCAACAAGAAAGGTAGTTCTGATGTTGAAAAGCTAAAGGAAGATCTTCTCAACGATTACAAGGAACATCTCGACAAACTGTTTGCTTCCGAGACATTTGATCTTACTTTTGATGAGCGAGAAAAGCTCATTGATACAGCAGTCAATAAAAACCGGTGCAAGATACTGACAGAACACCTCGAAAAAGATCCTGACGGTGTTTCAAAGAACAACTACCATCCTGATGAAAGCAGTCTCTGTCAATGCGGGGCCTGTGCGCCGCTGCATCGTGACAAGAACGGTGAACCAAAAGTATTTAAAAGAGAAATTAAAACCAAAGGTGGTAGTATCACCGTGCAGGAATACGGATATTACTGTTCCCAGTGCAGGAGGATTTTTTTTCCCTCACCGAAGAAAGCTGGAAGTGTTCAAAGAAAACTACAGCCCTGACCTCCTTCGCAAGATAACCTATGCAGGCGCCCATTGCACTTCTTCTTTTGAATCTGCCCATGAAAACCTCAAAACCTTGGCTGAAGTTGATATATCCACTTCTCACATTCAACGACTTACCGTAAGAATTGCCAAAGAATTTGACTCTCGTGATTGCGAATTATCGAGTGACTGGGATAAAGATACTGCGGCACCGGCTCCTGCCATCCCTATAGAGGTTGCTTCCATTTCTGTTGATGGCGGCAGAACACAGATACGCCAGGCTTTACAGGGACCCGGTGTACATAATCCATCATGGACGGAAACCAAGGTCGGGTGTTTACAGGTATTGCAATCGCACGAAACGCCACAGGATCCGCATCCACAATTACCCAAGATATTCCAGGATAAGAAATCGATGAAACAGATGGTTGTAAAGTTAAAGGGACACGCACACAACGGGGTGCAAGAGGATAGCCCTCCTTCGCAAGAAGAGACATTCAATTCAAAAAACGCCGGTGCTGATATCCATCAGGAAAAAGATTCATATATCCCCAAAATCCTTACGAAGTTTGTCGTTGCTGACATAATAGAAGCAGAATCATTTGGCCACGATCTGTATCACAAAGCTCACCTCCATCACCTGCACACCGCCCGGCGAAAAGCGTTTCTGGGTGATGGCGACAGAAAGATTTGGTCAATTTACGAAGACAATTTTAGAGCCGAAGGATGGATCCCGATACTTGATTTCGTTCATGCAGTTGAATATGCATTCGAGGCTGCTAAATTGTGCACCGACACCGAAGCGTTATGCTGGGCTACCTATATGGATTTCGTTACCCATATCTGGCAAGGAAAAGTTTTGACGGTCATCAGGAGACTAGACAAGAATATCGAAAGAATGCAAAATTGTTCAGACTGTACATCAGAAAAACTAAAAGATACCATCGAAAAACTGATCGATATCCGTTCCTATTTTAAGAACAACGCACAGAGAATGAACTATACGCTCTATAGAAAAATGGGACTGCCAATTTCCAGTTGCCACGTAGAATCCCTCATTAAACAGTTTAATATCAGAATAAAATCATCGGAGAAATTTTGGAATGCCGCTTCCGTTAAGGGTATCGTCAAATTGAAAGCTTCTATTCTTTCAAGTGACAATTCTTATCAGCAGTTCTGGAATGAACGGTACCATAGGCAGGCTGTTTCGAAAATGATTTATAAAAACTCAAAATCGGCAGGGCTACGAATGGCCGCCTAGGCCTTACAACTCCGGGGATGCACCC
>JBELAT010000115.1:0-7777 GCA_049508565.1 Endomicrobiales bacterium | reverse complement strand
AGCCTTGTTTTTCTGTTAAGATGTCGTACTGACCGACTTGTGAGCAAGTCCGGATATGGCTTCTTGTAATGCCGCAATATTTCTGCGAATCGGGGATATTTTTTCTTTATACGCTTTTTCCGCCCGATCCCATTGTTCCTGTATTTGACCCGCCTGCGATTTCAGTGCCTCTTGATGTTTAAGTGCCTTTTCGAGAAGGTCTCCTTCGTTTTCAAAGGTGATCCTGATAGTACCAATCTTAGCTTCGAGTTTCATTGTAGGCCTCCATTGCTTTTCCACTTTTTAGAATTTCCAGTACTTCCATCTTGATCTTGAAATCTGATATAAACCGCTTGGGTATCTTTTTATCCTTGAGATTCTGTTCCGCTATTTTCCTGTATTCCTGTTTCTTGCTTAACCGCTCGGAATCCTTCTGTTATCTTAAATAAGCCTGATTCTTTTTCTCATTGTGAGTTTTCTAATCTTAGGTGTCCAAAGTAGTGTTCATTTTAAACCCAGGAACTTCATATCTCCCTCTTATAGCTATTTCTTTATTTTATACCTGTGCAGCGGTTAGATTAAGAAATGTTTGTCTTGATCGCTGTTTTGATGAAGTGGAAAAAGATCATACATAAAGAGATCGGGATGATTCCATTGTTATTATTTAGTCACTATAATAAATGTAAATGAATCAAATGGTCAATCTCATGAAATGGATCACTTATGAGGAAAAGCGAGGTACGTCTATGGAATGAGCAGGCCCGCAAAGAATTAAGAATAATGAACGGCGAAAATAAATAAACCATGGAGATTACAATGAACAGCCTGCTGAGTAAAGTGGTAAGCCTTGAATTGGGACTAATATCAGCTTCACGCAAGAAGATCGGAGAGGTAGTAGAGGAATTGATAAAAGATGGTAGAGTGCGGGAGGGTGAGGCCAAGAAGACGATCGACAACCTGGTGCACGAGGGTGATAAAAACAAGCAAGAGATCAAGACGTATATCAGCAGAATGATTGCCGATTGTGTTCATGAGCTCGATATCCCGACCCGGAAGGAACTCAGTAAGCTCAGCGCGGAAATGGCAGAGCTTAAAAGGGAAATAAACAAACCCAAGCGGATTACCAGAATACAGTGAAAATTCAGCGTACCATTATCTATGTCAAACGTTTGCGACAGATCTTTACCGTCCTGCTGAAATACGGGTTCGGCAATATTGTCGAGCGTTTGAATATAGAACACAATGTTTTTGCTAAAAAAATACTATCGTATAAACTGGTGAACGAAAAACGATTGTTGAATGTGCCTGACCCGGTCAAAGTGAGGAAGATTTGCGAGGAGCTGGGGCCAACTTTTATCAAATTGGGACAGCTGCTTAGTGTGCGCCCGGACCTGGTGGGTGAAGATATTGCCGGTGAACTTGAGAAACTTCAGGATCGCGTTCCGGCATTTTCTTATGCAGAAGCAACAAAAGAAATCGTCCGTGAGCTGGGCAGGCCCGTGGAAGAAGCTTTCTTGAATTTCTCTCACGAGCCTATCGCCAGCGCTTCTCTCGGACAGGTGTACGATGCGCGGCTCAGCACGGGCGAGGAGGTCATCGTCAAGGTCCTGCGTCCGGAAGTAGACGGCTTGATCACTTCAGATATTGAAATCCTTGAAGAGCTTGCCCATCTGGCAGAGAAATATGTTGAAGGAAGCAGGAATTTCAATCCGTCCGGGATGGTACATGAGTTCAAACAATCCATCGCCCGGGAAATGGACTATACCGTTGAGGCACGCAACGTTGAACGGTTCCGCACCATGTTCAAAGATAATGAAAATGTACGTATACCGCGCGTGTATCAAGATCTTTCAAGCAGGAAGATATTGACCATGGAAAAGATAACCGGTGTGAAGGTGTCGGACACCGCCGCGCTTAAAACCCGGATATTTAACCCCGAGATGGTAGCAAAGATCGGCGCGGATGCCATACTCAAGCAGGTTTTTGAGTACGGTTTTTTTCATGCCGATCCGCATCCGGGGAACTTTCTGGTTTCGGGTGACCATTGTGTCGTTTTTCTTGATTTCGGCATGACCGGCCGGCTCAGTGGACCGATGAAAGCATCACTTGCCGATATCCTGGCCGGCGTGGTCAACAGAAACATCCCGGGCATCCGTGAAGGATTTTTGTCACTCGGGGTCTCTACAGGCGCAGTAAACACCGATGCTCTCGACATGGACCTGGAAGATATTGTTGAAGACTTTTATGATAAGCCCCTGCGGGAGATCAACGTCGGTCGGAAAATAATGGATATGATCATAATGGTCTCCCGCCATTCGATCTGTCTGCCGCCGGACATATTCCTTCTCAGTAAGGCTCTCATGACGATCGAAGGAGTCGGAAGGCAGCTCGACCCGGATTTTAATATGATAGAAGAAGCCGCTCCCTTTCTCAAATCGTTTCAGCGCCAGAAGTACTCTCCCCAAAAAATGGCGGCCGAGCTGATCACTTTTACCGTCGCGCTTGCGAGGTTTACCCGAGATCTGCCACGGGATCTCTCGGCGATACTTGATAAGCTTAAACACGGTTCTTTGAAAGTTGAATTTGAACACCGCGGGCTTGAGCCGTTAACCTTCCATATAGAAAAGGCAACAAACCGCATTGCCCTCAGTCTGCTCATCGCTGCGCTTGTCATCGGATCATCTATCATTATCCTAAGCAACGTCAGGCCTCGGATCGCGGGACTGTCCGTCATCGGCATGATCGGTTTCATTGTTGCCGGCCTATTGGGTGTATGGCAGATCATTGTCATTATCCGTTCCGAAAGGCAATAAAACCAAAACGAGGCCGGAAAAAAATCAGGAATCTTCGGATTTCGATCATTGAAAAGCTTTACCAGTTTAGCTATTTTATAGCTAAGGAGTGACAACATAGTAACGTAAGGATTGAGGCAACTCGTGTTGCTAAAGTTACTACGACAACACTCCTTCTTTTTTTGCCCCGATAGGGTAGGGAGTGAGGAACGTTTATGATGATATATCCGAAAAAAGACGATTTTCCTCCTAGTGAGATCCGCCGATATCTGGAGCCCGGTCCGATCGTATTGGTTTCATCAAAGTGGAAGGATAAAATGAACGTCATGACGATGGGCTGGCACACCGTAATGGAGTTTACTCCTTCACTGGTCGGGTGTGTGATCGCTGGAAGCAATTATAGCTTCGATCTGATCCGTAAATGTTATCAACCTTCCAACCGCTGCGATGATCGATACCGTCGTCAGGGTCGGCAACAGTTCCGGAGCAGATGTAAACAAATTCAAGGAATTTGCGCTGACGCCTGGCAATGCTTGTAAAGTCAAGGCGCCCCTGTTACGGGAGTGTCATGCGAACTTCGAGTGCCGGATATATGACGATACGCTTATCGACAAATACAATTTCTTCATTTTCGAAGTGGTGCACGCGCATGTCGCTGTTACGCCGAAATACCCAAAGACGCTGCATTACACGGGTGACGGAGTTTTCACTCTTTCAGGCAGGGCCGTTAGCCGGCGCACCCTGTTTAAACCGGGGATGTTGTGATCTCCCAATTCTTCGGCAATAGCCTTTAGCAGGTATTGAAAATCAATCCTCCTAAAAAATGTGCTTGTCCGGTGCGAGAGGCGAAACATCTCAAAGTCCTTTTGAAACCATAAACATTTTGTTCGCATCACGATCAAATGGTTTGGCAATATCATTTCTATTTGTCAATAAATAAAACTCTGCTTCTAGTCGGACTGCTCATTTTTCCTTTTGGTCAATCGTTCTAACATCGCAATGAAATTTCAGTCGAAGTTGTGTAACGTCTATCTTATACCATGTACTGTATTTTTATCGTACAACCGAGTGATGGAGAGTATCGTCAGCAGCAGGTAGGTTTTTGTCATTGAAGTCCCCTGCGGGGTTAACTATACTAAAACCAAAAGGGTGGTAAGAGCCATAAAATTGCTGATAGAATTCTATTGACGTGCAGCGAAGAATTTACTGTAAGAACAAACCCTTCTTATTGATTGAATATCTTCATCACTATGTAAAGAAAGAAATCGAATGATTAATTCAGTATCAAAAGTTATGATATTTCGTGCTGGAGGCCCGGAGGTTCTGACGTTCGAAAAGGTAGTTAAACAGATACCTGGGAACGGCGAAGTTTGGGTCGATCAGACAGCCATCGGTGTTAATTATCTCGATATTGAGCAGCGCAATGGTGTTATGCCGACCCCTTTGCCTTCCGGTCTTGGATATGAGGCAGCAGGCCAGGTGACTGCAGTTGGGCATGGAGTGACCGAAGTTAGGGTGGGCGATCGCGTTGCGTATGCAGGCGGTACCCCCAGCGCGTACACAAGCGGACGCTTGTATCCCGCGAACCGGCTCGTCAGGTTGCCGGACAATATCTCTGACGTTGAAGCGGCTGCGGTACTCTTTAAAGGAATAACCGCACAATATTTGATCAAGAGCACCTACCGTGTGGGCAAAGAAACCCGTATGCTTGTTTACGGAGCCGCCGGCGGCGTTGGCCAGATCATGGCAGGCTGGGCAAAATTTCTCGGCGCGCGTGTAATCGGAGTGGTTTCCAAAAATCAAAGTGAGGTTGCCCGGGCTGCAGGATGTACCGACGTCCTCGTCTGGGGCGAGGTGGACATTGCCGCTGAAGTTTCAAGAATAACCGATGGGAAGAAGGCGGATGTTGTCTACGACTCAATTGGCCGTGATACGTTCGAGACTTCCCTGAACAGCCTTAGGAAACGCGGGACATTTGTATTATTTGGCGATTCCTCCGGAGCACCGGATCCGTTCGAACTAGACACGCTTAATAGGAAAGGGTCACTCTATCTGACGTGTCCATCGATATTTCACTATATTGCCGATCAGGATGAATATCACGACCGTGCTGGGGATGTGCTTGCGGCAGTCGCCAAGGGGATAATCAAGCCGCCGCTGTGGAATGTATATCCGTTCGCCGAAGCAGCAAAGGCTCATGCAGCAATAGAGGCCAGGCAAACGTCAGGCGCCGTTGTCCTGAAAGTAAAATAAAATGGATCTTTGTCAGATTTCTGTGACGGTTGATTTAGTTAGTGATCTCGCAAAGTGCCTTCATCCAAGCGTTTGTCCCTCGCCTCGATAATGAAATAAGTATAAATTCAGTTAAAAATGCGCGATAAAATCAACATACGGAAAATAATTTTTCGTTCACAATGAGATGCGTGTGATTACATTACTCAGCAATTTAATTAAAGTTTCAAAAATCGCTTTTAAAAAATGGGTGTCAAAAGATCCCTTTCGCGAAAGTGCGGTTATCGCCTATTATGCTATCTTTTCACTCCCGGGGCTGTTGGTGATTATAATATCGCTTGCCGGATACTTTTTTGGTCGTCCCGCGGTGATTAACCAGGTAACGAGACAGATCCAATCCACTCTGGACGCAAACACCGCAGAGCAAATTCATGTAATGATTGTCAAAATGAGTCAAAGTAAGAATTCATTTTGGCCAACAATAATCGGTATTATCACTATTTTTATCGGTGCGACAGGGGTTTTTTCTCAGCTGCAGAGTTCTTTCAATACGATTTGGGAAATATCGGAAAGAAAAGCAGGAACAGGCATCTGGCATGTAATCAAAGTGCGAATCTTTTCTTTCGGCTTGATAGTTGCTGTTGCTATTATACTTGTTATGTCACTGCTTGTATCGGCTCTACTGGGGGCATTCGGCACGTGGCTGGCAAACCATTTCTCACAGTCATTTTTTATCATTTTACGCATGGCTAACAACGTGCTGTCCTTTATCGTTTTAACTGTATTTTTCGCCGTTCTTTTTAAATTTGTTCCCGACGCTAAAATTATCTGGCGCCAGGTATGGATCGGTTCTCTCGTGACCGCAATTTTGTTTGAGATAGGCAGATTTTTTCTTGGATTATATTTTGAGAAGGCAAATCCAGCCACCGCATACGGTGCGGCCGGTTCGATCATTTTAGTTATGATCTGGATTACATATTCTGCAATGATAACTTTTTATGGTGCGGAGTTCACGCGCATATACTCTGGTACGCGTAAAGATTGAGGGTGATGACAGTCGGGTAAAAGAATGTCTTGCCAAAAGAAAAATGTATTATGACACACTAGAGGAGAAAAGTCGCAGGAGAGGTCATGGAAGAGATGATTAAGTTTACGGGAGCACTGGTAACAACCAGACAAAGAAACAGACAGGATAACCGGGAAACAACGATAGCCATCGGAGTCTCGGAAAAGCGAAAATGAGTTTTGCGAAACCCTTTTCCGCGTTTTAAAAAAAAGATTCTGAAATGACATGAAAAAAGTGGTTGCCATAAAATAGTTCTTGGCAAATGGATCTATTTTTGTTTACATTGGCCGTCTTCCTTGAATAACACGAACAAGGACCAATACCACCGCTACCACCAGTAAAAAATGAATAAATCCACCCATGGTGTAAGAACTTATCATCCCCAATGCCCATAAGATGATAAGCACAACTGCAATAGTCCAAAGCATACTTCCTCCAGTACAACAGTTTTGGTCCAGCACAATATCAATAACTATAATGGTATCGATAACGTCCCTTATTGCGATTTGAAATGGCGAGCTCTGATGGATGTTGCACCATCGCGGGTTCCATAATCCATTTAGTCACATTCACATTCTGCCGTACGCGCATCTTCTAAATATATTCACCTTATGAGGTTTTGTTGTTCTCCATCTCCACAATATCAAGAAGAGCGCTCAGCACTGCTGCAATCAGTGGTCCGATGATAAACCCGCTTGGCCCTAGCGTAACCAATCCACCTATCATTGAAATAAAAACCACAGCATCATGAATACCAATGAATTTTCCTACAAGTCTCGGTCTAAGCATGCCCTCAGTTACTGCAATAATGAGCAGACTTAAAGAAATAATTACAATACCTTGCCACAAGCTGCCGCTCAACATCCTAATGAGTCCTGCAGGTATTAAGATTATTCCTATACTGAGCACTGGAACAGCAGCAAGAACGAACATAATCACACCCCACAAAAGCCACGCCTTTACATTAAAGAGAAATAGTACCATCGTACCGGAAACACTTTGTACAACCGGAAACACTTTGTACAAGAGCTATAAGGAATATACCTTTAATTATAATATTTGAGGTGTTATCAAGTTTTTCAATAAGAATACTTTTATATGTATTATTAAAGGGCAGGAAATTTCTAATCAAACCTTGAAAGATCCGCGGTCATAAGACCGGGGGTGTATCGGGTTCCGCCGAAGGCGGACAGGCAAAGCCTGCAATTTGCCTTCCAAACACCGGACGTAAGTCCGGGGTACTTGATTTGTAAGTTATTTAGGGGCTGCTGAAAAATGATTTTTTCGATGTGATTAGAAAAAATCCCGGCAGCCACGAGTCTTGCGTTTTAATTTTCCCTGTAAATCTGGTGGATAATCCCTTAAATCTTCGCAAGCATTGTGGATAAATTCATTGCAACCAGTCCCAGTCGAATATTTATCTCTTCGCCGCCAGGAACTTTATACCGTAACCGCTCTAAACCATATGTTGTTTTAGAATTACCGATTGCACCCTCAATCCGGTTGCGTTTTCTCTGTTTTTGCTTGACCCATTTTTCCTGTGCCTTAGACATCTCGCACTTACGCCCCAGTGCGATAACACTCGCTCGTATCCCTTTTTCCGTTAGCAGTGCGCGGTTCTCCCGCGTCCCATATATTTTGTCGGTTATCATCACTTCAGGTTCAGCACCAAAACGTCCACGGTGTTCATCGATGCTTTCGTTCAAGA
>JBELAT010000114.1:0-7228 GCA_049508565.1 Endomicrobiales bacterium | reverse complement strand
TAAGGTAATGTTTCTAGATCGTGCTTCCTTGATAAACTCTATAACTCCTGGAACAAGAAAATCTACAGGCGATTGCTCCAGTATCCGGTTCCGCTCTGGATTTGTGAGAGTAGTGACATCCAACAGAATTTCATCGCTGCCCAATACTATGTGGCGTGTCTTCGGTTTATAGCGTGAACTCGTCTCATCCCCATAATCTATTTTCTGCCGTTCTTTCGGTAAATCTTTGAAAAAGAGATCCGGATTCAAACTTATCTTATAAATGTAAGGCTCATTTTGTAGTGTAAGCTCACTGTGTTTGCCTTGGAGAATGCGCAGCGTTTTTTTCGGGCTGGTTTTAATAAACTTGATTTTCTCTCCTTCAATGACAAATACGAGGGGGAATTTGTTTATTTCCAGTACATAATACTCTGCAATTAAATTATCATCAGTAATAGTACTGTAGATTTCCTTATAAGAGAGTTGCAAGACTCCAGCCCCTCCCGCATAAGCAGCTTTCATCATGGCTGCCATCCATTCATCTACCAGGGATTTACCCGCACTGGGATTGAAGTTAACCCTATGTGTGCCTGCGTCAAGCATAGTTTGTACAAAGGTGATGAAGGAATCCCTGACAGCGGCCCGTCTCTCGTTGTCGCTGATCTCGCCGGCCGACGCGGTTATTTTCGGGAGATATGCCATTGACGCCTGTAAAGCGGTTTGATATGGATCCTCTTCAGGTGATTGGTCTCTCTGTACCGGTTCATCATGTACTTCAGGAGGCACCGACTTGGATTTGCGACCACCGATTTCCTCGCTCAAAGATATAACCCCCAGGGCGCTGATAGCAAGAGTTAACTCCATCGCGTTCAAAAATCCGCTGCCGGTACCTCGGAAGGCACGACGTAAAGCTCTTCTCAGTGCTTTACCTGTTCTCCCGCGTAATCCTTCCGGAGTACCCTTATCTTCAGGCGACTGTAGCGCGATCGCCTGCCCCACCTCAGGAACCCACGGCGCTGGGCTCGCTGGTGGGCGTGGCTCATCAACATCAGTGGAATTAGGACCGATTGTCGAACTCCGATTGAGCCAGGTAACGGTAGAACTGATATCATCCACAAAGTACCTCAACGTGAATCCGTCGATTTCTAGCAGATAATTGTAACCATAACTACTATGGCTTAGTGGTCCTCGTCTGAACTCGACCTGTCTAAAAAAAGCTCCCGGCGGATTAATTGTTTTTATCCATATCGCAACATACTCTTCAATGCGAGATTTGTAAAAGCGTTCGTGTTGCAAAGTCCGGAGATAACTCAGGAAGGACTCGCCCAGCGCTTTGCGCTTTTGTTCAACGCTTTTTTTCCCGGCAATCTGCGGAAGCCAGGCTGTTGCTGCTCGCAATGCTTTAATAACCGATGGATCTTTATCAAGTGCAAGAGCCTCGGTTGTTGCCGCTCGCGGTGTTTTAATAAGATCTTTATAAAGCGTAAGAGCCCCGGCTGGTGCACTCTCGATCGGTTCTGGGCGTGTTTCAGGACTCGGCCCAAAGAGACTATCAAAAGTATCTGAAACCAAATGATTGAATATATCGTTTATTGCTGTCCATATATCTGAGTGAAAACTAAGAAAACCAGGCGACTCGAACTGCAGAGCACTAATAAAATCTTGAAGTTCCACCACTTTCCTCGCTATACCTTCATAAAGCGAAACCCCATCTGGTGTTTGGATCGAAGTTGTTCTTTCAAGAGCATCGAACTCGATTCTGTCGGCCAGCGTATGACCTTCAGAGCCTTTTGGCAAGCTCTTGAGTTCATCGTAGGCTGCTTGGGCATATGCCTTGGACAAATGCAGTTCACCAACGCCGCTTTCGGAATACTTTTCAATCGGTTCATTTCCTGCCCGTTCCTGCACAATTACCATGCCGTAGCGCCGAGCTAGCTCCACCATGGCAGGCATCGTAGTAAAATCGACATAACCGCCCTGGTCTGTTCTCACCACCAGTGTGCTGAGGCCGGGAATCTCTCCCTTTCTTCTGATAGTTCTCAGGATGGAATCTGGCCAGAACGTATTATCTCGGACCCGCTTGACGAGCCCGAGTATCTCCTCGCTGCTGCGAGTGTCGATGTCATCCTTAGGGGTCAATGAGTCAAAAACTTTATACAGGGATTTCGTTTCATCCCTCTTCAATATGCCACTCTTGATACTTTCGGTCATCAATTGTAACATTGCGTTGTAGAGTTCCATGAAAGCAACGAACCCGCCCGGTTCGCTGTTAAGCGTGCTCAAACGGTCTATCTCACCGCCTACTGCTACCGTTATTCCTTTCGGTTCGACGCCTCGGATAAATATCGTGCTGATCGCAGTTTCCTGAGCGTTAAGGACCTGACTGACCAGAAGTTCATCTACCAGGTTGTCGATTTCCCGGCCATCGTGGATCCGAGCCGAAAACGCTTTGATATCTCTTAATAATATTTCGAAGTCTTTTCTTTTAGGGGAATTTCTGGGCTCGACTGACAACTTCTGAGATATGTCGGCAATAACTGCCGAGTAAAAGTCGTCTTCGTTGAGGGCGTCTTTCACTTTGGCGCGGATGGCGGCGAACTTTTCTTCGCCTAAAACACCTCGCCATGTATTAAGGAACTCTTCACTGTGTTTGCGTTTTTCTTTCCAGCGATACAATTCTTCCCCGTCTGCATAATCCATATCATCAGGGTTGACAATACGGGGAGCAGGTTGGAAGAGGGTTGAATTATCTAGGTTGATGCTATAATGGCCGTGAGTGACCGCGGCCCTGATGGCTTTGTGTAACCATTTTCGAGTTCTCTGCGGGTGAAATTCGAAACCGATCGTATCCATCCATAATTGATTCGCCTGCAGAGCGATCTGTCCCCGGTATCCTTCAAGCATCGCCGCCGCGTACGCTAAGGTCTGGTACAGCTCCGGCATCTGATCGCCGGAACCCCTTTCCCTGAAAGGGAGTTCAAGCAGCACTAATTTGATATCTCTACTCTTCATCTCCTTAAATATATGACGCATCTGTTCCATTGTATTTGTGCGCACCTCAATAGCCGGAATAGTAACACCTTTGATCTTTCCGGCTGCCATCTGTCGGTACAGATCAAAGGTTGAAACTGGTACTAGGCCGCTCCACAGGCCTCTTTCAATGATCAACCGGCGAGCTACCGTCCGCTCAGCCGTTGTTTCGCCCCATGTCGCTGTATACGCGTATTCTTCCAGCATCTTGTTTTCATTCTCGCTTATCACGATCTCCGACGCGGTACGCAAACCTCTGAAAGCCGCTATGTCCCTCCGGTGGAAATAATTAGTTATGATTCTTGTGTAGAATTGAAGCCAATCTTCCCCCGGGTACCTTTCGCTGTGCGCCCATGCGAAAAACATAGCTCGCAGGCGGGCCGTCCGCGAACTCCAAACAAATATTGTGTAATCAAACAGGTTCCACGCACTGTTAAAAGAACCGGCGATATCCCAGTCAAATACGATCAAAGCTCCTTGCTGAGGGGGTGCACCTTCAAGCACTTCTCCCGTTTCTTTATCTATGTATATTTTGCTTTCTTGGGTCATTAACGGCAACCCGTTTACGATATCGTCATCCTGGTCTGCCTCGGCCAGCTGGTATCCCGGCATCTCAAGCACCGTCTCTTTACTCCGGTACCGGTCAATTCTTGAAGGATCAATATACAGTCGCTGGCCGCTTGCCATGTTCCAGAAAGGTATCACCGCCACTTTTTTATTTTTTAGATTGGCGATGGCTTCTATTAGCATATTCTGGTCCTGGTGATCGTACGGGTAAAGTTTTGATGGATCAGTGCGATCTCTTCCCCTCGCAGCATCACGCGAAAAATTGAAACGGTCCGCTGCAAGATGAAGCAGCGTGTATCCGTTACCTTGCTGTAAAGCACCGCTCAGAGTAGATTTCCCCGTACCGGTAGGCCCGCCAATCGCTAAAACACTGTTTTGTCCCCGCCTGACGGCGTCCAGTATTCTTTCAGGAATGCGAAATTCACGCTGAAAATCCTCGCCGCGTGAAATTGGAACATTGCCAATAGCACGTATGCCGCTTCGCCGTGCTTCCTCTTCTAGTGTATTCTCCGGGCCTTTCTTCTGCGGCATCATCCCGGTAATTATTATATCCGCCTGCGCTTGTAAATCAGAGATGCTGCTTTTGGTTTCCTGAACGCCAACGAGAATAGCTTTTTCTTCTAACCTACCCTTAAGCCTACGTATGACATCAACCGCATGATCCATATACGCTATATCGCCGTTAGAGTGGGAGTTTTCATTAATGAGGGAGACAATACGGTCAATTTTTCTTGAGTCATTCCCTTCGAAATATATGTTATTGAAATAGTTGGTTAACGCCAATTTATCGAAAATTTTCTTGCGCGACTCATCGGACGCGGATACAATGCTCAGTTGTATATTTCTTGCTTTTGCTTCCTTGATAAACTCTAGAATGCCGGGAACGAGAAAATCCAGAGGCGATTCTTCCAAAATTCGTTCGCGCTTCCTATTTCTAAGAGTGTCAGGATCCAATAATATCCTGTCGCTTTCCAAAACTATATGACGTACTCCTCTAAATTTTGCGTCGTCCAGTACCGATATCAAACTTCGAACCGTGTTAGTTCTTGATGAAACTGTGACCTTCGGTTGCGATGATGTTGCATAGCGTTGTAAGCGGAATGAACCGAGGTTCTTGAATGAGACAGCGATCATTTCTCTAAAGATAGCACCCATGGGGGAGCGATGTTCCAGCTCGCCGGTTGATTCCTCCCGCCCTACACGGGTCGTGGTATGCTTCTCGAAAACAAATTTAAAGAGCGTTGCAAGAATACCTCGTTTCGAACTGGCGGGACCGTTAGAGGGAATGATTAACGGTGATCCAAATGTGGATGCGATGCCGAGTATATCGGCAGAAAGGAATATCTTCAGAAGCTGGCTACGCCGGACCGTTTCTTCGAGACTTTTTATACGCCGCGCGTGTTCGTCGATAATAATCTGGGCCCATTCGGGCCAGTTGGCGACGTCTTCCGACCGCAACCCGTCTATTGTATCGGCAAAAAGAGGGTTTCTGGCGATTTTCGGTAACAAGCCGTCTCCCATGTCTGACATGTCAATATTATTGCTTTCGGAAAAAACCATGAACCACTTCAATAAATTGTAACCATCGAGCGGTAAAACAACTATTGAGCCAAGAATGTCCTGGGATAGTTTCGTTTCAAGCTTAAGTGTTTTGAAAAGTTCACCGATCGATACATGTATAATTGGTGCGGATGTTTTTGACATGAGATTCGAAAAATCAAAAGAAACACCGCGGATGAGTCCTTTATCGGTTCCTTGCAGAGTGAGCTGCACCCCGTTCTCTAGTGTGAGCACAGCTTGTGAGATTTTTCCACTCCCCAAGCGTTTCGTCACGACTATGCCCGGTTCGGATCCCAGGGCATCATGAAATACGCTTTGTATCCTGGCAAGATATTTATCGGTAAGTTCAATGTTATTTTGTTTTAATATGTATTCTATCGCTTCACCCATAAAGATTGATAGCTTCGGCGATTGTAGAGCACTGCCGAGCGCGAGGGCGTTTGAGAGAATGTGTGCCTGTTCCCGGGCGAATTCAGCATAGGCCTTGTCCGAAGAGCGGGTATTGTCGGTAACTATAGGGGTTATGGTAAGATAGGATATTTTTCGTTTCTCCAACAGTTTTGTAAGCCCCTCTGTATGGAAACCGCCGGCGACGATAATAATAGGTTGACCTCCATTGCTCAGCGTCTCCCGTATCGCAGTATCCTCATCGGCAACTGATATAGGCGACGGCTCCGTGTTGGAGCAGAGCAGTGCGGGGAAAATGGTATTAATGAAAGAATCATTCCTCTGCATGTTCACGCGGTAATAGGCGTCAAGGAGAGGGAAATCGGCTGCAAGGTCGCCGATATGATTCTTGTAGGTATATTTCCCCCACGTGAGCTGGAACGCATTAAACTTTTCGCTGAAAAAAACGTAATCGTTGACCGACAACTTGTTTAGGAGGTAATCCTTGAAGCAGGAAAAAAAGTCGGCCAGAAAGGAAACTTCCATCTCACTGACATCGCCGGAAAGACTTACACGAATCTCAGAAACCAGCTTGCGTTCTTCTTCGACCAGTTGAAGGGGGTTAACGCGCTTTTTTATTTCATTGTACGTGACCAGCGACGCAAGAGCAGAAGGGATGGGCAATGAATGAGCCTGCGAGATCTGAGCGAGGGAATCACACAGAACGTCAGTATCGGTGAAATTGCGCGTCTTTTCCCTCAAGGTGGCATACTCGCGGTATGATACGTTCGATTTAATTAAGGTGACGAAATGTTGAAGATCGTTCGGGATCTGACGGTTGTCGAGCAGCTTGACGGAGTGCAATGCATCGATGTAAGCGGTTATGGAAGGATAATCGCGCATGTCAAGGGAGGAAAGACTGTTAAAGTTCTCGGGATTACGATGGATCGCATCGACATATTTATTAAGCAAAGCATAGTACTTGACAGGATCGATATCTCCTTTCCGATATTTCTGGATGATATTCTCGAGTTTCCTGTTTCGCGCATTGAAGTATTTCGCTTTCATGCGTTCGAGGTCAGATGAAAGTTGAACCAGTGTCTTTTCGAAACGTTCCTTCCGTTCAAGTATCTGTCCCAGGCGAATAATATTACTCTTGTGAAGCGCCGGGTCTTCGATACCCTTGAGAAGATCGGGCCGGTTTGCGGTTATCGAATAGTATTCGCTTCCGGTTAGTTTCCCCTGTTCCAAGAGTCCCCGAATGATCGTCATTTTCATGTCAGTATCGGCGATCCTGCACAGGGGGGAAGTATCAACCGTGCCGTAACCGCCTTCGACAAAAACATTCGCCAGATGATACTTCTTGTCCAACGACTCAATGATCCTGCTCACGTTCATCTGCAACTCGGGATGACAGTGGAGATCCTGAATATTGATGACGACTTGTTTGCTGCCGAAATATTTCTCGGCCGTTACTGTACCGAAACTTGCGGGAACAAATGGCTCTGTCTGAAGTGGTGTCACCGTTGGCGAGACCTGTACGGGCGAAGCGATAGCGTGCAACGTACCGGCGAATACAGAAGAGATCAGAAAACATAACATAGTGAGTACAGCAACGAATTTGTTCAACATGACGTTACATGCCTCTCACTTTGATTAGTGATGGCCGATCCCGAATTTGTCGGCCTTATGTAAGGTAAATGTC
>JBELAT010000113.1:0-7298 GCA_049508565.1 Endomicrobiales bacterium | reverse complement strand
GTACGATCAGTTATTCATCGTTTTTAGGCAGGTTAGCGACGGGGAAAATAACTTCCGGCAGTCTCAATATCAATAAAAACGTGGTGGTCGCCCGGAGAGATGGATCTATTGCTCCGGCACGAATATCGAAAATATATCGCTTTGAGGGCAGTGAGAAAAAGGAAACCGAAGTTGCCGGCGTCGGTGAGATAGTGGCTGTTGCAGGTATGGAGGATATAACGGTTGGAGAAACGCTGACTGACCCTATTAATCCCATTCCCCTTGCACCGATGGTTATGGATCCGCCGACCATTTCGATGAATTTTATTCCCAACGATTCTCCGTTTGCGGGTAAAGAAGGAAAATTCGTGACGTCCCGGCATTTACGAGAACGGCTTCTGAGAGAGACTTTATCTGATATCGCGCTCGTGGTTGAAGATTTGACAGATATTGTGGGGTGTAAGGTTTCAGGACGAGGTGAATTGCATTTATCGATTCTCATAGAAAAAATGCGTCGTGAGGGCTATGAGTTTCAGGTTACGCGCCCGCACGTTATTTTGAAGGAAGAAAACGGAAAGGTTCTTGAACCGTTTGAAGAGCTGATCCTTGATATTGATGAACAATTTATCGGTAATGTTATTGCCAATGTTGGCGGACGCAAGGGCCGCATGATCGAAATGCACCAGGAAGGTGGTGTAGCTCGTCTGAAATACAAAATTCCAACCCGCGGTCTGCTCGGTTTTAAATCGGAATTTATGACTGACACCAAAGGGACCGGGATATTAAATTATATATTCCTTGAATATGATGAATATGCCGGTGAGATCAAGAACCGTAACAACGGAGCATTGCTCGCTATGGAGCTGGGCACTACCGCTGGCTACGCTCTGTTTAGCCTGCAGGAGCGGGGAAAACTATTTTTGGGTGCCGGTGAAAAGGTGTATGCGGGACAAATCATCGGTGAACATTCCCGTGAAAACGACCTGGTGGTCAATGCGTGTAAAGGAAAGAAACTTACTAACATGCGCGCCGCAGGTTCTGATGACAACATTATCCTGACGCCTCCCGATACGATGAGTCTTGAAAAATGTATTGCCTACATCAATGATGATGAACTGGTGGAAGTCACTCCTCTTTCAATTCGCATGCGTAAAGCCCTTCTCGATGAGCTTGCCCGTAAACGGGCTAAACAGGGCTCGAAGGTGCTGTTATAAAGGTTTATCCGCCTGTTTTTTGTCAAGTTTATCAAGTCCGAGACCTCTGACAACAAAATAAACCACGCCGGCGATGATCATGAAATCTATCATTGAGTTGACGAAATCACCCCACATGAATTTCGATGTGCCTATCTGAATAAACTCACCTCTGAGGCCGGTCGCCGCGCCTAAAAGGATACCGACAAGAGGATTGATCAGGTCGTTAACGAGTGCGGTTACGAGTTTCCCAATCGCGCCGCCCAGGATGAACCCTATTGATAACCCTATCACTCCCTGGGTTCGGATGAATTCTATAAAACCTTTCATTGACAATCACCTCCTCAGAACAGATTGTACGCAAAACCAAATATCACTGAAAATCTTCTTTCGCTGTCTTGTGGCCAGACCGGATGGGGAATCATGTTATAATTGTAAATCCACAGATAATTAAGTTGCATGGTAATGAGTGACGACAATTTGAAATACAGGGAGTTGTTCCACCACATGTCATCCCCGCCATCGAATGCGGAGAACAGGCGTGCCTCCGACTCCAGTTTAGTGTTCGGATTCAATGCGACCATGTAGTTTGTGTTCCATTCGGCGCCGGTTTGGTGAGAAACGGCCCCTACAATCGGAATTTCGGGATTATCTTGATATACTTGCCGGAACGCGAGACCGAATCGGGTGCGCAGTTCCTGTTCCGGTTTTTTGATTAACCAGAATCCGTCGCCGATAGATTCCGTGTAGGTGACCGGATTAAGAAACTTCCAGTTTTGTGTCGTTGCAATAAAACCAAGATACGGATTGAGAAAGTGCCCCAGTTTGAATGTATAAACGCTATCGAGATCTATAAGATCAGCATTTGTTAACGCATTGGTTCCGGCGGTCTGGGTTGTGCCGTATTGTTCGGTGAGTGTCGATAACCAGTTGGTCATCACTGTATCTTGCTCGGCGGATGCGTTGAGATTGGCGCTCCAGCTCTGGGTATTTTTTTCCGGGCCCTGCCAGTTCTCAGTGACGCTGGTAGAGTTGTAGGTCGCGCCCAGCATTCCTGAGAGTTTCCACGGCCCGTCTGCTGCACTCACTATCACAACAGATCCTCCCACCATGAGCAGACTCATCAGACCAGTAAGCACACGCATACATTCCCCCCTTTTAGCATCCTGTCTTTTTCTTAAGTATAGATTTTTATCACCAGTTAAATAATAATCATTTTCTATTTAAGACTGACTTTTTTTGCTGTGCCACGAGTGACAAGGAAGTGCTCGCCGAGGTCGCTTGCATCATCTCCACTTGTGCCAAATGCTAGCTGAGCACGGTATTTCTCTTATTGCGTCCTGTTTGATTGCTGTTTTGGCGAGGCCTCATGCGGTTCTCATGCCTTTCAAATATTTTTGCTTTTTTTCACGTTTTTAAGTATTATTTCACTATTATGTCTTCTCGTAAACTTGAACAAATCGAATGCGGCTGCGGTGAGCAATTTGAAGCGGAGCTATGGACGTCGATAAATATCACCGAAGATCCTGAATTGAAAGACTCGCTGGATGCAGGGGAAATAAATATCGTTTGTTGTCCGGCCTGCAGCCAGATTTTTCATGTCGAGCATTTTCTCCTTTACCATGACTCTAAAAATGAGCTTTTGGCTTTTGTTTATCCCTCCAGTTTTGCCGATCAGGAAAAGCAGCTGACACGAAAAATGAATACCGATATTGAAAACGCCCTTACGGGTCTTCCTTCGGACCAGAAGTTTGCGTATCAGCCTATCCTTGTGTTCGGGCTCGATGCTTTGCTGGAAATAGTGCGACGGGAAGATGAATGGGAAGACGAACTGGCCATCGCCGAGTTCTTGGCTGAGCAGTTCCATATAACGATGATCAATCTGCATCCGGCAAAAGCTCGTCTAAAAGGAATGTTGCGATTGCTTCCCTCACTGCCTGTTTCAGGAAAAGATATGCGCGGATGTGTTTTGGCGGGACTGCGATTTCTTCTCCAGCATAATGAACATCTATCCCATTTTCGTTCAATCCTCGAGCGTATTGAGCAAGATCCTCAGTGGAATCTTCCGTGTGACATGATCATTGATCCATCATAATGATCATCTACACCCCCCGGTTTATTATTGGTGTCATTTTACTTCTGACCAATCAGCTCTTTGGCTGGAGTGGTGTCATACTGTCATCATACTGGGCAAAAAAAAGAAAACAAAAATTATTTCTCGTTCTGGGTATTAGTATCTATGCTCTGTCATGGTGCATGTTCCTTCTGGGATCGGTTTTAGCCGGGCCGCAGGGCATTATGTTGGTCAAGTGGATCTTTGTCCATTACGGTTTTTATAGTCTGGCCGCTTTAATTGTTCTGGTGATCGCGATAGTAGTGTATATCCGATATAGGCGGGTCAAGACAATCCGTAGGTGAGGATTTATTCATATACACCACTGTATAACTATTCCCACTTGCCATTGCATGGCGTTTTAACTGTTTTCATGCTTTCTAATGTCTCTGGGCTTATTTCTTGCCATTAAAATCTTAAAAAAGTATAATTAGTGCAAATGAATCTCATTATACAACTGCCAATACTTTTATTTTCTGTAATTTTTCACGAATACGCACATGGATGGATGGCTGAGCGCCATGGAGATGATACTGCGCGTGTTATGGGGCGGCTGACGTTTAATCCTCTGCCGCATATCGATCTCTTCGGGACAATCATTTTGCCTCTTATCTGTGCCTTGAGTCCCGGTTCGTTCATGATAGGCTGGGCAAAGCCAGTCCCTGTTAATCCCCACCGGTTAAACAATCCTGACCGCGATATGATATGGGTATCCCTTGCCGGTCCCCTGTCGAATTTTCTCTTGGCAATTATTGCAGCTTTTATCATGTGGGGGTTGCGCATGATGCCTTTTGTGCCAGAATCAATTTCATCTTCTCTATTCGTTTTACTGCAAATCGTGCTCGTCATCAATATTGTGCTTCCGGTGTTCAATCTTATTCCAATCCCGCCTCTTGATGGCAGCCGGGTATTGATGGGAATTCTTCCTCCGCATGCAGCATACAAGTACGCCCAACTGGAACCATACGGGTTTTATATGATCATTCTGCTGATGATGACGGGTATTTTCACGCGGCTGGTCTGGCCGATTGCCTCTTTTATCATTTACTATCTGGGAGGATCCTCAATTTAGAAGATTGATACGCATATACATGTGCGACGTCGAAAAATGATGCGTCGACCATGTTGCGTGCGCAGTTTTCTAAAGTATACTTATGAGTCGAAAACGAATACTTTCGGGAATGCGGCCATCGGGCAAACTCCATGTCGGCCATTTGTTCGGGGCTCTTCACAATTGGGTGAAATTACAGGATGAGTATGACTGCTTTTATATGGTTGCCGACTGGCATGCCCTGACAACTGACTATGGCGATACCAGTTCAATTGCGGACAATTGCCGTGAAATGGTGATCGATTGGCTGGCAGTTGGTATTGATCCTAAAAAAAGCGTTATTTTTCGCCAGTCCGATGTGCCTGAACATGCCGAACTTTTTTTACTGCTGTCAATGATCACTCCTCTCGGTTGGCTTTTTCGGTGTCCGACCTATAAAGAACAGTTAAAAGAAGTAAAATCCAAAGATTTGCACACATTTGGTTTTCTTGGATATCCTGTTCTTCAGTCGGCGGATATACTGTTGTATCAAGCCAATGCGGTTCCGGTGGGGGAAGACCAGTTGCCTCATCTGGAATTGACGCGGGAAATTTGCCGCCGGTTTAATAATCTTTACGGGGAAATTTTTCCAGAGCCTCAAGCGCTTCTGACGCCCGCCGCGCGGGTGCCAGGCATTGATGCCCGTAAGATGTCGAAATCGTACGGCAACGCGATTTCTCTGGGTGAGGATGCCGGTGAGATCAAGAAAAAGGTTCAGCAGATGTTTACTGATCCTTTGAAGATCCGGGCAAAGGATCCGGGCCACCCGGGTGGGTGTGTGGTATTTGCTTTCCATCAACTCTATAATCCTGCTGCAGATGTCCGCAAGGATGAATGCATAGGGGGAACCATTGGATGTGTTGCCTGTAAAGCTCAATTAGTCGAATTTTTAGAGGCAGCCATAGCTCCGCTGCGGGAAAAGCGTCATATACTCAGCCAGCAGAAGGGGCTAGTGGAAGACATATTAAATGAGGGAAAAGTACGCGCTCGATCCGTTACAGAAAAAACGATGCATATGGTGCGCAAAGCTATTAAATTGTCATGAGTGAAACAGCCTACGAAATTCATCTTGATTTGTTTGAAGGACCTCTCGATCTCCTTTTATATCTTGTAAAAAAGAGCGATATGGAGATCGCCGAGATTCCTCTTGCCCAGATAACAGCGGAATATCTGCAGTATCTAGGTTTGATGAAAGAACTCAACCTGGATATTGCCGGCGATTTTATGGTAATGGCGGCAACATTGATGCAGATTAAAGCACGGATGCTCTTGCCGTCACCCGAACCGGAAGATGAAGAAGGCCCTGATCCGCTTGAGGAACTCAAAGCTCGGCTGGCCGAATATCAGAAATACAAGGAAGTGGCCCAGGTACTGTCTTCAAAAGAGATGGAGTCGTCGCATATCTATTATCGGACTGCTCCGGCATTTCCCAAAGATGATTTCATACTTCAAGCATCCCTGTTTGAACTCATCGAAGCATTTAAGAATGTCCTCGAAGAGATGCCTGAGAATGTCAGGGAAATCGTTTATGAGGAGATCCCGATCGAACAGAAGATCCGGGAGGTTCTGGATCTTTTGGAAGGCAAACAGTATGTGAATTTTCTCGAGATCATAAAATTGCAAAAAACACGTCATAATCTGATCGTATGTTTCATGGCTATTCTTGAACTTATCCGGCTTAAACAGATACTTGCCCGCCAGACGGAACACACAGAAGATATTCGTATTTATCGCGTTCAAATGCCGGTGGCAGAGACCCCGCGGCAGGCTGAACAGGAATTATTTGTTACAAACGATTCTAAAGTAATTGAGGGAGCTGATCATGGAGAAGAATGAAGTCAAGCGGATCGTTGAGGCGCTCCTTTTTGCCGCTGACCAGCCAATACCTGAGAAAGAATTCAATTCGATCTTAGGCGAGATTGTTAGTGGACTAAAAATCGATCAACTCATTGAAGAGTTAAGTGCTGAACTCGATAAAAATGCCAGTCCGATTGAAATTAAATTCGTTGCCGGGGGATGGCAGATGGCAACACGCAAAGAGTTCAGTTCGTGGATTCGTCGTCTTTACCGGGAAAAGACGACACTCAAACTGTCAAATTCTGCGCTCGAGACACTTTCGGTTATCGCTTATAAACAACCAATCACCCGATCAGATATCGAGGAGATCCGCGGTGTAGAGTGCGGAGGGGTTCTTGAAACTATTCTCGAACGGGGACTTGTCAAAATCATTGGAAGAAAAGAGACCATCGGCCGGCCTCTGTTGTATGGGACGACGCAGGAGTTTCTCAAACATTTCGGACTGGGGCATTTGAGTGAATTGCCGTCAATAGAAGACGTGGCTTCCGGTGAAAACATTCTGGCTAAGACAGAAGATACTCCGGAACTTCCGTTTAATGGTGAAAGTGCGGACATGCCTCCCGTAGAGACAACGTCTGTTACGATAGAACATGATGTCGCTGAACCGGAAGATACGTGTGCGGTGACACCAACGGAGAATTCATAGACTTGGAAACGAAACTTTCGCTTTCAACAGCATTTCTTGCAAGCAAACATACAGCCTGGCCTTCCCTGCTCGAACAGGTGAGGAAACTGGGATTTCCGGCTGTTGAACTCAATGTTGAAATACCTGCCGAATGGATGCCTGAAATTATTGAGTCGGTCAATAAGAGCGAGATTCGTGTTTCGAGCTTGCACAACTATTGTCCTGCAATTAAAAAAATTCCACACAACCGCACTATTTATTCAGGTTATCTGCTGACTTCTGATGACGAAGATGAACGTCGTTTGGCAGTACAGGGCACCATTGATACCATTACCTGGGCGCAAAGAACGGGAGCTCGAGCGGTTGTTATTCATGCGGGAGAAGTGCCCATGAATCCGTCCGGCAGAGAACTGTTCGCATATGTGATGCAATTCGGTCTCA
>JBELAT010000112.1:0-7502 GCA_049508565.1 Endomicrobiales bacterium | reverse complement strand
TCCTTCAATTGTGGTGGCAACCTGATTTACCTGCCGGCGTTAAGGAACGTGTTAATTTAGCGCTTTTAGAGAAATTTACGCCCGCTGACGATCAGTCAATGGGCCGAATGCCCAATGATCAGACCACAGGGGCAGTGCCGATGCAGAGAAGCGAGTTTGAGAAAATGTCTCAGCCAGAACTCCTTGCCTATCTGACAAAGCCGGGAAACGAGGACAATTTTGCAGTTGCTTACCACGTGTATGAATCGAAATTCGGATCCTTCGGCTCACCTGATGATAATAACTCAGGAGCAGCGCTGATGCAGCGAAACGAGCCATATGTTTACTTAAGTTTATTGCTGGGTAAGAGTTTTTCCCATGTTGGCCGGGTCCTAGCGAAGAAAGAATTGTCGATCTCCATGGATGAGACTTTACGTTTCTACTCTCAAAGTGCAAAAAACGTCTTTTATGAGGCTCATCGCGTTGACCGGGAGGAAGGTGCCCGACGTCTGGTCAAACACACGAGAATTGCCGGCATTGTGGGGGGGGCTGCCCTGGCGATACTAGCAATGTTTATGCTTCACTTCATTGCCGGAGCACCCTGGATTACGTTCGCTGATGGGTTTGTTTTATTTGCCGTTTTGTTTGTTCCCGTTATGATACTTTATAATTACCTGGAACACTGGGCGAGAGATGCCAGAGACATTCCCCGCCACCCTATAAGTGTCGTTGATCATCTGGTTTTTTCTTCTGATCTTTGGAATGCTCTCAACGCCTTTCCCAATACTGATCGTTACTCTAGTCTATCCCATGTATTTGTGACTGATTTTGTAAGCATGCTATACACGTTTGGGAGTCCGCAACGTATGCCAACGGTCATGAAGGTTGCGATTGGCGACGGCAAAACAGCTGATGTGTATATCGGTATCCGTGATGGGGCAGTGATCTTTGCAGTAGATCTCAGGGACAAGGATATTGGCAGCCGGCGGGCGGATATTGAGTCGGCGCTTGCACATGTTGCGCCGCAGATTTTGGGCACCGCGTACGGGTGGCGCAATCTGAAAGCTGACCCGGACGCTGAACGATTAGCTGAAGAAGAGTTTAATGAAACCCAGCAAGATCGTCTTCACAGGACATTCATCCCGGGTGCTGTAATCAACCATCTTGCAAATAGGGATACGCAAGAAACTATTCGCAAAGGCTTGGCCGGGGTAAACCTCGACAAAATTCTGGTGCTTACCGGCGATATCGCAAAAACCAGCGGGGTAACCAGTCTAAACCAAATTGAGAAGATGACGATCCGCGATGAGGCAGAATCGGTCAGGGGGGCACGATCGGTCTTATTAAACATCAGCACTCCGAACGTACTTGAAGCAGTACGGGCGCAAGCAGTGCGACAAATGAAGAAAGCTGCCACTGCCGCAAATGCCATGCAGGCAACCCAGTTGGTAGTCAATTATGATACGGTTTCTCGCCTGAGAGGAAATCCTTCTGAAATTATCAAAACAATAAAGGACGGTGGAAATACGGTGCATCTTGAGTACACGGCCATATTCACTGCAGGCGAAAACCCTCAAGAAGCGGTCTCAAGAGTCATCGATGAGGTTGTCTCGCAATACAAACACGGTTTTGCAAGCGTCATACTTGACGTGCACGCATTGCCAACACCAGAGGCAGCGGAATATGCAGTCAATGAGCTCAGAGATAAAGGGGTTACTATCAAAGCTGTGCGGGGTCCTGAAGGATTTAAGATGGATGGGATAGCCAGCAGTGTGCAAGTGCGATACCAGCCGTACGGAAAGACAATGGTTCCCAAAAGCGGCATGCGTCCCGTGGCATTTCTTTTCGGATTAACCAATAACTTCTTCGGAGATTTGGACGCAGGGAATCTTGATAAATATGCGGAATGGGTTCTTCCTCTTGAAGAAATAGCCAATCTGCAGAAAGAAGATAAAGATTCGATAGATCAGTATGCGACAGCATCGATATTAGAGAAGGCCGCACACTATATGGGTGCTGACATTGACCCGTGGACTCACAAACGCGAGATACATACAGTCGAAGATGCCCGGCAGTTCGCCTATGACTGGCCAATAAGCAAGTTGCCGGTATTGTCAATAAGTCAATGGGCAGAACTCAGAAACGTAGTACCCGGGACGCATCCTGACCGCGACGCTCTCGTCGATGCAATCAATGAAATAGCAGATAAGCCATTACAGAATGTTTTCGTCGGCACACTTATTGAGAGAAGCCAGGTAAGAAATTTTCTCAGCAAATCGAACAGCTCCCCGCTTGATCCGTTGATGTTATCCAAAGACGACCGGGAAAAGATGTTTACTGCATATATGAACAACCAGATGCCCCGTCAGGATGAGATGTTGCTGGCACGGTCGCTCGTCAGGTTCTTTAATAAGCAATATAGCGATACTGTTACGGTAGCCAGCGGATCCTATGAAGACATGAAACTGGCATTGACTGCGAGCATCATGAGAGCAGATCATGCCGTTTCACGGGGTGATCTTGTAGTGGCGATAAACATGATACTCAATGACCTGCTCGAATCATCGCAATTAAAAGATCAGATGCCCGAAAAAGTCGAGGGCATCGATCTCAACGCCTTCAATCGGTTGCTTGCCGCCGCATAAGTGATGGAACAGTGTTTGTGTGCACTGGAGTGGACAGTGACGAGACACGCTTTAGCGGCATTTGTTGTTAGTGCGCTAACAGTCTCAGGCGCCGACGTTACAGGGGTATGATCGCTCATCCGGACTAACTCAGCGGGATAAAACTTTTACGGTGATCTCTATACAATGTAAAAGGTTTCTTTACGGTGTATCTGGATGGACGTGGGGGTGGGAATGAATCGTATCTTTGTGCGCATGGCGATGGATATGAAGCAGATTGTTTTTTCTCAGGAACTCATCATCCGATAGCACCTGTTCGGGACTGCCGGATCTGATGATTGTTTTGCTTTTATCGAACAGAAATACAGTGTCGGATATTTCGCTGATGATGTGAAGGTCATGCGTTGCGGTGATGACAGTTTTGCCCTGAGAGCTTGCCAGCCTGATGAGATCAACAATGTGCCGCGTGGTCAACGGATCAAGACCCGCGGTGGGTTCATCGAGCAAAATCACGTCAGGCTCGATTGCCCAGACGGACGCTATGGCTGCTTTTCTCTTCTCACCGATGCTCAACTGGTGAGGGGCGCGGTCAAGAAGGTCAGTAATCTCAAGCAGCTCAGCGAGTACCCCAAGCCGTCTAAGGGTTTCCTCTCGAGAAATTCCCAGCTGCAAAGGTCCAAAGACAATATCTTCTTTAACTGTCGGGCAAAACAGCTGAACGTCGGGGTTTTGAAACACAAATCCAACTTTAGACCTAAAAAACCGCGAATAGGTTTCATCCTGCAGTGCATCTTCCGTTAATTGTTTTCCGAACGCTTCTATCGTCCCGGAATCGGGAAAGATCAATCCATCAAGCAGTGTCAGTAGCGTTGATTTTCCGGTCCCGTTTGCCCCGATGACAGCAACCTTTTGACCTGCCGACACGTCCATAGTGATGCCGCACAGAGCAGGAAATTTCCCTGCATGACAATAATGTACATCCTTTAATCTAAAGAGACAATCGCTCATCGTTACAACTTTCCCATATACGCAGTCCACACGGTCAACGCCGTTATCGTTGTTGCACACGCAAGCCATATCCAGTCCGCTAGAGTAGCCGTAAATTCATGCAATACCTGTGGTTCGCCTCTGTATCCGCGGGAAACCATCGCAGAAAATACCTGATTGTTTAAATGGTACGACCGTATCCAGAGGTTTGCCATGCTCCATGTTACTATTTCCCGGCCCTTTTTGTGAGGCAGCGTTATGCCGACCCTGCTTTTTATTGCTACGTGTGTGTGTTCAATAATTTCGACAAAAAGATAAATGTATCGATAGCACATGCCCAGCGTCATAACAAAAATCTGCGGTATTTTTAATATCCGTAACACCTTCAGCAGTTCGGTATGTTTAGTAGTCAATACGAGCAGAATAACCAGCGATACCGATGTGGCGACTCGCATGACAAACAGTACCGCACCGGACAGGCCTTCGCGGGTGATCATCAGCGTTTGATGGAACAGTGCAAACGTTATCAGCGGGTGTCCTGGGGTGACAAAACTAAAAAGTGCCGGAATGGCGATAAACAATGAAAACAGCGGAATAAAAAACCATGTTCTTTTCAAAAAAAATAAAAGATTAATCCGGGAGAATGCGGCCAACACCAGGCACAGCATATATAAGCATACCAGAACAAAGATATCCTTTGCAAAAAGCACAGCGATGATAAGTAGCAGAATCGAAGATACATTAAGCCGGGGATCACGGGATTGGAGAAACCCCTGCTTGAGTGCATATTCCTCAGCATACACCGCATCTTTAAAAAACGACAGGGTGTTCATGAGGGTATGTTCTATAAAATTGTTATGTTTTTTTGTTAACATCGTTGTCACCGGAATTTCTGGTAAAAATGTTTCCCGCAGCTATAATAATTATTACGATAATCACGATACCCAGCAGTGCGGAACATATATATCCAGCGCTGTGACACATTATACCTTTTTGGGTGCATCCCTTAAACGCATAGCCCGCCAGCGGTGCATGCCAGATGGTGGAGGCCTTTGCCAGTCCCTGCGGAACATAGCCGATCAGTTTTTCTATTTCCCCGGCGCTCCATTCGCCCCACGCGGAGCCGGCTTTGAAATGCTCAGGCAGAAGTATTCCCAGGGGGGAAACAATGATCAAAACACCAATGCCGATCCACAATTTAGTCGTTGTTTTCATGTAGTATTAACTCATTTTGCGCATGATAGAACTCTTGTTTGTTGACAATGGGTAGTCGCCATAGTGGCCAGCACTTTCATAGCTGTGTAGTCAAAAAATTCGACCTCGTATAGGGAGGTTCTTTCACGTAATTGTAAACAGTGAGGGATCCTGTTTTTTGAGATAGCCGACCACCAGTGCGGTTACGATCGCTTCGATCCAGCCGAATACCAGTAGATGTTCACCTGCCATGGCTGGTACAGTCACGTTTAGTCCATACGGACAGTACAGAGCTTGTCCGGTCACCGTATGGTGGAACAGGGGTTGTAAACCAAACTCGATACCAGCGCACAGTGCTGCAGCGTTGATACCGATGTATCCCGCAATACCTGCAGCGATAACGGTGCGGGAAGAACGTGCCGGGGCATGTATGCTCAGGAGCCGGTAGGTGTAGTACCCGACAAATACAAGGACGAAAGCCATGTTAAAGCAGTTTGCCCCTATCGCGGTAATCCCGCCATCGCCGAATAGCAATGCCTGAACAACCAGCGCAACGGTTATGGCAATAGTTGCCGCCCAGGGGCCCAACAGTATAGCCACCAAAACGCCTCCCACTGCGTGGCCCGTTGTTCCGCCGGGGATAGGCACATTGAACATCATGATCACAAAACTAAATGCCGCGCCTATGGCCAGCAGGGGTACCTGTTTTGCGCGCAAGGTTTTCTTCACTATTTTAGAAGCCATAGCCCAGATTGGTATCATGACAACATAAAAAAATCCGCTGGTCGCAGGCCCTAGATATCCATCAGGTATGTGCATAGCAAAAACTCCTTGGGAGAAGTATCTCTTTTACAACTTTCTCATCAGGGTGTCAACAATGTTTATAACACATATTTATAACACAATGGTTATAAGCGCTTTTGCATAATTGTTACTGAGTCGGGAGCAAGCAGGTGGATAATTCTCGGAGAGAGTGTTTCAGTAGCGAGTGTACTGTAATCGTTTGCGGACAATAGCGTCGTGCAGGCAACCCTCACGTTATCGATGAGTTAGTGACTTTCTTTCAAAAGGACAGTATCACTATACTGCATATATCCGTCACAAATATATTATAAAAACTTTTTGGTATGGTCTGTTGTGAAATGTTTTAGGCGGGGGATGTGGTCGGTACGTGGGAGGTGGTTACGCGGCTTCAAGTGTCTTGGCAAAGGACCTCTGTTTTAAGATGTTGTATATATACATCACTTATGTATACGCAACCTATATATACGACATTCTTTTTAGCTGACAATCGAGTTGACAAATCTTGTGATAACTGCTAAAACATACAGGCAGGCCAGCGATGTCCTCAAATCTATGCTATCGATTTGAGGATTTTTTATGCCTGTAGAAGTATATAAAAGTCAATTAAAAGCAGAAACCCCCTATGTGCGGATACAATAGATAATAGTACACTACGTGGGCAGTGAGTGGTTTTATGACACGCGAAAATAGAGAGTACACAATGTGTCGGATGATGGCTGTTGCTTCGCAACATAAAATGTCGAAACTCTGGTTCGACGATTTCCAGAAACTGGCACGCGATGGCCGGGTGGCTACTGGTATGACCCCTCATCATGACAGCGGGTGGGGAATAGCCGGGTACCTGGGGCATTGGGCCGTTCATTTCGGCCGCAGTGAAAAGAGTGCGATTACTGATATTGACAATTTCAATGGTGCATCAACAAAAGCAGTGAACGCCGGATCCCGGATACTTTTGAGTCACGTGCGCAAAAGTACAGAAGGTTCGATTTCTCTGACCAATACGCATCCGTTCATTTATAAAGACTGGATATTCTGTCACAACGGTTCGATACACAATGCGGACCGGCTGGTTCTACCTGGATTTGAGTATGAGGGAACGACTGACTCGGAACGTTTTTTTAAGTTCCTGGCCAATCGGCTTGAGCGCAAACCGGTAATGGAATATGAAAATATCATCCGAGCCGTCGTTGCTGAGGTCAAAGATCTGTGCTCTTACTCGTCCTTGACCTTTCTGCTGGCTAACAGAGGATATCTTATTGCCTACCGGGACTTTGCTGAACAGGAGCAGTATTACACGTTATTTTACGCACCGGTCAATTCCGGCGGCATGATAGTATGCTCAGAACCCTTACCCGGATTTGAATGGAACGAAATCAGTAATGGTGAACTTCTGACGGTCGACTGGACCGCCGGTAGTTTTCTCGTATAGCACACAGTTTCATTGCGGTCCAATGCAAGAAAAGAGTGTTGATTGTTTCGTGCTGCGATATGCAGCAGTAACACAGGTAATCGCCGTATTCTGATGCACGGAAGACAATGATGTCTTTCTCATAGTCGATGATGACTAGCCACCTAAAGATGGTTATTAGTTGTTAGCGGTACTATGAAAGGAGACAGTATGAAATCATTGTTTGTTTCGCTGTGCGCGCTCGGGATTATGGCGTCAGCAGTGAACTACGCTAATGCGACACCTTCCACACAGATATGGGATCCTTCCACAGACATCCAGGCATTAAACGTTTGGCATCTCGGCATTGACAACTATTTTTCAGTGACCGACAACAAAAACCACCCCATCAACGTTCCCACTGATGTAAATCTGACGTATGGACTATGCAAAAATCTGGAAGTTGGCTTTGATTTTTATGGAGCTAACTATTTTGGCGCTCCCAATGATCCGCTGCAGTTTAATGC
>JBELAT010000111.1:0-7518 GCA_049508565.1 Endomicrobiales bacterium | reverse complement strand
TATTGTATGAAGCAGGTATTTCGCCTTTAAAGAGCCAAAACCTTTCAATCAAGATCGAGATCGATACGCACCCACCATCGGGTGGTGTTTTAAAATATTGTTAATAAATACTTCCCGATAGCTTTTTTGTCCTACGACCTTCCTTCGCTTCTTGCAGGGAAAATGCATGCTCTTATAAGTCGGAAATATACTAAAGGTCGCGATTTTTTCGATATCGGCTGGTATCTTTCAAAATGGCCCGGTCTTTCACCAAATATACCATTACTGCGCAATGCACTGAAGCAGACGCAATGGAAAGGGGAATTACCTACGGAGCTTACGTGGCGCAGCTTTCTCCATGAAATTGTGAAATCCGCCGACTGGCACGCAGTAGTTAAAGATATCGATCCATTTTTAGAAAACCCTTCAGATGTCGCTATTATTTCCAAAGACAATATTCTTGCATTGATAGATAGTGATCTGTAATTATTTAATATTCATTTTAGTTAAGCTCGATTTTGTTGTCACTTTTTTTTAGAAAATACTGAGAAAAATCACTTTTGTATTAAGAAAGCAATTAGTCCTTTAAATTTGCTTTCACAAAATATGCGATTAAATATGGTATAAAAACGCTTGAGCTTCTTGACTCAGAGTGTTTAACACCTGGTTGGTTTCGTGTCTTTTTTGTAAACTTTTACACCATGTATAATAAAAGGTAGACTTTAAATATGCATACCATAAAAAGAACCGCCTCAGGAGCAATACATCAGCTTCTTCTTCGTTTTCCTTGCGTTGCTGTATTAGGCGCGCGCCAGGTTGGCAAGACAACCATTCTTAAACAGGTTCTTCCTGAAGCGCACTTTTTCGATATCGAAAAACGGTCTGATTTCGAGCGGATCAAAAGTGATCCTGATTTCTTTTTGTCTCAACAGCATTCACCTATAGCTATTGATGAAGCGCAACTTCTGCCGGAACTTTTTCCTGCCCTCCGTGTGGCCATTGATTCCGATCGTGAGAAAAACGGCCGTTTTCTTATTAGTGGTTCAAGTTCTCCTGAGTTGTTAAAACATATTACCGAAACACTGGCTGGCAGAATCGCCATTTTTGAATTGGGTGGATTTTCATTGGAAGAGCAGTGGGGATGTGAAATAAGTTCTTTTTATCAATATCTTAAAGAAGGAAATATCACTAAATTAGCAGCGCTGAAACCACGATTTTCTACAGAGCAGCTTTTCTCATCCTGCTTATTAGGGACATATCCGGAACCATTTTTAAAATTCCGTAATGATCCTAAAGGATTTGAACTGTGGATGGAAAACTATGTTGTAACCTACATCAAACGGGACATTCGCAACCTTTTCCCGAGTTTAAATATTACTGCGTACCAACGATTTGTAAGTATGTTGGCTGCTTCGACAGGGAACATCATTAATGTGTCAGAATTCGCCCGTTCTTTAGATGTTTCGCAACCAACCGCTAAATCATATTTTGATATCGCTCATGGAACTTTTATTTGGCGTATATTGTCCAGTTACCAACAAAATGCGATCAAGCGTGTTGTTAAAATGCCTAAGGGTCATATGCGAGATACCGGCTTACTAAATCATCTGCTGTCTATCACCTCAATAGATGCCCTGCAAGGGCATCCTCAGGTAGGCAGAATATGGGAGTCATTTGTCATCGAGCAGATACTTAAGGGAGCTGCCAATTCATTGGTAACAATGCATCCTTACTATTACCGGACCAGCAATATGTCCGAGATAGATCTCATACTTCAGGTGGGTTCGCAGATAATCCCCATCGAAATAAAACTGGGAACAACTGCTCCCTCGCGCAATCTTCAATCGCTCAAGATATTCATTAGAGAACATTCGTTGAAGTTTGGGATCATGATAAACAATGCCGAAAATCCGGCGTGGCTTTCAAAAACAATTCTCCAGATCCCCGCGACATGCCTATAAAAGGCTTTGCATACGAAATGATCGTAATTTTGTTTGACATATCTATGAGTATTTGATAAACTCACGCAATACTTATAAGTAGCTGCCATCCTGGTTCAGCTCACCTCAACCCACGGGAAAGAGGTCTTGACGTTGAAGTTAATTCAAAACGCATGGATAAGTTTTGAATTATTGTAAAGGATGGCATTATATGCTGTTCTTTTTTTTTGTTATATATCTTGAAAGTTCGGCTGCGAAACGGAGAAACCGCAGGTTTCTCCTCGTGGAGCGTTCCGACGAAGCAACTCGGCTTTGAGCCGGAACAGTCCCGCTAATGCGGGATAAGCCCGAAAGGGCGCGACAAAAGGGAGGCTACCGTAGATAGACGCTATCGTATCAATTTTCACATCCGGGTACCGCAGGTTCGTTTAATCGATGAAGATGGCACGCAGGTGGGCATTACCGCAACAGCGGATGCGCTGAAAATGGCGCAGGACAAAGGAAGGGATCTCGTTGAGATCTCGGGAGCGTCTAATCCGCCGGTTTGCAAGATTATTGATTTTCCTAAGTTCCGGTATGATCAGGAAAAGAAAGAACGTGAGGCGCGCAAGAAACAAAAAACAGGTGGTCAGCTTAAGGAAGTTCGCGTCCGTGTTCGTATCAGTGATCATGACCTTGAAACAAAATTGAAACATGCTCGAGAGTTTTTGACCGAAAATAACAAGGTTCAGGTTACCGTGGTTTTTATGGGCCGCGAAATGCAGCACCGGGACCTCGGCATGAAACTGCTTGAGAGAATATATACGACACTGGGTGATATCAGCGAGCTTGAACAGAGACCCAATCTGTTCGGGAACCGACTTTCGATCACTCTGATGCCGAAAAAACTCGTTAAAAAATAAATCGTTGAGGAGGAAATTCATGCCCAAGATTCATTCACATAGTGGCGCCAAGAAACGTTTTATCGTTTCGAAGTCCGGTAAAGTCAAGCATAAGAAGAGAGGCCTTCGTCATTTGATGGCAGGTATGGCGTCCGATAAGGGATTGCATCGGAAACATTCGGCCATTTTAGATAAGACCGACGTGAAGATCATAAAGAAGTTCCTGCCGTACTCTTTTTAATAACACTCATTTTCAAAGAGTTATTGGTCAGAACATTGGGCAGAGCGGTATTTGATTCATGCCGCGCTATACTGTCGTGATCTGCGATAGCTGTTTCAGTGCGAAACGTTTAATATCTTCTTAAGGAGTCAATCATGAGAGCCAAAGCAGTAGTATACACCCGTCAACGCAAGAAAAAGATAATGAAGCTAGCCAAGGGTGGCTATGCAGATAAGAGTTCTCGCTGGCGCATAGCGTTACAGCAGGTTGAACGGTCTATGCGGTATATGTACGTCGGCCGTAAAGATAAAAAAGCCGATTTCCGCCAGATGTGGATTGTCCGTCTTAATGCAGCGGCTCGCGATTACGGGATGAGCTACAGCAGGTTTGTTTCAGGTTTACGCAAAGCAAACGTTCTTATCGATAGAAAAATGCTTGCTGAGTTGGCTGTTTCTGATGATGCGACGTTTAAGCAGCTCGTTGAAATCGCAAAGGGAGCCACGAAAGCGTGAATGTAGAGGCCTTACAGACTGAAGCAGTTGCAAAGCTCGCTGAAGCTCGTACGCCTGAAGAGATAGAGTTGGTCAAAGTGGCTTACATAGGGCGTAAAGGAGTGATAACCGAGGTGTTAAAAGGGTTGTCATCGCTTGCGATCGAAGAGCGTAAGAGTGCGGGACAGGCAGCCAATGCCGCCCGTGTGGCCGTTGAAGCTGCTATTGAAACGCGTCTGAGGGATATTAAGAATATGCTGCTTGCCGGGAAACTGGCAACGGAAAAAATAGATACTTCGCCCCAGCTTGCATTTCCGTTTCCTGTCGGCAGCCGACATCCGGTCCGCCAGGTCATGGACGAGATGCTCTCTATATTTCGCTCACTGGGGTTTACCGTTGGGGATGGGCCGGAGCTTGAAACTGAGTGGTATAACTTCGAAGCCCTCAATATTCCTGCGGACCATCCTGCACGAGACACTCAGGATACCTTTTATCTCGAGGGTTATAAACAACTCTTGAGGACCCATACTTCACCAGGGCAGATTCATGCGATGGAGTCTGGACCGCCTCCCTTAAAAATAATCATTCCCGGACGCGTCTACCGCAATGAGGCAACCGATGCCACTCACGGTGCTATATTTCATCAAATTGAGGGGCTGGCAGTTGACACGCATATAACCTTTGCAGATCTCAAAGGTACGCTGACGCTGTTCATTCATCGCCTGTTTGGTTCTTGCGTCAAACTTCGTTTCCGTCCTTCACACTTTCAATTCACGGAACCTTCCGCTGAAGTGGATATTGAATGTACTATCTGCGGGGGTAAAGGCTGCCGGGTATGCAAAAATACTGGTTGGCTGGAAGTCCTTGGCAGTGGCATGGTACATCCGAACGTCTTTAAAGCAGTCAAATACGATCCTGAAAAATATACAGGCTTTGCTTTTGGTCTGGGTGTCGAGCGTTTTGTCATGTTCATGTATGGCATTGATGATATGCGTTTGCTCTATGAAAACAATCTTCAATTTTTAAAACAATTTTAATTTACAACAATTGATGTAAATATAGCATAAGCATTGAAAAATTAATATATTATACTATGAAAATATCCTATAAATGGCTTAAAGAATTCGTTGATTTCGATCTTACTCCTGCTGAGTTGTGTGATACGCTGCTATTTCTGGGGCTGGAGACAAAAATCATTTCATCGGTTGGCAACTGGACGGGTGTTATCACTGCTAAAGTTGTAAATAAGCAAAAACATCCCCAGGCTGACAAGCTTTCACTGTGTACCGTTGATACGGGCACTAATACCTACGCGATAGTGTGTGGCGCGGCAAACGTTGAAGCCGGGCAGATCATTGCTTTGGCGGCGATCGGTGCCGAATTGCCGGGTAATTTCATCATTAAGAATGCCAAAATCCGTGGAGTTGAATCGCAGGGCATGATTTGCTCTGAGTCAGAGTTGGGTTTGGCAGCACAATCGGCCGGTATTATGGTTCTTCCAGAAAGCACGCCGTTAGGAAAACCGCTTGAGTCAGTGTTAGGCGATGGTGATACGATATTAGAAGTCGAAATTACGACGAACCGCGGCGATTGTCTTAGTCACTGGGGAATCGCCCGCGAGATTGCAGCGAAACTGGCGACGCAGGTCCGTTTGCCTGATATTGATACCATTTTGTTTGACGATACATTTCCGGTAACCATTAATAATCCCGAGCTGTGTTCCCGGTATATTGGCTGTGTTATCGAGGGGGTAACCGTCAAGGCTTCTCCTGACTGGATAGTTAAACGCCTTGAATCCTGCGGAATACGATCTATCAACAATATTGTAGATATAACCAACTATGTGCTTTTAGAGCTTGGCCATCCCCTGCATGCGTTCGATATTGAAAACCTTGAGGGCAAACAGATTATTGTACGCCGGGCAGTAGAAGATGAATCCATTACTGCGCTTGACGGGAAAAAATATACACTTGATGATTCGATGCTTGTTATTGCCGACAACGTTAAACCGCAGGCTATTGCAGGTGTTATGGGGGGAGAGCATTCCGGCGTCGTCGCGACTACTACGACGGTTGTCGTTGAAAGTGCTTTGTTTGATCCCATCAGTATACGCAAAACGTCCCGTACGCTGGGGCTTTCAACGGATGCTTCATATCGCTTTGAACGCGGCAGTTCATGGGATGTGGCGGAGCTTGCCGCATCTCGTGCAGCTCAGCTGATCCTTCACCATGCAGGTGGGATTTTGCAGGCTCGTACGGACCGCGTAGCCAACGCTTATACGCCACTCACTATTGAACTGAGAACTTCTGCCGTCGAAAAAGTCCTTGGGTTATCCGTGTCGCCATTGGAAATTAAAACAATTCTTACCAACCTCGGCATGGGTGTTACAGAGTTAGTCGGTGGATTCTCGGTTACCATTGCCTCGTGGCGGCGGGATATTGCTCAGGAAGTAGATCTCATCGAAGAAATCGCCCGCATCAAAGGATATGAGCATATCGGACAGACTGTTATGCCGATCATTGCAGATCTCGCTGAAAATAAATCTCGCCCGCCGGTGTTGCCAGATATCTATACCCGTCTTTCGTCGCTTGGTTTTTGTGAAGCGCTCAACTATTCATTTGTAGAAGAAAAAGAACTGACACAGTTCGGATTTACGTCTTCACATCGCCTTGCAAATCCGCTGTCGAAAGAATATGAGCTCCTTCGCCCGTCGCTTTTGCCCGGGTTGTGGAAGAATCTCACTTTAAACTTGGGACAGGGCTACACTGATATTCGTCTCTATGAATCCGGTACCGTATTTATCGCTGCAGGAGAAAAAAAGCGGTTTGGCATTATTATGACGGGAGCTGTATGGGGATCCTGGTGGAAGTGGTACGGCAAAGAGGTGACTCAAACTGCTGATTTTAATTTCTTCTCGGGAATACTCAGTCATGTCCTTTCAAACCGTAAATATTATATAGCACCCAACAAGAATTGTTCACCTTTCTTTCATCCCGGAAAGACCGCTCGTCTAGAGGTTGCCGGTAAAACTGCGGGAGAGTTTGGGGTCATGCGTCCAGACTATTGCCAGGAACTCGGGTGTGGAGACATTGTGTACGGGGAATTTGATTGTGATATTATCGAACTTCCTGCTGGCGACAAAGTTAAACACCATGTTGCCCTTAAACGGTTTCCACCGGTCAATATTGATCTTTCTCTTATTGCAGATACATCGGTATCTGTAGACAGTATCTTTAAAAGTATTTCAAGAAGCTCCGGGCAAGACATTGCTATCGATACCCGGCTTATCGATGTTTATACCGATACCGAAAAGATCGGTGCCGGCAAGATCAGCTACACTGTTGGTCTCTCCCTGCGTCACAGCGAACGTACCTTGACTGATCAAGATACACAAAAGATCACCGCCGAACTCCTTGCCAACCTCGAAAAAAAGCTTGCTGTCTCCTTGAGAAAATAATTGTCGTAATAATATGTCTTGTAAGGTGAAGTTCAGCTCACGATTTCAACCTTTCCTTGACTAGAACCCAAGATTTGAAAAACAAACTTTCTTCTATAATACAGTCCTTAGGCTTTAAGAGTATTCCGGGTACGATCAATCAGATTAACCGATTCAAGTCTAGAAACACGTATTATCAATATCCGACAATTGGTAATATAGGCTAAGTACGATATATATATAACGGAATATGTTGTATCGGACATGTCCGATATTAGAGAAATGGGCTCAATGATGAATCCTTTTATATGTGCTTCCGTTGTAAAAATGGAAATCTTTACCGAACAGTGACAAGCCATAAGAGTAGGTTGGTGACAATCATTCTTGCGAATATGTAGCACATATCAATATTACCAAAGGACCTACAGTATTCGATATTGACATTATGACGTCATGATGTTATAATGTATAAAGAGAGAGGCGATATATGCATAGAACACAAATATATTTAAAAGAACATGAATATGCTGTCTTGAAGCAAGAGGCATTTAATAAAAACTGTTCAATTTCT
>JBELAT010000110.1:0-7575 GCA_049508565.1 Endomicrobiales bacterium | reverse complement strand
CATCCTCAGGGGTTTTGCCTTCTTCGAGCAACATGGTGGCATAATCAATGAACGCTATAGCCCTCAACGCTGGACCGTCATACTGATCGTCCCATATGCGTTGCCGTTGCCCGGTCACTTCATCTATTGGGTTGGGATGTTCAGGAGTATCTGCTGTATAAGGTTGCGGGTTTTCATCCGGGAAGAATTTGGCTTGTGCAAGATTGCCACGAGAATTCTTCTGTACTTTAATATTAAACGTTCTATACTCTTCTAATTTAAGCTTAATTTGCTCTTTGAGATCACGGTCTTCGGTTTGACGATACTTTTTTAATAAAACCATCATCACCAGTGCAGCATCGCGTATCCAGTTATACCGGTAATCATTGAAATCTGCTCCTCCAACCGTTGAAGGAGCGGCCAATACTGCACCTCCGACGATGTTATCAAGAACCGTTTTTATGGCATTCGCTTCTAAATTAATTCTTTTTCGGGTTAATTGTATACGTTTCACCCTCGCTAACCAGCTAAGCCTGAAGAATGTTCTCAACAGTGAAGGTCTTACGTGTCGGGCAGTATCCAGAACTTCCTGATCGCTTGGTAGTTGCGAGGGAATAATTTCACGCTCACTTCCTTTGTTCGATCGTACGATGCCGGCCGATAATGTGCGTGCCTGTTCCTCGCTTATACCGAAAGTGCGCAACTCTTCTTGGTTGGCTCTCTTGAGAGCCGCAAGAAATACGTCACCTCTCGATGACCTTTTTCCAAAATTCTGCCCTATCCCAGAAACGAGTATGAGACGGTTTAAGAACTTTTCATTGCTGTATGGCGCCATAAATGCGCCGAGAGCTCGCCCAATTTCATCACCGATTTCTTTGATAAATTCTATTGCGGCATCATTTCCATTCTGTGCTTCGCTATCAAGCGCCGATTCCAGGTTTGCATTATTTTCACCGACTACCGCACCAATCTTGAGATATCCCTCTCTGTTGGATAAAGATTTGTTTTGCCCGGCTTCCTTTATTCGTGCTCCCAAACGTTCCCATATTTCCTGCCCGCCAAACAAGTCGCTGGCACTACGGAAACCTTCTCTCCATTCTATCACGGGATAGCTGGGATACTCCTCAATGAATGCGGTGTCTCCCATACTCACATACTTTTTTCCCATCACTCCGGATTTCTTGATTATTTCAGACGCGGCGTTTCCTCTTTCGATGGGATGATCGCCACTGGAGGTGTTCCACACCCATGTAAAGTGAAAGTGGCCTTGTGCATCCCTACTGGTTGCAATTATGTTGTGTCCAAGTTCCAGTCCACGACCGCCGAATACATGATTACTGTCTTTCATCCATCCATTAACACCCGTCCCCAGGAGTATGATGCTCGCATCTTCGCCGTCGCCCGCCCCTTCAGCGTCATTATTAATATTGATGCGGACTCCCCGAGCGACACCGGGTGCTCTTTCTCGCAGTTTCTTCATTAACACTTCCTTGAATGGATACTGGTCAAACGGCAGGTTCGAGGTCTTCATGTCAGAACCAAAAATCCCTTTTTCTTTATCAACGGAGCCGGCCAGGCTTATCTTTGTGATCGCCCGAACCTCTCCGTTCGTTAGACCGTTTTTATCAAGGAAATAATCTATTTCACCGGCAATAAAATCCATCATGGTATCGGCTGCCCTCACATCCTTGATGATTTCATCATCAGTAAGGCCATTGGTCCACGCTTGCTTTTTGAGATCCTGCAAAAGCTTATCATTCCACTTTATTTCCTTGTCATCAATAAGCTTATTATTGCCATCTATCAAACCAATCGCCAACTTCGTCCCCCCGAGCGATAGTCCGAGGTACCGATATGCCGTGCGCGCACGACTCACGTACAGCTGCTGGTAGTGTGGATCGTTCGCAAACAGACGGTTTTTGGCAAGTCTTTGCAAAACTTCATCCAGCTTCATCTCTAGCGCATGGTGAGACCATGCCTGCAGGGGAGTCCCCGGCTGAAGCGTACCATCGTTAGCAAAGGCGATAGGTTGGGGCTGTGTGCTCTCCGGGCCCGGCTTCCATGAGAAAAGCTCGGAATCAACGAGATTACCCGCGGCCTTTTTCATGCGGAGAATCTCCTCAATGTCACCGAGCAATTTCGTGACATACTCTTTGCTATACCCGGAACGCAGGGTCCCATTTTCATCTGTAGCTGCCAGTATCTGTCTCATGATGCTTGCCCATAACAGATTCATTACGTTATTCCATATTACCTCACCATGATAGTTCCACCTTCTCAGCTGTTGCCTGTTTTCATCTCCGTGCGCTGCTTTCCCGTTCCAGAATTGACGGCTCTTCGCATACGATCCGCTTAAAACTGAATTTAAAACGAGCACCCCAAATTCAAGTTTTTGCCCGTACGGGTACCTATGAAAATAATTAGACAGAATTCTTTCATACTCTTGTTGAGGAAGATCAAGAAAAATGGCTCTGTAAATATCATCCGTATGCATCAGTGGGATAGGATGTCCCTGTTCGTCCAAGGAAACTGCATTAAATAGTATTCCGTGAGCAATAGATTTCGGTGTCCCGACGCCACCGATGAACTCCTTAACAGTAACACCATCATCGTCTGCAAGGTTTAGTAACATTTCTCGCTCAGACAGAGTTAAAGTGGCATTACTCAGATACTGTTGCATTCGCTCTCTGATTTCATCAACCGACAGTTTTACTGTGTAGTGTTTTTCTACCGTCTTCCAGATCTCTTGCGCATCAGAGAATGTATCGTGCGATATATACTCATCGAGCCTGGCCATTCCTTCAACACTTTTTTTCAATTCCCGCCGTGAATACATCTTCCGTAAAACAGCAACCATTTCTTTCATCTTTTCAAGCACGACCACGGACAGATTTACATTAACGTCCTCTGAATACCTTCCAAAACCGGTGCCCTGTGCGCTATCCCGCCAATTAATATAGGAAACAATAAGGCTGCCACGAAGTGCCTTCCACTGATCTGGAAGGATCCCGTACGCCTGTAATGTTTTATCGATGTCATCCGTGGCCGTAAGATCGGCTATAAAAGCTTGCCTGTTTATTGCATGAGATTGCATTAACTCATTGAAGCTGTTAATGTACGGTTGCAATAACTCCACAATCGTGTTCCAATTTTCAAAAATTGTCCTTCGATTGTCTTCGGTCATAAACGACCGGAATTCTCTTTTTGAAATTATGTCATTTTTAACATCATCGAAAAACAATGATATTACCGGTGGTAACAGGAAAGTTCCGTCAAGCGGTCCCTTATCCCCCTCATGAGGTTCCTCAGAATGCAATGGGTGATACACCCGCGACACCTTTTCCGGAGCTCTCAAGACGTCTATAAGCCCAAATACAGCCGCTTCGTCGTTTCCTCCTTCATCGATCAAACGACGAAATTCCTCAATCCCCCTGAAAATAAAATAGTCGTTATTTTCTTCATCGCTGGTCAGGACCAGACCCCTCCGGCTGCCGTGCTTTTCAACCAAATCCAGCAAGCTTTGCAACAATAACTTCTTTGCTTGTGTGGAAAGCGACGGCCACATTTCCACCGCGGTTATTTCTAAATCCCGGCTGAACCCTGCCAGGTAAAACCATGAACCCGCAACAACTTTTTCTTTATAAAACAAATATGAAAACCGTTCCATACGTGAAGCGAACTCTTTGTCATACACCATTTTCTTCAATGCTTCCGCATTAAATATTGTATTAAACGGCGCAGGAGTCAACTGCGGATAATCGGTCGACATACGCATGGTAAATGATACTGTCGATCCGGCAGGCGCTTGAACCGTAAGCCTCCCCTCAACGAAATTTACCACCATCCCCCGGGGGACCCGGATCTCCCACTGATAATGATTCTTTGAGTCAAGAGTGATTTTATTAAGGGAAATGACATTTTCGCCCGTTTGTTGATCAACCCACCTGGTGACTTCTCCGCCATATTGTATGATCCTTTGAAATTGTTCGATGGAAGATATACCATGGTTTTTCAATCCAATTTCCAGCACGAGTTGCAATAGTTTCGACAGACCAGATAATTTAGCTAATAGGTCATCCTTGATTGCTCGCAAATTAAAGTTGTAATACATTAAGTGGCGTTGGACTACTACATGATCCATCAGCACATCATCCAAGGTAATCTGGTTAGCACTTGAAATTGTTCGAAACTCAATGCCCTTTTGCACACCATCCATGTAGGTAGTCACATCCTCTTCCATATGTAATGGCGCATTCGCTCTAACTGAAAACGCCGCCTCGTTGCCGGGAAAAGCCACAATGAGCCTGCCGCCTTCTTTTGCCAAGGGAAGCTCAATATGCGCCGACATACGCTTGATAACATCACGAAAAAGGGTGTGTTTGATTTCTCCTTCGGTAAACGATAGTGTCTTTTTTTCTAATGCCGATTGCGCGACTCTGGGCATTTCACTACCAGACAAATGAGCCCAAAATACCGAAAGACGTGAAAGAAAACCCACGCGTTCAAAGAATTGACTTCCAGGCCCTCCTGAGGGTGGTAGAGTCAACGCCCGTTCAGGATTACCTTTGAGGTTCCACACGATATTCCATACGGCATGAACAATGACATTCGCGCTTAGTCCCGCAATAATTGGCACAAGCATATGCCCGGCAATGCCGATAGTATCTATTCCCCGTAGCCCCAGAAATGTCCCTGCAGCAGCAATAACCGTTGATAGTAAGACACCCACTACCCCAGCAAATCTCCAGCCTTTGCCTTCACCCTCACCGTGTGCCTTGTAAAATTTCCGGGGGGTATGTAATAGAGGCATAACTTCTATTATTGCGATATATAACCCAGCAACTATTTCCCCCCATAACCCTCCGCCGAATTTGTTTTTGATGTGATCATATCTTGCGCGATTGTCTGGCAGCATAAGACTGTTATCAGGATAACGTTGTCTTAATTGAACAGTAGTGCCATTTCTCATAGTAAAACTAGTAAGGTGGGTACGGTTAACCCACAACTTTAAAAGGTGTGTTGAAAAGAAGAAAGGATCGACACTCCATTGTTTTGCGACACTTAATGGCAAGAGAAAGTTTTGCCACGTACCGTTCTGCTCCTTTGCCGTGTCAAAAATGGTTACGGCTATTAATCCATATTGAGCATACATGCCATTGTGAAGATCGATGCCTAAATATTCCCAGTACTGCTCCTGTTGAGCAGGCGAAGCGCTTGATGACGTTTCGCCAAGCATGACCGGTTTCTTAAAACGCTGCACCGCTCTGAGCAACCCTGTAAGGAGTTCGTTCGCATTGATCCCCGGTGTATCATTGTACGCATCAATGCCGATAACACTAACTGAACTTTCGATCTGCCCTAAAATATACTGTACTAACGTATAATTGGGATCGGCGGGATTATTAAGAGCAAAGGGAGAAAATACAAACGCAACATTTGTTGCATGATATTCTTTATACTTATCTACTATATGCTGCCAAGCCTCGACAAACAACTGAGCATCTTGCTTATTATTTACAGACCATTTGTACCAATCTGTACCATTAAATTCGTGCAACGGACGTTCAAGAACCGGCCCACCATAGCGCGCTATAGATTGAGCCCGCTCTTTCAATAGATTGTCAAACTTGCCATCAACAATATCATGTAAGCGCGCATTGTAGGCAAGGTCATTGTATTGCTCATCTGTCTGGCTGGGAGCCTGTCCAAACTCCACCGTGTCATAGGGAATTTGACCGTGTTTGGCAAGATTGGCCCATTCTCCAATGACCCCGTCCTGTTCGAGATTATCATAAATACTCGTATATGAAAGTGTGCCGATGGGTTTATTGCCACTATCAATTCTTCTGTCAATCTTTGAATAACTCGGAAAGCGATTACCATCATCGCCGGGGACACCATTTACGAGCGGCTTACCCCCAACATTTGCTCCTCCTCGAAAGATCAACAGACCTATACCCTGCTGCCTATAGGCTTTGACATTGAGCAATTGCGCGCCCGCTATGTATATCGTTGCCGTGGTTCCAATGTCTCCCGTGGAATTGAATTTGATGTCTTTTAATTGTGTGAAATCGAAATCAATGTGATTTTTTTTAGCCATGTCCTGTAGTGTATCCATACGAATGAGAACGGTTCTCTGCCCTTTGGCAACCGTAATGAAATCGCTGGACTGAACAGTGATTTGATGTCCCACGGGCTGGCCGCTGATCATTACCTGCTTGCCATCTTCAAACGTCTTACTATTATCTTCGAACGTAATGTCAAACTGGGCCCCGGGCGTTCCCCATACGGTAAACTCAAGTACCGTATTGTTCACTCCCTGTTTTTGCACATCAATACTTTTTGCGCCACCCGCCCAGTGGTTGATGCCCCAACCGAACCATATACTGTTCTTAACTCCCCAACTCCATTGAACCACTTTCTGACCAGGGTTACTCGGATCGGGCTGCAAGGAAACTGACTGTTGATTACCATTATTAGCAGACCAGTAAGAGTCGGAAGAAGAATTTTTATCAATCATTTGTGCAACAACAATAGGGTCGGTCACACTAAAAGATGGGTTGAGATCAACAGCTCCAGGGTTAGTCTGCTCTTGAGTGGGTGGGGTATGAGGAGTCGGCGTATGAGGTTGTCCAGAATGACTCGCAAAACTGCAACTAGACGCAATAACGACCATGAGCACCGAAAGTAACACTATAAAGGGAACTTTTAGCATCCCAATATACTGGTTTTGTGATCCAGCCCTCTGCTGCACGATCTCGCGCGTCTTTTTTGTAACATATGTCTCTATTTCCTGCATAGCGGTCGGCTTCAATGGTTCTATGAATTGGCCGTCATTTCCGACTTTTAAAAAGGCGACCTTTTTGCCGACTACTCTCACTCCAAATACGCGGTGATGAACTAACGATCCCGCTTGATTGGCTAACGATACAGTCCAGAGATGCGCAGACCTGTCATATGCAACTATAAGATTATCGAGATTCGGTTTGCCTTTCTGCCATTGATGAATGTGTGCCAGCAGAATTTCAGGACGTACATCGGGATTGGCAGCTATCTGTTCTGCCAGCAATGCCCTGAGCTGGGAAGGGTCTTCTCCCAGAATCTCAAGCATTGGAGCCAGTGCAGAAGAGTTCATCATCTTCAGGTCGATAGTACCGTTCATCACTTGCTCGTAAACGTTTTGGTTTGATGTGCCGGTTACGTTAGGTGTAATGGTAAGATACGATACACCCTTGCGTTCAAGCTCACGGGCAATATCCAGATGAAACCCGCCGGCAACGACAATATCGATGTTTTTAAATTGAGTTATGTGGTTGGCAACTGCATTGAAACCGATCGATTCAAATTCTCCCATATTCACCTGTGCTCGGGTGAAAAGACCATCAAGATCTGCATTGTGGTTCACAGAAGATCTACTACTGCATAGGGATTTATTTTGTGATATGGTTTTTAGGAAAATGGCATTACGCTCAAAGTTGACCGCATAAAAATCATTAAAATCTTTTCTTTTGATTAAAGTAATGTCATCTTGAATATTTTATTTTTTAAATTTTTTTTTGATCTTTAGTGAGTAGTTTTGTTTATTTTTGTTTTTAT
>JBELAT010000011.1:0-28067 GCA_049508565.1 Endomicrobiales bacterium | reverse complement strand
ATGGCCGACCGGGGTAACGGAGAGATCAGCAATACCGGCGGCAAGATGGCCGATGAGAACAATTTTACCTTTGAACGCAGCAGGGTCGATCTTGTTATTGATAACATCGTAAAAAGAGAAGTAATGGAATGTGCCTGCCGGGCCGCTATACGTTATAAGAAAGTGTCCCGCCGCATCGAACGGGATAGTAACGCGACCGCCCAGAGATAGATGGTTTCCCAGGTGAAGTTTTAGGGCATCGATAGGAATATTTAAGTAGGTGCGGATGATCTGGACTGCAAAAGAGGGATAATAATCACCCTGAAACTGTATGACCGGAGTTTCAGAACGAATACTCCCATCAATGTCCGGAATCAAATTAACATGTCCGATTGCAGCAGCTCTTTGAGCAAATTGCGCCAGGGGGACTACCGGCTGGTCACCCTGAGGGGGGGCGAACCGGGCGGTGTCTTCTGGATTTTCAATGATGCTTATGGTTTGAGAAGACAGTACGGGTATTTCCTCGCCAAGTGAAGAACCAAGGTTGAAATACATGGGCAGTACGATTGTTCCTGAATCAGCAATTGATTGGCTGAGTTTCGTGTCGTTATCCAGCCGGACTTCGTCAGCCGATAGCTGTTCAAGGAGTTTGTCCTGAATATCTTGAAATTTCTTGTTTATGGGTTTTTTTTCTGTGGCAAAGACGGCTGGAATCGTAGTTTTGAGATTTTCTATCTCAGAAATGCCCTGATTACGTTCAGGTTCGGTAAAGAGGATGTTTAGACCGATAACCTTTGCCCCGGCGTGTTTAATAGCCGTAATACCATCAGCAATGACCGACCGCGGCCAGGGCCAGCGACCGAGCTTCGTAATTGAGGCATCATCGATGGCGACAATGGCTATTTCGGGAGCGGGTACTCGCGATTGCCGTAATGAAGCGCGCAGATCGTAGGTTTTCAACTCCAATGATTCAATAAAGGGATTTCCAAAAATGTATGAGCCAATGGCCAGAAAGGCAATAATAAACCCGATTGTTATGTTAGATGTAAATAGCTTTTTCATTCAAAAATGATTATATTTAATAATAGTTTTTGTGTCAAGTTCGTTTGACAATAATGGTGCAATTTGGTATTTTGTAAGTGATTGCCTATGCGGTAAAAGGTGCCGTAAGAGCAAAAAGTTCAGTACGATCTTGATCCTTGCCGGATGTTTAGACCAGCTGGATCATTACAATAAAGAGGTATAATGCTTTCATACAGGGACAATGTCTTATTTTGTGAAAATATTTCTCTAGAAAAGGTCGCGCGCCGGTTTGGAACACCGGTGTATATATATTCGCGAGCTCAACTGGTATCTAATTTTGATAGATTTAAAACAGCCTTTTCTGATGTTTCGCATCTGATTTGTTATGCAACGAAGGCAAACGCCAATCATGCCATTCTAACAACGCTGTTTTCGCGGGGAGCTGGAGCGGATATTACTTCAGGTGGAGAACTCTTTCGGTCGCTCGAAGCCGGATTTGATCCCAAGAAGATAGTCTATGCCGGTATAGGAAAGACCGCACAGGAGATTGAATACGCTCTCAAGAGCGGTATCTTGATATTTAACGTAGAATCGATGGAAGAGTTGGCGGCGATTAATGGTATTGCAGCGCGGCTCAAGAAAAAGGCATCTATCGCATTTCGTATTAACCCTGATGTCGATGCTCAAACTCACCGATACATTACGACCGGGACCGGAAAAGCAAAATTCGGCATACCGTACGATGAAGCCGGTGCCGCCTACCGCATGGCTTCAAGGCTTGCTCACATCGATGTTGCAGGTATCCACTGCCATATCGGTTCGCAGATAACAACCGTTAGACCGTTTCATCATGCAGCAGTCAAAATTGAAAAACTCCGCGTTCAATTGCAAAAGTCAGGGATTTCTTTGAGATATGTTAATATGGGCGGTGGGTTGGGGATCCAGTATGCTGATGAGGTCCCGCCGACACCGGGGGAGTTGCATGATTCGGTTATTCCTGTTTTCAAAGATTTTTCCGGCACGTTTATCTTTGAACCGGGCCGCTATATTGTTGGTAATGCGGGAGTTCTCCTGGTTAGTGTGGTTTATCGAAAGAATACGGGCGGTAAGAATTATTTGATCATTGATGGCGCGATGAACGATTTGATTCGGCCTACTCTGTACGAAGCATATCATAATATCCTGCCGGCCAAAAAAAGCAGCAGGCCTCCCGTGAAGGCGGATATAGTGGGACCCATCTGTGAAACCGGTGATTTTCTCGGACTTGACCGCATGCTTGCCTTGCCGGATCCCGGAGACAGACTGGCAGTAATGTGTACCGGCGCATACGGCATGGCCATGTCATCGCAGTACAATTCACGGTTGCGTGCCGCGGAAGTTATGATTGACGGATCTCATATCGAATTAATTCGCCGGCGTGAAACTTACGCTGATCTGATACATACTGAATTGCAGGGGAAACAATGAAGTGCATAGAATTCTATAAGATTTCAGCTGCCGGAAACGATTTTATTGTTGTTGATAACCGGAAAAAAATTCTTCCACGCGCGGTGGCGCCGCTGGCGCAGAAATGGTGTGAACGCAAGTTTTCTATAGGCGCTGACGGCCTGATTGTTCTTGAATCAAGTACTTCGTCGCAATTTCGTATGAGGTTTTTTAATGCGGATGGTTCATCAGCGTCCATGTGTGGTAATGGCGGTCGATCGATTGCCCGGTTTGCTCACGTAATCGGTGTAGCGCCGAAAAAGATGACGTTTGAAACAGAAGCAGGATTGGTCAATGCCGATATTATTGGTAAAACGATACGCTTAGGATTGTACGAGCCCAAAGACACACGGCTTGATTTCACATTGAAGGTTGAAAAACGGGAGTTTGATGTGTCATACATCAATACCGGTGTGCCGCATACGGTTATTTTTGTCAATGATATAGAAAAACTCGATGTGGTCAACATCGGACAGATGGTCCGGTATCACCGGGCTTTTGCTCCAGCCGGGACGAATGTTGATTTTGTGCAGAAAAAAGATGAACATACTATTTCCGTTCGGACGTATGAACGCGGAGTGGAAGGCGAAACGCTTGCCTGCGGAACGGGAGTTACGGCAAGCGCCATTATTGCGGGATTGCGCGGTATGGTCAAGCCTCCGGTACAATGCATTACCCGGGGGGGATTTACCTTGAAAGTTTCCTATGCCATAAATGAAGGCGGGGATTTTCTATCACCCGTGTCAAACGTCAATCTCGAAGGTCCCGCTGAAGTATCTTTCAAGGGCGAAATAGAATTGTGAGTGATGAGCATAGTGACACACTAGTAGGTGATGGAAACGTTAAGAATTAATTGTGGAGGTTTCATGTTCTCAGGATCGTATGTTGCACTGGTAACACCGTTTAAAAATGGTCAGGTTGATTATGCAAAAATAGAGGAACTTGTTGAGTGGCACGTTAAAAACGGCACCACGGGAATTGTCCCTTGCGGGACAACCGGGGAATCGGCTACGCTCTCCAATGAAGAACACGAAAAAGTTATCGCAATAACAGTAAAAGCCGCACGCCAGCGGGTGAAGGTTATTGCGGGAACCGGGTCCAACAGCACTGACGAAGCTATTGCTATGACACAATTTGCGGAAAATGCCGGATGTGATGGCGCGCTCTTGGTGTCGCCCTACTACAATAAACCGACACAAAACGGGTTGTTTCTGCATTTTAAAGCGGTCGCGAATTCTGTTAAAATTCCTCTTATGCTCTATAATATCCAAAGCCGTACGGCAGTTAATATAACTCCTCAAACCGTTGCGCGGTTGGCCGCTGAGTGCTCGAACATAGTAGCAATCAAAGAAGCATCCGGAGCGCTTGATCAGATGTCGCAAATCATTGCCTTGTGTCCGAATATGGACCTATTGTCAGGTGATGATGCCCTGACGCTTCCGGTGCTTTCCATCGGCGGAACAGGCGTTGTTTCCGTTCTCGCCAATATCGTTCCCCGTGAGACGGCAGATCTGGTTGCCGCCTGGGAAAAAGGCGATGTCTCTGCCACGCAGAAACTGCATTACAAGCTCCTGTCTCTTATAAAGGTCATGTTCATTGAAACAAATCCAATCCCGATCAAGACAGCTATGGCACTGGCCGGGTTATGTTCATCCGAGCTTCGTTTGCCCATGTGCGAAATGGAAGGTGCCAACAAGCTTGTCCTTAAGAATGTTTTGAAAGAGTACGGATTATTGAAATAAAAGTTCCTTTATTTATAGTAAGGGTTGCTACTAACACGTAAGAAGGACGGAGACGATGATAAATTTAGTGGTGTGCGGTGCAGCGGGAAAAATGGGGGCCAGCATTATCCGCCTTGCCCAAACGAGCGGCGTGGGCAATTCATCAATTGGTACAGGTACGGTACCGATCACTGACGATTTTGCAGGAACTCTGTGTTGTGCGCAGGTTGTTATTGATTTTACCTCACCGCTTGCGACCATGGAGCATGTGGCGGAGGTTGTCGCTCAAAAAAAGGCAATAGTTATCGGTACCACCGGATTTACACCTGATCAGATTCAGAAGATTGCTGATGCTGCGAAAACTATTCCAATCGTTTTTTCACCGAATATGTCGATAGGAGTCAATCTCCTTTTCAAACTTGCCAGGGAAGTGGCTCAATCTATTCCGGGATATGATGTCGAGATTATTGAAATGCATCATAATCAAAAGAAAGATGCGCCGTCAGGCACCGCAGTGCATCTGGCGAAAGTGATAGCCGAGAGTCTCGGTCGCGATATGGCAAAGGACGGCGTCTATGGCCGCGAGGGAATGGTTGGACCCAGGAAAAAAGAAGAAATAGGGGTTATGTCAGTTCGCGCGGGTGATATTGTCGGTGACCACACCGTCCTTTTTGCAGGACCGGGAGAAAGGATCGAGTTGATCCACCGGGCGCATTCCCGCGATACGTTCGCTTCTGGAGCGCTCCGCGCGGCGCAATGGCTCGCTGACAAACCAGCGGGCTTATATACTATGAACGATGTGTTGGCTCCGGCCCGAGTATAAAAATAGTTGAACAGACACATCTCAGTGGTTGGATAGTTATCACTAAACTATCTCATCATTGTCACTGATTCCAGACTCTCCTTCCCCGCCCGGGCATATCCTTAAAGCGGCGAAAATGTGAGGCTTTTTAGGTAGACACATTTTGTAACCGCCTCAGTTTTTTCTTCTTCAGTTAGCTGAAATATAAACCCCTCCGAGAAACGTTTCATAACGATTTACTGCGTGGTTTAGTGCCTTGGGAGAAACCCGTAAAGAATCGACAGGTCACGCTCAGGGATAACCCTTGGTTCTTGTTTATGAGCTGCTAATTTTTTACGGTCTACTCAATCTGGCAGTGGTAAGCCCGATTTCGGTTTTTATGCAAACGAGAGTCCTCCAGCCCTCAAAACCATTGGTATCTTTTTCAAGTGAGTCACAATTTCCCCGGATTCGTTCGGGAAGGAAAACAATTGATCCCGTGATGCCAATGTTATGAATGATTGTAAACGTTCTGAAAAAACCGTATAATATGAATAAGTATCTAGTAGCTGGCTTAAAGGAGAAGTGATTGATATACGCTAGGTTTATGGTGTGCGGTAAAATAAAATATGGTGTAGTTGAGCATAAAACAGTGTGCGAAATAACGCCACATTTTTATGGGCCGTTCAAGAAGACGGGGATAACGTATCCTGTATCGAAAGTAACCCTTTTGTCACCGTGTCAGCCCGGCAAGATCGTTGCGCTGGGACTCAATTATAGCGATCATGCCCGCGAAATGAAATTGCCGATCCCGCGGGAGCCGCTATTGTTCCTCAAGGCTCCATCAGCCGTTATTGGGACCCATGACCTTATAGTCTATCCAGACATATCTTGTCGCGTTGAATACGAAGGAGAGCTGGCTATAGTCATCAAAAAGAAAGCAAAACATATTATGCCGCGACGTGCACATGATTATATACTCGGGTACACCTGTTTTAATGATGTAACGGCGCGCGACCTGCAGAAAATTGATGGTCAATGGGCGCGATCAAAATCTTTTGATACTTTTGCGCCTATAGGTCCTTGGATCGTTGATGATATTGATCCGCACAATCTTAAAATCCAGACTCGTCTCAATGGTAAAATTACACAAACTTCTTCCAGTGCTGAACTGATTTTCAAGATTGATACTATTGTTTCATTTATTTCCCAGGTAATGACGTTGCTGCCGGGTGATGTGATCGCAACGGGAACACCTCCCGGCGTTGGCCCGATGAAACCGGGTGATCAGGTCGAAGTGCGTATTGAAAAGATCGGTTCATTAATAAACACCGTTGTCTGAAAAATAGATAGTTCTGTGCGGTTGTTCGAAGCGTGTCTTACAGTTATATCCAACGCTGTAATGTCTTTGCATTTCAGTGCGCGAGATGTGATGATGATTTTGCGCCCACAATGATTGCATTGTTTAGTACGGTTTTCCCGGAGAATTTACCATGAAGCTAAAAGAATATATTGAGTCGTTTCTGTCCGACGAAGAAGATCCTCAAGAACCTGTCTTTGATCCGGTACATGTCGGCACGATGATTGTGATAGTGCTCTTCGGTATGACAGTTTTGTTCTGGCTCTTATGGGCGTTGCTGGTATTCGGCGGTGGGATTCAGGCAAAGATCTTTCCTGCGCTCCAGATGCTTTTTACTTCAAAAACTCCCGGAGATTTCGGATATATCGGTTCACCCTATGCCATGGGCATTTTTGAAGGTTGGCAGACCAATGTGGTTGCGTTGATTCTCATGCTCTTGGTTATGGGTTGTATCGGATACGTTTTTAAAATTGCTCAGTTAAGGAGTCCGCATCATGAAAGTTGAATACAGCACGAAACTCAAAAAGCTTCCTCCCTACCTATTCGTTGAGATCGACCGCAAGAAAAAAGCGGCCATCGAACGCGGAGTCGATATTATATCGTTAGGAGTGGGGGATCCCGATAAACCGACGCCGGCTCATATTATATCGTCCGGCCAACAAGCACTTGCAAAACGGGCTAATCACCAGTATCCGTTTGGTACCGGTATGAGAAGTTTTCGTGCGGCGGTGGCGCAGTGGTATGGCACGCGATTCGGCGTTTCTCTTGAAGCCAATACGGAGGTTTGCGCGCTGATCGGTTCTAAAGAAGGGATTGGCCATTTTCATTTGGCATTTATCAACCCGGGCGACGTTGTTTTAATCCCCGAGCCGGGGTATCCAGTCTATAATACGGGTACTATTTTTTCCGATGGTGTTCCCTATTTCATGCCGTTGACCGAGAAAAATAATTTTCTGCCGGATTTCACCGCTATTCCTGAAGAGGTTCTCATCAAAGCGAAGATACTGTTTATTAACTACCCGAACAATCCGACTGCTGCGACTGCTGATGCCAGGTTTTTTGAATCTGTTATTGCGCTGGCCAGGAAATATAATATTATTGTTGCTCATGATGCGGCCTACTCGGAAATATATTATGATAAGAAACCGATAAGCTTTCTCTCGGTCCCGGGCGCTAAAGAAGTCGGTGTTGAGTTTCATTCTCTTTCAAAAACCTATAACATGACCGGATGGCGTATCGGATGGGCCTGTGGAAACGCGGACGTTATCAAAGGGTTGGCTAGTGTTAAAGAAAACTATGATTCCGGTGTATTCCAGGCGGTTCAGGAAGCAGCGATTACCGCGCTTACGGGCCCCCAGGATTGTGTCGAACAAATGCGGCAGTTGTATAAAGAACGGCGCGACACTCTGGTGGACGGCTTAAATGCTATCGGCTGGAAGGTTCGAAAACCTGCAGCCACCTTTTATGTCTGGGCAAACGTACCAGCAGGTTACACATCATCATCTACGGTTGAAAAACTGTTGGACGAGGCTGGGATAGTGTGCACACCGGGCAATGGTCTCGGCTCTTCCGGAGAAGGATATGTGCGATTTGCGTTAACGGTTGATATTCCCCGGATTAAGGAAGCTCTTAAACGCATTGAAAAAATCACGTGGTAGCACAACTGTTTATCTGGGTATCGGTTCCAATAAGGGTAACCGTGCGAAAAATATAGAGACGGCTATCCGGGAAATCGCACTGCGGTGGCCGATTTTGCGCAGGTCGTCATTATATCTGACCTCGCCGGTCGGGCCGCGGCAGAGAGATTTTGTTAACACGGTTATTTCCATCGATGCGGACAGTTCTCCACGTGATGTGCTCCTTGAGCTTAAAGATATTGAGCGTGCGTTGGGACGCTGTCTGACTGATACAAAGCGTTGGGGACCGCGCGTAATCGACATTGATATTTTATTATGGGCACGGAAAATGGTGCGGACGCCTACGCTGACAATCCCTCACCGTGAAATGCTTCATCGCCGTTTTGTTCTTGAAGCCTTGGCAGAAATCGCACCCCGTAGCGTGCATCCAGTTGCAAAAAAAACCATGGCGCTTTTGTGTAACGAACTGCGCAAACGGTGCCCGGATCAAAAGGTGGTAGTGTATGAATAAAGTGACGACCACAACACTTCAAGCTATGAAAAAGGCGTCTGATAAAATAGTTGTCTTAACGGGGTATGATTGTCCCATGGCTAAGATGCTTAATGATGCCGGGATAGATGTCATTTTAGTGGGCGATTCCATGGGTATGGTTAAACTGGGTTTTGACAGCACTCTGCCTGTGACGCTTGAGGATATTTTGTACCACTGCAAATCTGTGCGTCGGGGTAATACACGCGCAATGCTTGTGGCCGATATGCCTTTTATGTCTTATGAGGTAAGTGAGGATGAAGCAATCGCAAATGCTGGTAAACTCGTTAAATTCGGGGGTGCCGAAGGAGTCAAAATCGAAGGTGGCATGGAGATCGTTGGTACAATCAAAGCCCTCATCAATGCGAAAATACCGGTGATGGGACATATCGGATTGACGCCACAGTCTATTAATATGATCGGAGGATTTCGCGTTCAGGGTAAAGATGACCTTGCGGCAAAAAATCTTCTCGAAACAGCGGTGGCTCTTGAAAATGCCGGTGTTTTTGCGATTGTTCTTGAATGTGTCCCCGAACGGCTCGCCGCGGAGATCACTCAGACGGTGAAAATTCCCACTATCGGTATCGGCGCCGGCGCTCATTGTGATGGTCAGGTATTGGTTACTGATGATATGCTGGGTCTTTTTGTGGAATTTAAGCCGAAGTTTGTCAAACGGTATGCTGAACTCAGGCTTCTGATCCTTAATGCGCTCAAACAGTATGCCTTAGAGGTAAAAAAAGGGGAATTTCCCGGAGTTGAAAACACCTATAAGTAAACAACAATGACAGTCACCGATTCGTGTTACCTAACGCAAATAAATGGGCAAAAATTATTAACGGGGTCAGAGTCTGGTGATTGAAGGTAAAATAAAAATATCTTCGCGTATGGGCGATAAGTTCTTGATGGTTGACTGACAGTGATTGTAAATAAATATATTTCACGGACCACACGATGAAAATTATCCGTTCAGTTTCTCAGATGCAATCCCTGATGCGCCGGCGCAGTCCGGGGAAGTCTCTGGGTTTTGTTGCGACTATGGGAGCATTGCACGACGGTCATCTATCACTGATTCGACGAGCCCGCGCGGAGAACGAGTGCGTGGCGGTTTCGATTTTTGTTAATCCTGCACAGTTTGGACCGGCAGAGGACTACCAACGATACCCGCGTCCGTTCGCCCGGGATGCGCGTGCGTGCCGGTCCGCAGGAGTTGATTATCTCTTTGCACCTTCTGTAAAGGATATGTATCCTGATGGGTATGCGACAAGTGTGGAAGTAAAAAATATGTCCGATCTTCTGTGCGGCGCTGTGCGGCCGGGGCATTTCCGTGGCGTTGCCACGGTGGTAGCCAAATTATTTAATATTGTCCATCCTGACCGTGCCTATTTTGGCCAGAAGGATTACCAGCAGGTTACGATTATCTCACGCATGGTCCGGGATCTCAATATGCCGGTAAAAATTATTTCCTGTCCTATTGTCCGCGATGTGTCGGGTCTTGCTCTTTCAAGCCGCAATAGATACCTTTCTTCAAGTGAAACAACGGCCAGCACGATTATTTCTCGCGCTTTACATCATTGCCGTGATTTGATACTATCGAAAAAACAGACGAAGAGCGCTGAAATTATCAAGCATGCGAAGGATCTGATCGCTTCTGTTCCTTCCGTGAAAATCGAGTATGTGGCAGTTGTCAATCCTGAGACCCTTGAGCCGATATCGGTCGTCCGTTCATACGCGGCGATTCTCTGTGCCGCGCGGGTGGGAACGACCCGGCTCATTGATAACATAGTCATACAATTGTGAAACACAAAGGAGCATCATGTGACACGAAAAACATTTATTGTTAGACCGCGTCTGCAGCTGAAGTATCTCATTTTTTCTTTGCTGGTGGTTTGTTTCACCGCACTGTCGGTTTATTATGTTTTTTGGAGTACGTTGATAACCTCGCCGGGGATGGAAATGCTCAGTTCCGGAGAAGTCAGGGCGTTGCAATTCGCTTATCAAACAAACTTCATTTGGGTTGTATTGATTATTATTGTCGCTATTGGATTTGTCAGCATCTTTTATTTTCACCGGCTGGTCGGACCGATCTTTTTGTTCGGTAACGTTGTTAAAACACTTGCCACCGGGGATCTTTCCGTCGCCACTCATTCGAGAAAAAAAGATGAGTTGAAGGACATGTCGATTCACCTGCAGTATATGATAGAAAATATGCGGCAGGCTGTCATCGACGACCGGGAACGCATAGAGCGCATAAAGCAGTCACTTGAAAAAAATGATACCGCAACGGCAAAAGAGTACCTTGCCCAGTTGAGCAGCTGGTATAAAATATAGGTCAAAACGTATGGCACAGCATATCAGTGATTTTCTTGTTATCGGAAGTGGCATAGCCGGCCTTTCTTTTGCCATCAAGGCAAGTAAGATAGGCTCTGTTACGCTTATTACAAAGCGTGAACTGGCAGATGCGGCGACGTCCTATGCCCAGGGCGGCATTGCCGCCGTTTCTGATCCTGCTGATTCCATAGAGCGTCATATTGCCGATACACTTTCCGCGGGCGCAGGGTTGTGTCGCGAAGATGTTGTTTCATTTGTCGTCAATCACGCTGCGGCCCGTATGCAGGATCTCGTTGACTGGGGCATGCATTTTGACACGGAAAAGGGGCTGGAGGCGGGCCACACATTCCGCCGGGTTTTTCATTCGGGAGATTTTACGGGACGGGCAATAGAAGATGTTTTGATTAACAAAGTTCGGCAGCTGAAGAATATCACGATTTTTGAAAATCACTGCGCGGTTGATTTGATCACGACCGGGAAAATTAACCGTCGCTTTGCCGGAAGTGACGAGCGGTGCTGGGGCGCGTATGTGCTGGATATAAAAGGTAATACCATACAAACATTCCTGGCAAAAGCCGTGGTTCTGGCCACAGGGGGTGCGGGAAAAGTGTATCTTTATACCTCAAGCCCCGACATTGCAACCGGCGATGGCATGGCCATGGCATACCGCTGCGGCGCAACCATCGCGAATATGGAGTTCGTGCAATTCCATCCGACATGCCTGTTCAATCCGCAGGCGAAATCATTTCTTATCTCAGAAGCGGTACGGGGTGAAGGTGCTATCCTACGCCTCAAAAACGGGCAGCCGTTCATGCAAAAGTACCATCCCATGAAGGAGCTCGCGCCTCGTGATATTGTGGCGCGTGCTATTGATCATGAACTGAAAACATCCGGCGAAGATTTCGTTTATCTTGATATCACGGCAAAAGGTGCGGCCTTCCTTACGGCGCGGTTTCCCAATATTTATTCCACGTGTCTCAAATACGGCATAGATATGGCAACAGACTTTATCCCCGTTGTGCCGGCAGCCCACTATTTTTGTGGCGGCGTTCAGACAACCATCTCAGGAGAAACGTCAATCCGTCATCTGTTTGCTATCGGTGAAACCGGGTGTACGGGATTGCACGGGGCCAACCGGCTGGCTTCAAATTCGCTCCTCGAAGCTCTGGTGTTAGCCGATACAGCATGTACCCGCGCTGCGGAGCTTGTAGCCACAGACTGTACGTTTCCCGAAATTCCGGTCTGGGACGCCGGCAATGCCAGGAACAGCGACGAATCTGTCGTTGTCAGCCAGAACTGGGAGGAGATCCGTCATTTTATGTGGAATTATGTCGGCATCGTCCGCAGCACCAAACGGCTGGAGCGGGCAGCGCGACGCATTGAGCTCTTGCATCAGGAAATAAGCGAATATTACTGGAATTTTATCGTTACAAACGATCTCATCGAACTGCGTAATATTGCGACCGTCGCTGAACTAGTGATTCGGTGCGCACAGAAACGACAGGAAAGTCGTGGATTACATTATACCTTGGATTTTCCCTCACTTGCCGCGCACCCCTCCGATACGCTTATTCAACGCTTTCCTGCAGTATAATTGTTGATGATGTCAAAATTTGTTAAAATAAGTAGTACATGACAGTTCGTTTTTTGAGTCTTTTCTCACAAACGGTGTCATAGGTAATCTATATGATGGTGGATTTGATGTTTGATGATAGTAATCAAGCCGGTAACGTGAGCAGGTTGATGGTAGATAGATAGGGGATGTTTATGGAAAAGGTTATTGAGAAACGGCGAAGGTTTGTCCTCACGAAAGATGAAACCAGCATTATGAAGCCGCTGGTATACAAGGCGCTGGTGCCGGTAGGGATTATGATTATTATTAGTTCATGCGTGTTGACGCGTGGACTTTATTTCCTGCTCAAAAAGACGAGTTTTTACAATTACGGTATTTCGCCTGGAATTTCAATGAAAAACGCTTCTGATTTTTTTCATACATATTTGTACATTTCTTTCATCAATGTGGTTCTCATGGTTCTCTTGGCGGTCATTGTGTGTTATATAGCACTTCACAACATCATTATTCCGCTGTTGCGCATTACCCGTGAGCTTAAAGACATTGTAGAAAATAGTACGAAAAGAACCATTACGGTACGGCAGACCGATATGGTCCTGGTGCCTTTGGTCGCATTGATCAATAAACTTATTCTGCTCTAATGGACTACAACAATGGATCACATAGTCATTCGCGGCGCTCGCCAGCACAACCTAAAGAATATCAGCTGTGAAATTCCCCGCAATAAACTGGTTGTCATAACCGGGTTGTCGGGTTCGGGGAAATCGTCACTTGCCTTCGATACGATATATGCCGAAGGACAGCGTCGGTATGTTGAATCTCTCTCTGCCTATGCCCGTCAGTTCCTGGAGCTTATGGACAAACCCGATGTAGATATAATCGAAGGGTTGTCGCCGGCTATTGCAATAGAACAGCGGGCTCCATCGCACAATCCCCGTTCCACCGTCGGAACAGTTACTGAGATTTATGATTATTTGCGACTTCTGTTTGCCCGAATCGGTGTACCGTATTGTCCGGACTGCGGAGAGGAGATAAAACCGCAGTCGGCTCAACAGATCATCGACGACATCTCTGCTCTGCCGTCCGGCACGAGAGTTCAGGTATTAGCCCCTCTGGTGCGCGGCCGGATCGGCACCTATGAGGAATTGTTCACCCACTTGAAAAAAAGTGGGTACGTGAGAGCGCGTGTTGACGGAAAAGTTTTCGAATTAGATGATCCTATTAAACTTGACCGGTACAAAAAACATACTATCGAACTGGTTGTTGACCGACTGGTTATCCAGCCGGGAGTGCGTACCCGCCTGGCTGATTCAGTAGAAACGGCATTGAAACAATCAAAAGGGCTTGCTTTGATTATTGCCGACGGGACAGCGCCGTTTAAAGAAAAGTTGTTTAGTGAACATCACGCGTGCGCAGCCTGCGGTATCAGTCTTCCGGACATTGAACCGCGATTATTTTCATTTAATTCGCCCTATGGTGCCTGTCCGGATTGTACCGGACTGGGAAACAAGATCGAGATTGACGAAGATCTCGTTGTTCCTGACAAAGCGAGGTCTATCGATGAAGGCGCTCTCGTTGCCTGGTCACAGCCGATAACAACCCGGACGCATCGCTGGAAAAATTCCTGGAGCGGCTACTATGATGAAATGCTTGACGACGTCTGTAAACGTAACGGCATTTCACGTACCAAACCATGGTCACAGCTTTCGCGCAAACAGCAGGAGATCCTTCTGTCGGGTGAGGGCGATTTCGAAGGAGTAATGACCAATCTCCAGCGCCGGTATAATGAAACGGAATCCGAATACGTTAAAGAAGAAATTTACTCGTCCTACATGCGACTGAGGTTATGCCCTACCTGCAAAGGAGCCCGGCTAAAAAAGGAAGCACTGGCAGTCAAAATTGATAAAAAGTCTATTGTCGAACTGACCAGGATGTCCGTAATCGATTCCTGCGCATTTTTCGCACAGTTGCCCCTGTCGGATAAGAACAAAGTTATCAGCAAGGCAGTACTCAAAGAAATCAATGCGCGGTTGACATTTCTTGTCAACGTCGGTCTTGGCTACCTTACTCTTGACCGGGAAAGCGCGACCCTGGCCGGCGGAGAATCCCAGCGAATTCATCTGGCAACCCAGATCGGATCGGGATTGACAGGTGTTCTTTATGTCCTTGATGAGCCGTCGATAGGTCTGCATCAACGCGACAATAAGAAGTTGCTTGATACACTGATAAAACTACGTGATCTTGGTAATACCCTGATCGTTGTTGAGCACGATGAAGAGACCATGCGGGCGTCTGACTGGATTATCGACTTGGGTCCGGGAGCCGGTGTTCATGGCGGTGAAATCGTTGCTCAGGGGCCTCTGTCGCGGGTGCTTAAAGAAAAACGATCAATGACCGCACAGTATTTAAATGGAAAGCTGACGATTCCAGTGCCAGTGACTCGTCGAAAACCACGTGAAGACCGCTGGCTATCTATAAAAGGTGCAGCGCAGTTTAATCTTAAAAATATTGAAGTAAACATTCCCCTGGGGTTGTGTGTCTGCATTACCGGGGTTTCCGGATCAGGTAAATCGACGCTCGTCCATGAGGTGTTGTTTAAAGCGCTTGCCCAGAAACTCTATGGACTCAAGGACGTTCCCGGTAAGCACCGTTCTATGAGCGGTGGCGAGAATCTCGACAAGGTGATAATTGTCGATCAATCACCTATTGGACGCACTCCCCGCTCCAATCCTTCGACGTACACCGGTGCGTTCGGGCCGATCAGAGAAATTTTTTCGCAAATGCCGGAGTCAAAAAGCCGCGGGTATCTGCCCGGACGGTTTTCTTTTAACGTCAAAGGCGGACGATGCGAGAATTGTCAGGGTGATGGAACCCTGAAGATTGAAATGCAGTTCTTGCCGGATGTCTATGTTCACTGTGAAGTCTGTGGCGGGAAACGGTTCAACGAGGAAACGCTGCGGATCCGGTATAAGGGAAAGAATATTGATGAAGTATTGAATATGACCGTTGAAGAAGGTGGAGAATTTTTTAGCAATATCCCGCACATTGCCCGCGTTATGGGAACCCTTAACGATGTGGGTCTTGGCTATATAAAACTTGGCCAGCCGGCGACAACACTGTCCGGGGGAGAGGCTCAGCGAGTGAAGCTGGCGACGGAGCTGTCGAAACGATCTACCGGCAGAACTCTTTATATTCTTGATGAGCCGACAACCGGCCTTCATTTTGCCGATGTCCAGAAACTGCTTGGTATCTTACATCGTTTAACAGACGCCGGTAATACGGTGTTGGTGATAGAACACAATCTGGATGTCATCAAGACCTCTGACTGGATTATTGATCTGGGTCCGGAAGGCGGTGCTGCGGGGGGGCGGATCGTTGCCCAGGGTACCCCGGAACATGTTGCCCGCAGTTCCCAATCATATACCGGGCATTATCTTTCACCCCTGTTGAAAATTTGATCCAATAGAGTTATAATAGCTCTCGTGCTATAAGACATCAGGACTGTCCCAGCTGACCCGAAACTTTTTGATAATTCGATGGTCTTTAATACATAAGCGTTAATAATGAAATAAGGGGAGAGGTTGAGACGACATGAAAACATTGAGTGTATGCCTATTGATGAGTCTGTTCCTGGTTGTAGGGTGTGCGAATAAATCGGTCAAGCTTGCACCGTTACCGCAACAGCCGGTTGCCGGTCCGACCAACCCTGACGAAACACAGAAAGAAGAACCGTCAGTCCGTTACGCTGACTGGGCAAAAGTGCCTGATATCAAAACAATTTATTTTGATTATGATAAGAGTGATCTTTCGGTAGATGCGCGAGATATCCTTCAAAAGAATGCGGAATTTTTAAAGGTCCACCCGGAATTGATGGTACTTGTAGAAGGCCATTGCGATGAACGTGGTACAACCGCGTATAATCTGGCTCTCGGACAACGCCGGGCAGCAATTGTGCGTGAATATTACGGCAAGCTCGGGTTGACTGCATCTCAGGTTGGTACCATATCGTATGGAAGCGAAAAACCGGCAGACCCGCGTCATACTGAAGACGCATGGGCACTTAACCGTCGTGCAGAGACAAAAGTTAGAACAAAATAAGCCCCTTTCTGTTGATGAAGACAGAAGAGTGTTTCATATAGAGGCATATCTGTGAATATTAAAAGAAACGTGTTTCCTGTATACGTATTGTTGGCCTGTTCGTGCTCATTGGGTTTAAGCGGATGCATTGCGACATCGCAGGAAATGGTTGATCTGCGTGACGATATCTCCCAGCTCCAGGTGAAACTCACTGAAGTGCAGCGAAATCAGGCAGATCTGTCGTTGAAAATGGATACACTCAACGGCTCTATGGGTGCGCTGACTTCGGCACTGCAGGAAACGCAAAATCACATGTCTCTGCTCAGCCAGCGACTTGATGATGTTGAAGCCAATATTAATCAGCGAGTCGGGAAATTGTCTGATCAGGTAACTTCATCCGCTGCTACTCCCAAGATGTCTCTTGAACCTTCCCCTTCAGATCTTTACCGGATGGGCTATAGCGACTTTTCGCGCGGCAAGTACGATGTAGCAGCTACGGGATTTAAGTCCTATCTTGACAAATATCCCCAGGGAGAGCTGGCGCCGCAGGCACAGTATTATCTCGGAGAATGTTTCTATTCTCAAAACGACTGGCAAAACGCGCTGGATCAGTACGACCTTGTTGAGAAAATGTTTCCGCAGTCAGATATCGTTGCGCCAGCCCGGCTCAAAAGAGCTCAGTGTCTCGAACTCCTCGGCAAGGTGGGGCAAAGCCATGATGTTTTGAAATCCATTATCAAAGATTTCCCCAGTTCCCAGGAAGCGGCCATAGCTCAGGAAAAGTTGAATCCGACAAAATCCTCGGGCAAGTAATACACTCTGTGCATGATAACACTCCGACAGACCATTATCGTTTCCCTGGGGATCCATTGCAGCATTTTCATTGTCTCGGCAGTACGCTGGTCTTCACATCAGCATATCACCCTGCCTATTCAAGTAGTTTTTTATTCACCTCCTCAGCCAGCTCCTCAACCCCCGGCAGCGGTAGTGCAGAAAATCATTGAACCGCCCAAAAAAGATGAAATTGCAATTAATAAACATACGCGTGCCCCGGTACCAAAACCGGTTGTAATACCTCGGCCGGCACCGGCAGCGCCCTCACCGCAGGCGCCTCCCACAGATGTTCCACCGCAGCCCGCCAGTAGGATTAGTCTTGATACTAAAAATTTCCCCTATGCATATTACACGAACATGATAGTTAAAAAGATCAGTCGTTACTGGCAATGGTCGACGGATTTTGGGACATTGAAAACAGTTGTTTATTTCAGAATAGCCAAGGACGGCACGGTGACAGAAACAAGCGTTCACGATTCATCGGGCGACAAGTTGTTCGACCTTCAGGCAATTCGGGCAATAAAGTTGTCAAGTCCGTTTCCTCCTTTGCCCCAGGGATTTCCCGAAAATGATCTTGGTGTTTATTTTGAATTTTCGTACCATTAACCCGATGACTCATTGTTCGTTGTCAGAGAGTGTCCCTCTTTTGAACAGTGCCGACTGCCTAGGTTGTATCTTTGGACGGCTCAATGATGGCATGAAGATGGTATAATGACAGTCACGCGATCGGGTTTTGAAAAAACTAAAACAGCATATAATGAGGAAAAGTCAATGATGAAAAAATTCTTAACCGTGTTTGTGTCTGCCGTATGTGTTTCTTCCGTTATCAGCGCAACGGATGTATATTTGAGTTTGTCCAATCATGCTCAGCGCAGCGATCTGGGGGTGGCGGGTTTTGTGCCGCTGACGCCGACCGTAGAAGAATCTAAGCTTTCGCGTGAATTGCAAGAAGTGCTTCAGGATGACCTATTGTTCTCGCGGTATTTTAATATTATCGATGATGGTCCGATGTATACCGGCAGAGAAGAAGAGCTTAAAGACTGGGATTCCCGCGGGGCCTCGATGGTTATCAGCGGATCGGTGCAAATATCTGGCGAGGGATTCCGGTTGACCGGTCGGTTGGTTGATGTTGGTTCAAAACAGGTTACCTGGGAGAAAACGTATACCGGCGATGTGTTGTCGTTTCGAAGGTTGGCACACGATTTAAATGACGACATTGTTCAGCGCTTCACGGGTGAGCGCGGGATTGCTCATACGAAGATTGTTTTTTCAAATAACCAGTCAGGATACAAGGAATTGTATCTGGCTGATTACGATGGCCATAACGTACGCAAATTGACCAGCGATAATTCAATCGACATTTTGCCCAAATGGTCACCGGACGGTTCAGAGATCTTATATACGACCTATGCATACAATAATCCTGATCTTTTCCTTTTTTCGATAAATGGTGCACGGAAGAAACCCATTTCTCAAAGCCAGGGATTAAACTGTGCGGGTACCTTCTCTCCGGACGGATCGCAAATCGCTCTGACGATGTCACGCGGGAACTTGCCGCATCTGTATATTATTGACCGGTCCGGACATGTGATTAAAAAACTGACTGCCGGGTTGTCCAATAATACCAGCCCTTCATACGCGCCTAATGGACGTGAAATAGTGTTTATCTCCGACCGATCGGGTAATCCCCAGCTGTACATCATGAGCCTCGATGGCAGCAATGTCCGTCGATTGACCGCTGACGGGTTTTGCGATTCACCTGCCTGGTCTCCGCGCGGAGACAAGATCGCTTTTACGATGCGACGGGGTAACGGCATCACCTACGATATTTATCTCTACGATTTGAGCACAGGGGACATAATCCGCCTTACGCAAGATGAACGGCACAATGAAAACCCGTCATGGTCACCTGACGGGCGGTTTATTATTTTTTCTACCACCCGTTCTGGTAAGCAGGAGTTGTATATCATCGGTGCTGACGGCTCGGGACTGCGCAAGCTCTGTGACATGGCCGGATCATCAAATTCTCCCTCATGGGGTCCGTGATAGTAGTGAGCCCGAGTGCAGTAAAAACGCGGTACACGACAATTTCAGGACGAAAAACAGAGTAAATATGGTATAATGGTACACGCATGCAAAAAAGTATTATCGGATTGCTCATTTGTTCACTAGTACCGTCGCTGTTATGGGGTGATTTTATTGCCGGCGAAAAACTCTTTGCCGGTAAAAAAATCCCGGCGGCAATGGCGGAATTCCGTAGTGCAGCTATTAATGAGATGGGTACAGTAACCGGCGAAAAAGCGTTGGTCAGACTTGCCGATTGCTATTTTGCCATCGGTGATTATGAAAAAGCTCAGTTAAGTTACCAGCAGTTTATTACCCAGTATCCGCGGAGCGACTTCCGGGACACTGTCGATCTGTTTTTGGCCCGATCCTTCTTCCGTCAGCAGAAATACGATGAAGCACTGGTCGTATTTGAAAACTTTCTCAAAACCTATAAAAATAGTTCCTATTATCCTGAAGCGTGTTATGGACAGGCGTGCTGCCTGTTTTATCAGGAAAAATATACGGAAGCGTTGTCTCGCCTGGGCGTAATAATCAATTCCTATAAAGACCGCACCGATCTCAAAGAAGGTGCTCAATATTATGTCGGTGAAGCATGGTTTCAACGCGGCAGTTATGCTGATGCTTCGCGGGAATTTCTGCAATTCCTGACAGACTATCCTCAATCAAACTATGTTCCCCTGGTTCGCTACCGGCTGGCGCAATCGTTGCGGTGCCGCGGCAGGATGAAAGATGCGCGTGAAGAGTTCGAAAAAATTATAGCTGACCCGATTCCTGTGGACATGAAAGTGCTTACCACGTATGAGTTGGCGGAGACCTACTTTTTTGAAGGCAATTTTAAAGCAGCCGCTGGTCGGTATCAGGAAATTGTTGATACTGCTGATGATCCAGATATTGCCGCCCGGGCCTATTTTAATGTCGGGTGGTGCCATCTTATGATGAACGATTATGCTCGAGCTCGCAAGAATTTTATCGATATTGCCAGCCGTTATCCGACGGCAGATAGTATTCCTTCGGCAGCTTATTGTACCGGTTTAAGTCTCTATGCCAGCGGCAGTTATGGCGACACCATTGCCGTGTTTGACCGCTTCGTGAAAAAATATCCTAAGAACCTTTTGGCCGGCGATGCCTTATACTGGTCGGGATGGAGTAAATTTAAACGCAAAGAAATGTCCGATGCTTTAAAAACGTTCCAGCGAATCTCACGGGCGTATCCGCAATCGAACTGTCGTGAAAAAGCGGATTTCATGCAAGCTGAATGTTATTTGCAGATGGGCGAGTTCGACACCGCTCGCAAGTATTATCAGCTGTTTCTTGACCGTTATCCGTCATCAATCTTGTTTGAAGATGCGCTCTACGGGATAGGACGATCTTTTGCGGGCCGGGGTGATTTCGGTATGGCCCGTGACGTGTATCAAAAGATCATTGTCAAATGCCCTCAAAGCGAATTAATTCCATCGGTGCGGATGGATTTCGCAAACAGTTATTTGCTTCAGGGAGACTATGACCGCGCTATTGATCTCTACCGGAACATGGACCAAACACCGGAAGTCGTTTTTCATATCGGGTTCGCCTGCTATAAAAAAGGAGATTACCAACTTGCTCAAAAGGAGTTTTCCAGCATTAAAGATTTAAAATTTCCCAACCGCGATGAGGCGCTATATTATCTGGGTTGGAGCTGTTATAAACAGAAAAAATATGACGAAGCGACAATTGAATTTAAAGAAGTTTTGTCATCAATGCCCGATTCTCCTCTAGCTCCAGAATCGTATTTACGGCTGGCAGATATTTACTGGGCACAAAAACAACTGGTGCTTGCCCGCGAAACATACCAGGAAGTTGTCGATCGCTATCCTCGAAGTTCGGTTGCACCCTATGCATTGTATGTGCTCGGAGAATGTTATAATAAAGATGGGGACCATGATAAAGCATTATCCGTGTGGACAAAGCTCGTTGATAAATATCCACTGTCAAATCTGACGGCTGAAATAAATTATCAAGTGGCTGAGTATTTATGGAACGAGAAAAACTATTCTCTGGCACAAAAAGCCTATCAGGTGCTTGAGAGCAACTATCCGAATTCCGAGCTGGCCCGCCGGTCCCGATTGAAACTCGGCGAAATTCAACTTGCGCAGGGTAATTTCGTTGCAGCAACGGGTATCTTTGAGGCCGTTGTCCATGATAATCCGGCTTCTGAATTTGGCGCACAGGCACAGATGAAACTTGCTGAAATCAGTGTCAGTCTCGATAAACTTCGTGGAGCGATCAGTCAGTTCCAGTCAATTGTTGATGATTTTCCGACCACTACCCTTGCACCAAAGGCGCAACTCTCGATAGCAAAGATCTGGGACAAGCTTCAGGAGCATGCGCTTGCTCAAAAAGCGTATGATGCGCTGTTGACAAAATTCCCGAAAAGCGAACAAGTAACGCAGCTTTTGCTTGAGCGTGGAACGGAAAATGAAAACAGTGGCAATTATGATGTCGCCATAGACGATTTACGTCGGGCCGCTGAAACATTCCAGGGAGCATTTTCCGCTGAAGCCCAGAAACGTCTGGGGGACATTTACTTTACGCGTAAATTATACAAAGAAGCTACAGTTGAATATTTGAAAACAGCTTATTTATTCCGTGATTATACTGCGTATTCCGCAGAAGCGCAGTTTCTTGCTGGTAAATCGTGCGAAGCCTATAACCAGCTGGTTGAAGCGCGTAATGCATACAAACGCACTATAACCTTTTTTGCATCTACCTTATGGGCTTCTGAAGCCGAAAAACGCCTGGATGAATTGAAGAAATGACCGCAGTAGAAGCCTGCGGCTTGCAGCGATACTTAATGGTTGTGGTAGCGGGCACCAGTCTGTGCGGTTTTTTGTATGCTGATGATTATGACCATTTATTTTTACCGGAAACTCCTCCGACCATTGAATGGTTGAAAAAACCGCCGCTCGATAAGCCTATCTTTCAACGTCAAGAATTTCTGTCTCAACCCGATATTATCCTGCCGCCGGCGCTTCTGGGTCTTGATTTCTTTCCGTTCTATCAACCGGAGTATCCTCGGATGATTGAGATGGGGGCGGGTAGTTTTGGTTCGCGGTTGGGAGAATTTTATTATGCATCTCCTCTCGGGTTTGCGATGCAATACCGGATGTTCCACAGCGATGGAGAAACACCCCTGTTGCATCAGGAACAACAAGTGTTCTCAGTCAGCGGAGAAGAATTATTGAATGATCCCGTTCGGGTCAATTGGGATGCTCACAGTGATGAAAGTGTTGTTTTCGATCAGGATCAGAAAAATTACACTCTCAGTGCTGCAATGACCAGTTATCTCCGCAAGAATGTCCGTCTTGGTGCAGATGTCGGCTATGATGCGGGGCGTCTGGGTGAAGACGATCACAACGAAAACATTCGCGGCGATGTAAATCTCTTATGGCAACCGTGGGAACATCACTCCATTGATGTCATTGCAGCCAGTGAAAACGATTCGACATTTACCAGCATCAGAGATTTTAATCGTGTTGAAGTGCTCTATACAGTGGAGCCGTTGACAACATTAATGGTCAGCGGCGGTTGCCGCTACCTTAATGATGCCGTGTTCCCCCAGGGGGATATCACCTGGTTTGCGTTATATCGATTGCGGATAAGTGTAAAGTACCAGCCGGGTATCGAGAAATTGTCGTGGGCTGATACCTATTTGAACAATCGCTGGTATGCGGCGGTCAATCCGTTATTGGTGTACCCTGAAAATAATTTCTTTCTGTCTGAAGAAATATCGTATCATCAGGGTGACCGTACTCTTGTAACGGCGCGATTTACACAGCAAACGCAGAAGGATTATCTCTATTGGGAGCAACTGCCCGGTGATTTGACCATCACCCCGGAAAACGGTCCGGAAATTTCTTTCAATGAGGCATCCATTGATTTTTCTCAAAAAGGCGATCTTTTGTTTGCGAAGCTGTCGGCCACTGCCCGATCAGATAGTAATGAGCCTTTGGTGCCGCAATACCGTTGTACCACAGAAATCGGGTGTGTCATGAAGTCCTGGACACTGAGCGCCGGGTATGATTACGTTGATTCTCGCCTGGTACGGCTGGGATCGACACAACAGCTCGATGCCCAGGGCTCGGTAACGGCGGGGATTAAAAAGAAGATGGGCGGCAGTGCCGATGTAGCAATTTCTGTCGGTAACCTAACCGGGCAGCACCTGGCAGTGCAGCCGGGATTCATTGAAGATCAACCGGATGTTAGCGGCAGTGTGACGGTACATTTTTAAGTGAGACCATTTTTTCATAGTCTGTGAGCGGGTGGTATCGCACCATCAGCAGTTAGAAAACACGTGTACGATATTCCAGGGAGGTTGTAATGTTTGAAGGAAAAACATTGTGGCAGATTTTCGCGATGGGTGGTTTTTCGATGTATATACTTATGTTATGTTCGATAATCTCGGTAGGGGTTGCCCTTGAGCGTCTGCTCTCCTATCGTGCGAAGTCGCGCATTTCTATCATTAAATTCATGGGGATGATCAAAGCGGATGTCGACCAGGGAAATATTGATAAGGCCCTCAAGTATTGTGAAACGAACTACACTCCCGTTACGGCTATTGTTCGCGCCGGGTTAAAAAAGAACGGACACGAAGAAAAAGAGATTACCAGTGCTATGGAACGCGAGATCATGATCGAGACGGTAAAGCTTGAACAATATACCAGCATTATAGGCACCATTGGCAATATAGCCGTGTATATCGGATTGTTCGGGACTGTTATTGGTATTATCAAGTCATTTCATAATATTTCAGCCCTCGGTTCCGGCGGTATCACGGTAGTAATAGGCGGTGTTTCTGAAGCGCTCATCACGACAGCCAGCGGACTGTTTGTTGCCATCCCGGCCGTTGTTGCGTACAATTATTTCATTCGCCGGGTGGATACATTTATTACCGAAATGGAATACTGTTCATCGCAGACGCTGGACCTGTTAACAGCCAAAGGGAAATAACTATGAATAGCATGGGGCGGATGATCCTATGAGACACCCGATTAAGCGCGGACGAGTAATGTCTGAGATTAATATTACACCGTTTACCGACGTTGTTCTGGTTCTGCTGATAATTTTCATGATCACAACACCGATGCTGGTGCAGCCGGGTATTAAGATAAAACTGCCGAAATCACAGGAAGCGGAAACCGATACCGAAAAACATTTAACCATAACTATTGACTCACGGGGAAACGTATTTTTAGAAAATAAACATATCGACATCGATCGCCTTAAAGATCGTTTACTTGCAAAGCTCTATAACCATCAGGATATGCCGGTGGTGGTTAAGGGAGATAAAGAAGTAAAATATGATATTGTCATCAAAGTTATCGATATTGCAAAACAGGCCGGAGCAAAGAAGTTTGCACTTGCTGTTGATCTGCAGAGAGATGTTGTGAAATGAAAACATTTTTGATAGCTGTAACGATGTTTATTGCATGCAGTTTAGCTGGTGCTGCTGATCCTGTCGGGCAGACGTTATCTAATGGCACAACGGTTCAATCGGTATCTCTTTCAACTGCTGCCGCGGGTGTTACTCCTTCCATCGCACCGGTCGTAGATACAAGGAGCAATACAGAAAAGCTTCGTGATCCCGATCCGATTATCCGCCGCAATGCCGTTATTTATATCGGTGCCCAACGCAACATAAGCTCTTTCTCTGAGATTGTTACCATGCTCAATGATCCCGCTGTAGACGTGCGACGGGCTGCTGTCAATGCGCTTGTTGAGATCAATGATCCCCGCGTGGTCTCTGCGCTCATGGATCAGTTCAAGTCGGAAAAAAATATGACGGTCAAAATGAATATCGTTGTCGCTTATGGCGATATGAAAAGTACGGCCACAATCACCGCCCTTGAAGGTTTGCTCAAAGATCCCTATGCGCAGTTTCGCAGTGAGGCCGTCCGATCGTTGGGTAAGATCAATGAGCCGGAGACGTATGCGGAGATCATCGAGATGCTCAATGATGAAGCAGAAGGCGTACGGATGATGACGGCTGATGTAGCGGGAAGTTTGAAGCTCAGAGCCGCTATTCCTTTGCTGATCAAAAATATCTCTAATCCTGTTCCCATGGTGCGACGCTCATGCGCGCAGGCGCTGGGCAATATTGGTGATCCCAGCGCTATTGATGCCTTGAGAAAAATAGAAAATGATAGTGACATGTCGGTCAGGACGCCGGCGCTTGAAGCAATTGAAAAATTGAAAAAAGCACAATAACCATCGCCTCGCATATTAAAAACTGCATGTTCCTTACGAACAATGAATAAAGAACTCGTCGACCTTGTAACTGGACAACCGGTGACTGATTGTGCGGTTGTCTGGCCCGCCATTCGGTATATTCTGGAGCCTCTCTCAGGGTGTGCCGAATATATTCTTTCATTTACCCGTTACATTGTGCAGCTGATATCATGGCTTGCATGGATGACCGTGGTTGCCGCGGGATGGTCAATACTGCGAAAAAAATCAGTACGCGAAACGGCGGTCACTATTGCAGGTGTATGGCTCATAATACTTTCTGTTGTCGTTGGTGTTTTGCTCTTTCCGATTTCGTGGCCACGGCTGGTCTCGCCGCCGGGATGTCGGGTAGTTGACTTTCACAGTCACACCTTCTATTCGCATGATGGCATCAAGAGCCCGGCGCAAAGCAGTGCATTTCATCATCGGCTCGGCTATGATGCATTTTATGTCACCGAGCATGGCCATACGAATAGTTTTCATCACTTTCCCCGGGGCACACAATTATCGACTGTTTTTCCGGGCATGGAGGTTTCAACCAAGGAACGATTATCTTTATTAGTTCTCGCCGACCAGCCGTACGATGGATCCCAGTTCAGGGATAAAACCGTCAAAGAAGTTATTGACCTTGCCCACTACTACGGATTTGTCGTGGTCTGCCCTCACTGGTGGAAATGGCGGTATTTTTCCTGGGATGAACTGTACAGAAAAGGGATCGACGGCTTTGAAATATACAATGCCGGCTATCGACATTTCCCTGCACAAGAGCGGGCGCAACTTATCCGGTTTTGCCAGGATCATCATCTGTTGATGCTCGGCGATACTGACTGGCACGGGTGGGGTTCAATGACCGATGTGTGGACAGTCTGCGCGGGAAACAAGAAAGTCGACGCACAATCACTGATACAATTTCTTCGAAAACATGGTGCGACCCGCGTCCTGGTAAATCTGCGGCCGGAAAACCAGTCAACAATGCGATACATTTTCGAACCATTTGCCGGTATATATTATTATTGCGCCGCACTCCGTTTATCTCACGTATGTGGGTGGTGTGGCTGGATAATCGGTATACTTATTGCCAGACGTTTCTCGTGGTGGCGTAAAATACGACGGATGATGCCACAGATATGTGGGGCAGGATTTTTGATGATGACACTGTATTGTCTCATACAATGGGCGTTGTTGTGGCCAGAAAATATGGTTCTGGGCCGTTTGCTGGCACCCGTCCTCGGGGTTCTTGGTATCTTCTGGCTGATCTATGGGAAGTTTGAGGATAATAAAAACCCGAAAGCCTGACAAAACTGCATGAACATATTCTGATGTTTCATCATAAAATCCGTTCCTGGTGAGACGAAGTAAAAAGATTGGTGCAAAGAGGTTCCAATAAAAAACATATGAATTTTCTTCAACGTGTACTTACAAAAAAGGTCACCATAATATTTGTCAGTGTACTGACTATTTTTCGCGGCTTACTGGCTGCAAAACTGCAACTTCATCCTGATGAAGCGTATTACTGGCTGTGGTCGCGGTACCTTGACGTGGGTTATTATGATCATCCGCCGATGGTCGCGTATTTCATTCGATTGACGACCCTCTTTTCGCAAAGTGAATTCTGGGTGCGTTTTTCTGGGCTTGCCGGTGCGGTTGTCATGAGTGTTCTGTTGTGGGTGATGGTGAAGCGGATGTTCAATGATGAAAAAATCAGCGCCGCCAGCGTTATAGTTTTTAATGCCCTTCCGCTGACCATGTCTGGGACACTGATCGTAACCCCGGATATCCCGTCATTTTTTTTCTGGGCATTGGCGATATTCTTTTTCTGGGAACTGGTGAGAACTCACCACCCCCGCTACTGGTATTTTACCGGTGTTGCGTTCGGTTTAGCACTGCTTTCAAAATATACTGCAGTTCTTTTAGCGCCCTGCTTATTGATGTTCGTTGTTATGAGTGACGAACGCAGATGGCTCAAAACCGTCCATCCTTATGCAGCTTTTTTGATCGGATGCTTATTTTTTCTGCCGGTAGTTTATTGGAACAGCCAGCATCAGTGGATATCATTTTCGTTTCAGGTCGGACATGGTCTGGCCGGAAAAGCGTTGTCGCTGGGAAATGTCCTTGAATACTGCGGGGGACAGGCGCTTGTGGCAGGACCGTTTGTCTGGTTGTTTGGCATGATCGCCGCCATTATTTATTTTTTTCGCAAGGACAAGGCGGCTCTGTATTTAAGCTGCATGTCCCTGCCGCTGATCATTTTTTTCGCTCTAACGTCACTAAAAAAAGAAGCGGGACCTAACTGGCCGGCATTTGCCTATTTTACGTTCAGTGTTCTTGTCAGTAAGTACCTTGTAGAAGGAAAACGTCTGGCACGGTTCGGCTGGACCATGGCAGTTGCAGTGAATCTGTTTTTAACAGGCA
>JBELAT010000109.1:0-7714 GCA_049508565.1 Endomicrobiales bacterium | reverse complement strand
GTTTAGTCAACCAGTAGTTTCCCATCGCCGCTTTTAGGAGCAGAAACTCCAGCGGCAGCATAACCATAGCTGCTAAGGTTCTTGCCGGTCCAAAACTTTGTCCCGGGTTGTCGACGTCCGCAACAGCAGACTGCACTGGTATGGAGAAATATTTATCCATGTCATCTAGAGGGAAGTAACTTCTCACAACAGGTCCCAGACTAATACGGTTTCTCACTCGGTTCAGTTGCTGCTCTGTGAGCGCCTCTTTGATCTTATCAATCGATCCAGGAACATCTCCCTTTAATCCTTCTCCATACAAGTAGTTCAATAGCAATGGCACAGCAACGCCCATGGCTCTGGGCACCTTTTGAGTTCTAATGCGTGACGTATCAATAGCGTATACCAGCGATCCCTTGTATGTACCGTAATATACCGGCAAATGCTCGTTTTGGATCAAATTATTTATACCTACTGGTCCATTTGCGTTAGCAATCACGATGTTTATACCCAGGGGATTGAGGGCCGCAAGCTTCTCTATATCAGTAGCATTATCAGCGGATACCATCCATATGGGCGTAATCTCGGCACTAGCAGGTACGTTTGCACCGTTCTCCTCGGCGTCCTGGAAGCTACCGATTCTTATATCGGCCTCGGTGGGATTGCCGGGTGTACCTATGACGTCCCCGACATTCGATCCAACCACAAACCCATGTATAACATGTGGGGTAATGATGGCGCCGGCAATACTGAGAAGCGCCCAGGGAATAGCCATCATCCCCAATAATGACGGGATAACAGTCGCAGCAAGCGACGCCCAAGCCAGGATGGAAAGAGCCAACGGCACATCTCTTTGCCCCTGGTTGTGTTTGCCGCTAAAGAACATCAGACCGTAAAGTTTTACCTTTTCCTTAAACGCCAGCCATGCTGCAACACCAGAAACCGTCCGACCATCGAGCAGAAGTTGTTTTCGTAATTCTGCCCGGTTTTCAGGGAGAAGACCAACCCCATGCTTTACGAGGATCCACAAGACAAGCCCTACAATCACGCCCGTTGAAACCGAATAATCAGTAGTCATGCCCATTTTCGAAAGAAGTTGATTCGAAAAAGCTCCACCTAATAGTATAAAACCTCCCAGTGAAAGCCAGGTATACTTTTTAACAGCATAAATAGTCCCTGCTAATAAGGCTATTATTAATATCCCCTTCATAATCAGTGCATCCCCCGAAGTAAATACAAACGTCTTGGCGCCTGTGGCAATTGCGGGGAGTGCTGCAGCCATCCCTCCGATGCTAAGCAAACGGGAACCAGGATTTTTTCTACCAGAATCGACTGAGCGACCGATCTGCATCAATGAATCATCAGCTGCACGAAACGATTTCATAAGGAGGCTAACTCTCCATTGTTCGGCCCCTGTAATAACATCAGTGTTACTTATACTTTCATCGCGCATCATTTCCGCATCGCGTATGGCGCCATCAGCGATATCCTGTTGCACATCCCAGGGAAGGACTGCAAGTTCTTCTTTCGAAAACCCGCCCACCCGCGTTTCTGGTCCTTGAAATTGTTCATCAATCGTTGGCTTAACCTGATTGTTTCCCCCTTGAATAATTCCCTCTCTCGCAGCCTTTATCATGACATGTACGAACACCGTATAGAGACCATGCAGCTGCCCCATATAGCCTTGAAAAACTGCTTTCTCGATATTTAAAACTGCGGCAAGATTGTCAACTGACACTTTCTCGCTTTGCATCAACACATTTTCAGCCATCTTTATTGTGTCATCTAATATTTCCATGAGTCCCGTATCATTGTTTTTTTTAATAATGTATTGCGCCCCGGTATTAGAGGTAAATATTGCTTCGTTCTCATTGGAACTCATGACTTGTGTTAACCCGGCTTGCGTGAAAAGATCGCGGATCAGTGCACGGTTTTCAGGGGTGAAGCCCTGCCCCTTGAGCTTCTCACGCGCATAATCGACCAGCATTTTAAATTGTTCAGGGTTTGACAACTGCGCAGCCAGAGCTAGCGCAAGCGAATTGGACAGTATCTTTGACTGTTCGCGAGCAAATTCCGTGTACGCCACGTCCGCTCGTTTGGCGTCTTTTGTCACCATCGGCATGATGGTAATGTACGAAATTTTCTGTTCTTCAAGCAGTTTTTTAAGCCCTTCGGTATGGAATCCGCCGGTCACTATTACTATCGGATGAGCACCGTTGTTTAAGGCTGTTACAATGGCAGCTCTGTCATCTATAACTGCAGACTGTTCTTCCGTGTTTGCTTTTGGTTCTTTGTTTAATGACAGCACGGTAGGCATGATATGGTTGATAAACGAGTTGTTCCGTTCAAGGTTGACCGCATAGTATTCGTTGAGCATCAAGAATGATTGTGCTTCATCGATTATGTGGTTCTTGTATGTGTATTTTCCCCATATCGTGCGAAACGTATCGAATTTCGTTAAAAAATAATCGTAGTCTTCTGCCGATAGTTTGTTAAGCAAGTATTCCCGGTAAAACTGGAAAAAACCCGCAAGGAACGACACTTCGAATTCACCGACATTTTCTGATAACGATATCCGTATATCCGCCACCAGCCGCCTTTCTTCATCGATCAACCGCATCGGGTTGATCGCGTGGCTCTTATCGGTATATGCAAAAAATGACGCAAGCGCGGGTGTCACTGCTATCGCGCGTACCTTAGATATTTTTGACAATGCAACGCATACCGCATCCATATCGGTAAAATTGTTCGTCTTTTCCAGAAGTGCGGCATATTCACCGTACGATATCCGCGACTTGAGCGTCGCCACCAGCTTCTGCAGGTCATGGGATACCTTCGTATAATTGATATGGCGGGACTGGCGCAAAATATCAAGGTATGCCACCATGGTCGGATAGTCCTGCATGTTTAATGCTGTTATGTTGTGGTATTCATTGGGATGCTGCTGGATCGATTCCACGTATTTCCCCAGGAGAGTGTAATATTTAACGGCATCCATATCGCCTTTTTTATAATCTTCGATGATACCTTCAAACCTCTTGTTCTTGGCCGTAAAGTACTGCGCCTTCATATTCTCAAGTTCCGTCGACAGCCCGGCAAGATGTTTTTCGAATTCACTTTTTTTCTCAATAAGCGTTCCTAAACGTGCAATATTGTCTTTATGGAGCTTCTCGTCTTCGATACCTTTGAGCAGGCTCGGCCGATTAGCTGTCACCGAATAATACTCAGTTCCCGTCAGCTTCCCCTGATTAACTAAAAAGTTCAAAACTTCTTTCTTGATCGTTTTATCACTTATGTTGCACAACCATGAGGTGTTAATATCGCCGTAGCCACCTTCGACAAACACGTTGTTGAGGTGATATTTCCGGTCAAGACTATCGAGAATTTTACTGATATTCATCTGCACTTCAGGGTGGCAGTGCAGATCCTGGATATTTATTACCACCTGTTGTGACCCAAAATATTTCTCATCGGTTATCCGGCCAATATCAGACGGAATGATGGCGTTTTCGGCGCCCGGCGACGTTATTGCGGGACTGGGCATATTCAACGCGTGCGCGGGCACGGATAAAAACGATGTGATTGAAAAACATACCAGTGTTACAACAGCTACACATTTTGTCGCATACCTCAACAACATAACTTTCTCCTCCTCAGAATAAAAAACTGATTTCTAACTAAAAGTCAGGACCACTTAATGGTCTACAACAAAACAACGCCTGCGGAAGTCTGCTTCGGGAAGGCGGTATGAGATGAGATACTCTGCCCGATAGAAAAATCCACTACCATGAAGGGCGCATCGAGATTGTCCAGCACCTGTTGTACCGGAAACACTATCGATCCGCTCTGAGCCATGGAAAAAACCGCTCTTTGAACGACGCACACCACAACGATGTTTATCGCCAACGATGATAGCAGGATTGTAAAAGCAATTATTTTCATATGATGTTGTTATTATACATTTAGGGTGAGGAATAATTTCAAACGCTGTGAGAAATATGTGTGAAACCATGTAAATATAGCTCAGCCCCCTGTCTATCTGCGTCAATGACTGTACGGTAATGCATACTGCCAATGAGAAACATCCCCCCCGGTCTTAAGCGTGGTCTCAAAAAATCCGCACCTTTAGTGACCTTACCTACCTTTAGAAAATGGTTCATTCTACACTTCAGGTTGCACAGCACATATAAACGGCCATCACTTTACTGCTGCCATTGCGCCGGCATTTTCAAATAACGTATGCGTGCAACAGGTATAATCTAGCTCACAAAGTTCACAGATCTGTGCAACAATCTCATCAGGAGTCATTGAATCAGTGTTTATAGCACTGCTGCACCGGCGGTAAAACGGTTCACGAGCAGCAAGAAGGTTTTTGATCGTTTTCAAGGGGTCGGTGAGCTTAAGAAATGGACGCATGCTGTGGTGATATAAACGTTGGCAAATGACTTCCGGACTGGCAGTGAGACACACGATGACGCTGGTTTTTTCTAAATTGTCCATGTTTTCTCTGCACAGAACCGCCCTGCTGCCACAGGAAAGAACTTTTTTATCAAGCATACTGAGCTGTCTTATAGCCTGCGTTTCTCTATCACGAAAGTTTTGTTCGCCGCAATGAGCAAAGATATCGAACATGCTCATCTCGGCATTTTTTTCTACGAATGTGTCGGTATCGATGAATCTCCAGCCAAGTTTATCGGCAAGAAGGTTGCCCACAACGGTTTTTCCTGTTCCCATAAAACCTGTCAGTGCAATGTTCATTTTACTCTACCTCGCTTTTCCGAGCGCTTACAGATGAACATCACGTTGAGCGCTCACTCTTTCTAAATGGAAAATGCATTTCAGTTTCTGCCAGAAATACACAACACCGTATACACTATCCCCTGATACTGTGTTACTCCTGCTTTGTGAAAATATTTCATATATCCTGCGCACTGCGTGTGAAATATGGATTTGTGTTCTAGTGAGGGTTTTTATACGGAATGAAGACTGTGGGAGAGACACCAAAAATAAAACTACGCAAATCCCCTTGTGAAAGATTGTGCATAGCTTATTAATGTCTTGTTATGGAAGGAATCTGTCTAAGCGTTACTGATTATTTTTTAGGCGGCCTGACTCATCGAAATCTGCGTGAGAATGATGGGTAATGACCGGCCGTGTGTCAAGGTACTCAAGAACTTCTTTGTACTGTTTAAGATACTTTTTTCTTCCCTCTTCACCCGCCTGGAATACGACCTAAGCGATAAAGAGCTCCGGAACAGACAACCCGCAAAAATACAGTACTCCGTGGCCGGCCTAAAGTCCTAGATCGTAGTTATTGCCAAAATCTTAGGCAAACCCGTTGCAAGAACCCGGTCAAACCATCCCTTTAAAATCGCAGGGACTGAGCCACCATATCGGACACTGGAAAATGATCATCTCTGCCCAGCGCACTTTGTCCATCTCTATCTTGATATCTTGACGGAAAGCATTGTTTGCGGATGCAATTCTCTGTTCCATAAGATAATTTACTGGATCAGATCCGCTTAACTCGGTACAGTCCTGTCTCTGTGCCAGAGACTCAAAGTATGGCTTAAAGATCAGACACCATAACCTGATGCCCCCGGGCGGACTGACGGACACCACATGATCCTTCATCGCGGCATTAAACGATTTCTTCTCGTTATGAGCAAAACCTATCAGCGTGTTCATCTGTTTGCCCGTTATACTTGATGGTCTTTGTGCAGGGTTTTACGATTGCCCGTCTATTTATGCGTCTTTAGTCGTGGTGAGGTTTTCAACAAGGTCGCCTGGCTGTTCGGCGGTTTTATTAAATTTGCGCAATCTTTTCTCTTCATTTTTCTGCTGTTTCTTTAATTCTTTCTTTCTCTTTTCAAAACTGTAATTCGGTTTTTTCATCATTTCTCCTTTTTGATCAATGACGTTACTTTCCGTACGTTCATGCTCTGTATTATATGTGAATTATTTATCAACTTTAATGAGTTTGAGAATCTCTTCAACGATCTGCTCGGGGGAAAGAGTGTCAGAGTTTATCGTGCAGGTACACCGGCGGTAAAATGGTTCGCGGGTGGCAAGCAGTTCTTTGATTGTTTTTAGCGGGTCAGACACTTTGAGTAAGGGACGCGTGGTGTGGTGATGCACGCGCTGGTAGATGACTTCCGGACTGGCAGTGAGACACACGATCATGCCGGTTTTCTCTAAAATATCCATATTCTCGCTGCGCAGAACCGCACCGCCGCCACAGGAAAACACTTTTTTATCAAGGGTGCTGAGTTGTTTAATAGCCTGGGTTTCCCGATCGCGGAAATTAAGTTCACCGAAATGAGCAAAGATATCGGAAACACTCATCTCTGCATTGCGTTCGATAATAGCATCAATATCGACAAATTCCCAGCCGAGTTTCTTGGCAAGCAGTTTTCCGGTGGTGGTTTTTCCCGTGCCCATGAAGCCGGTGAGTGCTATGTTCATTGTAGCGTACTCCTTTGATTTTGTGGGATGCTTTGAAAATCTCCAGATGCTCTTCTAAAAGACTGATTTTCAATAATTTCTGCGGGCGGCGTAATTAAAATGAAAAAAATACTTTTTCCATGCTTCTTCCGTAGAAGAGAATTCATTGGTGCCGGCAAAATAGTCAACCAGTGCTTCGCGAACCCGGGCAACCTCTTTTAATCGGTCCGCATTTTTTGCGTCGTCCAAAGTCAAATCCAATAATTCCAGGGCTCGTTCAAATGCTTTTTGGCTATACAAGACATTGTTTTTAGTCTTCCAATTCAGCGCCCGCCCCACTTCACTACCGATATTGGCCATTTGTTCAACAAGCGAGAATTGCGACCATCGTCCGTTCGCTAAATCTTTGTGCTGTATGCTCATCGTTTTACCTTATTGTTAATGATAGCGACAATCTGTTTACGGATAACCGGATCCCCTACCCCACGGCTTTTATTATCTTGTGAAGGACGAAGATTGATCATAGAATCGAATTCAATAAACCCCTCATCCTTGAGTTCCGGATAAAGATTGATTCCCCACAGATTTTTCTGTGAAGATCCATTTTTAATGAGCAATGCTTCCAGGTCGGCATGCAGCTCGGCATCAACCGCCAATAGTTCTCGCTTGACATCTACTACAGCTTTTACCATGCCGTCAAACAAACCGGCTGCCATTTTTTTTAGCTCATCAAGCGCGATGGAATCAGACACAATTTGCATTGAACATGCCTCTTATCATGGTTATGCCTAAAACCTTCCCGAGACTATAGCACTTCACGCAATTGTTGATGCTATCACTACTTCACCATACCCGCTCATCGCACTTTCCCCGAAAGACCCATGGGGATCACTCAAAAAGCGTGCGTGTATTTGCGGTACCCTAGAAAATTGCGTTGGATCTCGTCCATTGAGTCACCGCCGAATTTGTCTTTCAAAGCGCGGGCCAGTTCAAATGCTACCGCGGATTCGCCAATAACACCAGCGGCGGGAACCGCACAAACGTCGCTGCGCACGGCTTCAGCACGATCGGCTTTTTTTGTTGTTAGATTGACCGATTTGAGCGGCCGCTTGAGCGAAGGGATCGGTTTCATAACACAGCTGACTAGAATCTCTTCGCCATTGGTTATGCCGCCCTCAAAACCACCGGCATTATTCGTTTTACGATAAAACCGCTTCTGCTGCGAAAAGAAAAGTTCGTCATGAACGAAAGAACCATTTTTTGATCCAAAACCAAATCCAAGCCCAAATTC
>JBELAT010000108.1:0-7826 GCA_049508565.1 Endomicrobiales bacterium | reverse complement strand
ATCACCATATTACAATCCGCCCCGAATGGGCAGCTAATGTCGAACTGGGGATATTGATTGTTGTTGGGCTGTTTGTTATTGTGCTTTTGCCCCACCTCAAAGCGTTCGCCGGTTTTTTCTGTTCATGTATTCTTTTTGTCGGGATAGCGGCAGGTGGTGTGTATGCCTTCACAAAATATGGATTTTGGATAAAAGTCGTCTATCCATTGCTTCTGTTGACCGCAGGGTACATCATAACTATGTCAAAACGCTTTTTTGTTACAGAACAGAAGAAAGAATTAGTTGAACAGGGCGCCATAGAGACAAACAAAATGCTGGGACTTTCATTTCAGGGTCAGGGAATGCTTGATCTGGCATTTGAAAAATTTCGTAAATGCCCGATCGATACTAACATGAAGGAACTTCTCTATAACCTCGGTCTCGATTTCGAACGCAAACGTCAATTTAATAAAGCCGTAGCCGTATATGGGCAAATCATGACGATTGATCCAACATTCAAAGATATAGCTGAAAAAACACAGCAGCTCAAAGCCATTGCAGATGGCGCTCTTTTTGGCTTAGAAAAGAGATCTCCCGAAGGAACCGTTATTATCAACGGTTCTGCTGCGACCGCACCTACGTTAGGCCGATATGAGATAATCAAAGAACTCGGCCGGGGAGCAATGGGCACGGTGTATATGGGCAAAGACCCGAAAATCAACCGGCTTGTTGCCATTAAAACTCTGCGGTTTGATTGCGATATCGATGAACCTTCACTCAAAACCATAAAGCAACGTTTTTTCCACGAAGCCGAATCGGCAGGCAGGCTCAACCATCCCAACATCATAAAGATTTTTGATGCGGGGGAAGACCATGAACTTTCCTACATTGCCATGGAACTTCTTGAAGGCGAGGACTTAAAAAAATATACCGATAAGAACAATCTCCTGCCAATAAAAACGGTTAAAGAGTATATCATGTCCATCGCCGATGCTCTCGATTATGCGCATAAGCTGGGCGTGGTTCACCGGGATATCAAGCCTGCCAATATCATGCTTCTCAAAGATGGATCACTGCGAATAACGGACTTTGGAATCGCTCACATTACCACAACATCAAAAACGCAGACCGGGACGGTGCTGGGAACCCCCAACTACATGTCTCCGGAACAGCTTTCCGGTAAAAAAGTTGATGGAAGAAGCGACCTTTTTTCCCTGGGTGCTATGTTCTTTGAACTGTTGTGTGGAACAAAACCCTTTGAAGGAGACAGTATCGCAACTCTTCTGTTTAAGATTTCAAATGAAAAACACAGTAATCTGGCCGCACTGCGGCCGGACGTACCACAGAGTCTGGTAAAAATTATCGACAAATTGCTTGAAAAAGATCCTGATGCCCGATATCAAACGGGTACTGACGTAATGAAAGATTTGAAAAATGCCTCTTGAATTTAAAGCAAAAACCGATCTCGGACTAGTCCGGAAAAATAACGAAGATGCCTGGTTGATAGAAGAGAAATCCGGCTTGTTTATGATCGCTGATGGTTTGGGCGGTGCTAACGCCGGTGAAGTTGCCAGCACTATGGCGCTAGACGTCATTGCCGAAAACTTTTCTCAAAGCGAAAACCTTATTGCCAGCATCTTGAGTGCCAACGACATGATCTTTGAAGCAAGCAGGAGTTCCGCTCAATATAAAGGTATGGGAACAACAGTCGTCGCCTGCGTCATACACAAAGACGTGTATACTATTGCCTGGGTAGGCGACAGCCGGTTATACATGGTTCGAAATAAACAGATTCAACCGTTGACTACCGATCATTCAATTGTCCAGGAACAGATCACAAAGGGATTAATAACTTCCGAATCGGCAAAGACTGTTCACTATAAAAATGTTTTGACGCGAGCACTGGGCGTTGACCATACCGTTGAACCGGGCTGTATCGACATCCCAGCCATGAACGATGATTTCCTCGTGCTTTGTTCAGACGGATTGCATGGGATGATCAGCGATGCTGAGATACTCGAAATCGTTCTTGCGCAAGGAAATCCGGCTGCTATTTGTGGTGAACTAATCGCGCAGGCAAACAAAGCGGGTGGCAGGGATAACTGTACAGTGATTGTTATTCATTATACATCTGGTGTGCCGGTGAAAAAGAAAATGAAAAATAGTTATCTTATCATGTAAAGAAAGTTGCCATGGCAAAATTGTTACTGAAATTTCAAGCAGCAGTGATCAAAGAAATCAGTATTGATAAGACACCACTATCGATTGGACGGAAACCGGAAAATGACATCTCCCTTGAAAGTCTGGCAGTTTCAAGTACCCATGCCCGGCTGATACATCAGGGCACATCGTATGTCATCGAAGATCTGCAGAGTACCAATGGGACTCTGTTAAACGGTAAGCGAGTAATTAGCGCCGCGCTCAAAAACGGCGATCAGATAGGTATTGGACAGCATACATTAGATTTCATATTTCCCGATTCGGAGAACCAGCAGATTGCTCCAAGCACGGTTAATTCTCAGCCCGCTACGGTAATATCATCGCAAAAAAAAGACGGTGATCATGATGAGAACGTCTCTTCCCAGCCTCACCCTGATTTCGTTGGTCTTTTGCGTCTCGTTGAAGGGAAATCGGAGTTAGCCGAGTATACCCTTTCAGCATTGCTCACATACATCGGTAAATCCGAAACTGCAGCCGTCAAACTACGCGGACTATTTGCCCCCGAATTTGCAGCCCTTATCAGCAAACGCCAGACAGGTTATCTGCTGACAGTCATTAAAGAAGGATATACCAAACGTAACGACCAATTCATCTCCGGTCAGCTCGAGCTCAAAGATGGCGACCTACTCGACTTCTCCGGCTTAAAATTCCTCTTTCATCTCAAAGACAATAACCCGCCCGAAAAATAGCCAAAACTTTCTCGAGCCGGATACACACACCCGGCACTCTGAGCATAGAGCGAACTGACATACACACTATTTATTGTTTTTTTGCCGCAGCCGTCAGGAGATGGTCGAATTTATAGGTATACGCCGTGAGGACATCAGACCGGCTCAGCCACTTTGCTTCAGCATTTTCCCTCAGCGCCTCACCCATTTTCCCCTGATGAAACGAGATCACAGCCAGAAAGAAGTGGATGCTTCCTTCTTCAGGCGCCTTTTCCAAAGCAATGCGTAAAAAATGTTCAGCATGTGAGAGATCATTATTGCGCAAATACAAAAGCCCTACATTGAGATATCCTTCTATACGTTCGGGAGAGAGTTTGATCGCCTGGGAAAGGATTTTCTCAGAAGCATCGTAGTTTTTGGTTTCCTCATACAGTTTACCCAGATGAACCAGGTCATCATAGCGTTCTTCGTGATAGAGCGCTTTCTGTAAAAGACTGATAGAAAGACCAAGATCACTCGCGTTTTCAGCACACCGTGACATTTCTCGATACAGCTCAGTTGTCGGTTTGATGACAATTGCTTTACGAAAATACTCCATTGCGCGGGTCATCAATCCCTGTTGCATGTACAGTTGGCCAATTGAAAAATAGGCATTGAATGATTTACGGTCATACCGGAGAACCGTCAGATATTCTTGACGGGAGAGTTCGTAAAGTTCGCTTTGCTGATATACCTGGGCAACCAGCAGATGTGCGGCATCTTTCTTGGGAAAAAGTGTTATCGCTTCCTGTCCGGTTTCTATTGCCTTCTCATAATTGCGCATATCAGCATATGTCCGGGCAAGTTTCATAAGGACATCGTACCGGTCTTTTCTTGAATGCTTTGCGGAAAGAGCCTGCTGACAATCTTTAATGATTGTTTCACACCGCATTTGAGAATTTTCTGTCCCCGTCGAAACAGTCTGCGCTGATACCGCAGAACACCAGCAGAGCATCAACAATACGCTAGTTAAAAATATCTTCATCGGAAATCCTGTCAATCAAATATTTCTTGATCTGCGGAACCATCTGGCGGGCAGCCAGCACGCCCGCATCGATACATTCCGGAGAACGGTTCAAATCCACGACCGTTACATCTTGAACATCCGGACGGATCACCAGGTCAGCCAGTTGCAGTTTTTCGCTCTCAAGCAGCTTGCCTTGAATATACAACGACTGGATAAGCATCATGAACACATTGGAAAGCCGGTTTTTGGAAAAGTCAGAGTCCACTGAAACGGCAATAATCACATCCGCATCAGAAAGTTTCGCAATATCAGTCGGAAGATTATCAACAAGTCCACCATCAATAAGAAACCGGTGTCGGTATTCTACGGGATCAAACAACCCCGGGATAGTCGCACTTGCCCTGGCGGCAAGCGCCACATCGCCTTCACGCATGATAATCCGCTCACCGGTCATAATATCAGTTGCTACGCACGTAAAAGGGATCTTAAGCTGATCAAAACGCTTGTGCTCGATGGCGCCATTCATAAAGTCTTCAAGTGCCTGCGTTGAAAGGAGATGCTCAGAAAGCAGCAGACTGATAAGCGATGTCCCTTTTAAGTTGGTGATATTATTCCATTTTATAGTTGTCCCCATAGACTCTATCTTTGAAACGGGCACCCCGGCCGCGTACAAAGCTCCTATGAGTGCACCGACACTTGTACCAACGATCATATCGACAGGAATCTTTTCCTCATCAAACACCTTAAGAACCCCTATATGCGCCAGTGCCCGGGCGCCGCCGCCACACAGAACCAGCGCCACTTTCGGACGGTGAGGCGGTGTTAAGCGTATCGTTTTCTGCCAGAGAAAATCAGTAATGTTTTGTTCTTCGTCAAGGGCGTGGAGGGAAGAACTACTCAATGAAAAGGTGATAAGAACAAGGAGAATGCAGCGGATCAAGGGCATGAAAGATGTTTATTTCCTACTATTTCCGGTGGCCCACTCGAGCGCCGCCTGACTGTCCAGCACCTGTTCGAGGGTATCGAGTTTCAGCAGTGCCCGTTCAATTTTTTTGTCGGAAGGAATGTCACCGGCAAAGCGACCGTCAAAATCCCGGGCCTGTTTTTGCCAGAACATGTAGTCTGAAAAAGCTTGTTTAACATCAAGGCGCACTTGATCTTGAATGCTGGCCCGTCGAATCTTGGCTTCACGCGCCATGTTCCGCTGTTGTTTGATCCGGTACCAGGAAGCCCACCCGTCAAATATCGGCAGATTAACATTAATGGTTGCATCCCAATTCTTCTGATCAAGCGGCAGATTATCACCAAACATCTCATAATTTGCACCGAGCGTTACGGTGGGATAACGTTCGGACAGAGAAAGGTTAACCCGCAAACTGTCAATAGTTTCCTGAAACTGAGTCTGACGAAGTTCCGGCCGGTATTCAAATGCCCGGGCCAGGCACTTATTGAGATCATACACATCCGAAGGCATATTAAGTTCACCGCTGAGAGCTATTTTCGTGTCGAGCTCAAGACCAATAACATTGAGAAATTTCAGACAGGATTTTTCATACTCGTGCTCAAGCTTTTCAAGATTCATTGACAAAAGAGCGTCTTCATAGCTCTGCTGGTTTCTGGCTGATATTTTTTTTGCTGAAAGGGACTTCATCTCTTTTTGGTGGATAGCAATTTTTTCCTGAACAATCCTGCAGGCATAAAATGCTTTTTTTACTTCCATAATAACTTTATTGCGGGTAACATCAATCTGGCTTGTTACCTGAGACAGGTTGATTTCCGCCAGACGCACGTTGGTCGTATATCTGCCGCTGGCATACAGATACTGCCACAACGATAATCGGGTTGAATAATAAAAATCTTTTGTCTCAGCAGGAAGGAAAATGGAACCAAACGACGGCGACAATATCGTTGGCGTGTCATTAGCGAATTTCGATCCGTTTAAATTGAGATCGATTTTGGGAAAATTCTGTGCCTTGGCTTCATTGACCCTCTGACGGGCATACTCTACCTGTTCTGTGAGTGCCAGAAGATCCTGGCTGTTATGTAAAGCGGTATCAATACAATCATCAAGCGAGAGGGTGCGTTCGACTGAATCGGGGGCAACACAACGAGTGGATTCAGAGCAAAAACCCCCAATAGTCGCAGAAACGACCATACAGACAAAGATAGCCACACGAACAGGGGATATTAGAGACATATTTTTTTTAAAGCGTTTATTTGACGCAGCACTGAAGACCGTGACGTGCCGCCTTCCGACTGCTTGGTCTCAACGATCCGCCGGGGGTCGATGATTGTCCGGATATCGCTTTTTATCAGACTTGAAAAATGCTGCCACTGTGCCATTGAGAGCTCAGACAGCGTACATTTATTTTCGATACAATACAACACGATCTCTTTAACAATCCCGTGCGCCTGTCTAAACGGCATCTTTTTTTTCGCCAGGTAATCAGCCACCTCTGTTGCCGCAAGAAAACCTCTTTCGGTAGAGCTGATCATTCGGGCGGGATTGATCTCGAGTGTTGCGATCATGTTCCCGATAACCGTAAGACATGACGTGAGTGTATCAACGGTGTCGAATACCGGCGGTTTATCCTCCTGCATATCCCGGTTGTAGCACAACGGCATCCCCTTCATCAGCGTCAGCACAGCCATAAGATTGCCATAGACACGTCCTGTTTTTCCCCGGGCGATCTCGGCAACATCAGGATTTCGTTTCTGAGGCATTATTGACGAGCCTGAAATAAACTCATCGGCAATACGCACAAAATTGAATTCTGCGCTCGACCAGATAACCAGTTCCTCACACAATCGCGACACATGCATCGCGATTATACTTGACGCAGCTAAAAATTCTATAATAAAGTCCCGGTCACTAACGGCATCCATGGAATTTTCGGACACGCCATCGAACCCGAGAAGCCGTGCGACATATCGCCGATCAATAGCAAATGAAGTCCCGGCAAGCGCGGCGCTGCCCAGCGGAAGAATGTTGACGCGTTTCAAACAATCATCAAGACGTTGGATATCGCGTTGAAACATCCAACCGTACGCCATAATATGATGTGCCCATAGAACCGGTTGTGCGGGTTGGAGATGGGTATACCCCGGCATAATGACTGTACTGTTTTTTTCCGCCTGACCAACGATCTCTTTTAAAATACTGTGTAATAGTTGCTCAATACGGTTGATCTCGTCGCGCACATAGAGCCGTATATCCAGCGCAACCTGGTCGTTGCGGCTCCGGCCAGTATGCATTTTGCCACCTACCGGTCCAATCCTTCTGATCAATTCTTTCTCAACTGCATAATGAATGTCTTCTTCCGGCGCAATGGATTTTCCTTTTTCGATATCGGCACGGATAGCGGAAAGTCCTTTACTGATAGCTGAACCATCAGAGGCCGGGATGATTTTGCATTTTACGAGCATTTTCACGTGCGCCAGGGACCCAATGATATCATGGACAACCAGGCGTTTATCGAATGAATATGAATTGATGAATTCCGAACAGTTTTCCATAAATAGTGCAGGTGGTTTATACGTGACCTGAGATTGCGATTTATCGTGTACACATCTTTGCGATGCGGCTGTCAATTACTGACAATGCAGGTTATTTTTTTAACAGAGCCTGGACTTTAAGCGGCAACCCGAAAAGATTGATGAACCCTTCGGCATCTTTCTGGTTATAAATTTCGTCCCGGCCGAAGGTCGCCAGCTTTTCCCAGTACAGCGAGTGCGGGGATTTACGCGACGTAACAGTGATGGTCCCCTTGTAAAGCTTCAACGTGATCGTCCCTGTTACGTTCTTCTGGGTCTCGGTTACGAAGGCATCCATTGCCCGCCGTAACGGGACAAACCATAATCCATAATATGCCATCTCCGCGTATTTCGGGGAGAGTGTTTCTTTGAAATGAAACGTATCACGATCGAGAGTCAGGTATTCAAGTTCGCGGTGT
>JBELAT010000107.1:0-7894 GCA_049508565.1 Endomicrobiales bacterium | reverse complement strand
AATGCCCTTTTTATTAGCACTTTTCGCGGCGATCTTCATTGACTCGATAAATTCGATCGTTAACGTGCCGATATTTAATACCAGCGCTGATGCGATCTGCGCCATATCACCCACTTCTTCAGGTGCGTGCGCCATAACGGGTGATGCCCCAAAAGCTTTGACAATGTTGGCACAATCATAAATCGTCACCCAATTAGTCAGGTGATGGACTACCGGTTTTTGTTCTCGTACTCGCTCCAGCAGCTGTGATGCAGAAATCATGTTCCATCCTCCATTTCGGTTTTTACCGAAAAAAATACCTATACCAGCGGTATAGGTAAAGAGAAATTATTCTTTCTATTTTCCCTCCGCTGGCATTACCCAGATCAGGTTCCATCCTGTACAAGGATAAAGGTAAATCGGTGACGTCTTGCCGATACTCTCAGGCCGTTTCACGGCCTCCCTTCAATGAGTCATGTTATATTAAATCTGCCCACCGATGTCAATATTTCATGTTGTGTCGACATTGTGCAAAATGTTCTCTCAAAAAATGATTTTAAGATCACCATTAACTCACACGATGCCCATACAACCGGTTATATTCTTTCCATGGCGGGACTGTATTGTCCGCGCCGAGCAGCGCTGTTGCATAATGCTCGATGATATAAAGCTTGCTGGGCCTCAGGCACGCGGGACTCTTTGCCTTGCCAGATCTCTAAAGCCGGCTGCTGGATTGCCCGGGCAAAAGAAAATAATAATGCCCAGGGCACGTGAGATTTAAATCTAACATTCATGGCATTTAAATGGGCTGAGGCATTTTGAGCTGATTGGCCGCCGGACAGAAATGCAATACCTGGAACGGCAGCGGGGACGACTCGTAAGAAACATTTTACTGTAGCATCAGCCACTTCGTCGACCGTTTCCTGGCGGGGGCAGTTCAAAGCCGGAAGAACCATGTTCGGCTTCAATATCATTGCCTCCACCATGACACGTTGCAGGTAAAGCTCATTGAAAACTGCTCGTAGCACTTCCTCTGTCACCGTACGACATCTCTCGAGAGTATGTTCGCCGTCCATGAGGACTTCCGGCTCAATGATGGGAACAAGGCCAGCTTCCTGGCATAACGCGCCGTACCTCGCCAGTGCGTGTGCATTAGCCTTGATACAGCTGCGACTGGGAATACCTTCAGCAATTGCGATAACCGCTCGCCATTTTGCAAAACGAGCGCCCATCTGAGCATATTCTGCCAGACGATCACGCAGTCCATCCAGACCTTCCGTTATTTTCTCCCCGGTAAATCCGGCCATATCCTTGGCACCGAGATCAACTTTGATTCCTGGAATTATTCCCGATTCATTGATCACCTGTATAAACGGTGTTCCATCTTTCGTCGACTGACGGATAGTCTCATCAAACAAAATGACGCCGCTGATAGCCTCGCTTAAACCCGGCGTGGTTACTATCAACTCTCGATAAGCCCGTCGCGATTCGATCGTCTGGGGGATTCCCAGCTTAGCAAATCGTTTGTTGCAGGTTGGCAAACTTTCATCCATCGCCAACAGACCCTTATCGCCAGTGACCAGCGCCAGCGTTGTGTTTAACAATTGTTGTACATTCATGTTTGATTCCTCCCGTATAATTCCTTCTATTTGCCTCACATCGACACTGCCTGAAACTGTCATTTATTGAACTGCTTGTCCCATACAACAGAACATCGGAAAAAATCAACTCTTCTCGGACCCGCCCACTGAACCTTCTTTCGGATATGTTATTTCAGTACCCCGGACTTTAGCAAACGGCGTGAGCATATGCACCTGACGACGGGTTAGACTCATGATGTGTTCGGTACCAATGCCATGGACCAGTAAAGCATCTGCAATGAGCGAACGATGGCATCGCCAGGGTACAGCTTCGGCGCACATCAGGGCTATGTGGTCATGGTGCGCAAGCGAAATCAATTCTACTAAACTTTTCTTGAATTCTTCCGATTGCATATAATCTGCATACCCTCGAAAAGATGCGTTCTTCCAGCCTGTGTTGCGGGATTGAGGTAATGTATGACGCAAACCACCCAGTCCCGCCATATGGAGGTACCCGACACCGGCTTTCTCCAGTGTCCGCGGCAATAAATCTTTATTGAACTGCGGATTGTGACGTGACCGCGCAATGGTTCGAACATCTACAACTGTGTCAACCCCATGGGTTTTCAACAATAGAATAAACTCATCTATCGGACGTGTAGAATGACCTATCGTCATCACCAGCACAGATGTTTTTCTTTTGAGCATATCTTGCGCCTCTTTTTAACCCTATTTTGCGGATCATGAAAGCATGTATTGACCATGCGTTTAGCACAAGCCATCATGTCAAAGAAGCTAATTGAACCATGATTACATGACCTGCCACCCAAAAAAAATCTGATTACACTCGTTTGAAATCGATATATCCGTGATTTACATCAGCGCGTACCAGTTGCACGCGTATTCTATGGCCGACGTCTATTCCCTGAAACCCGCTCTCGAGTTTTCCTTCAACAGGTGGATGTTCGATGCGAACCCACGTTCCTTTAGCAGACGATCCGGTGACAATCGCATCAAACTGTTCTTTTATTCGCGAAGTAAGAAGTATCGCGGCGGCTGATTTCGCAAGCTGCCGTTCAACTTTTTTTGCTGCGCCTTCCTGCATGGTACAGTGCTGTGCAAGCAATTCCAATACAGCGTTTTCATAGGGCGGAGAACTACCCCTTACAGCGGCTTTAAGCAATCGCTGTGTAATGAGATCCGGATAACGACGGTTCGGGGCAGTTGATCGTGCATACTCTCTGAGCGCAAGACTAAAATGCCCCGTAGCAAGTGCTCCGGGAAGCTGTACGACATATTCACCTGCGCCCATAAGTTTGATGACACTCATAGACAGGTCGGCAAAACCGGCGGGATCAGAGTTTTTTGATGAATTTAAAAATTCATCCAGAGCTTTTGAATCCGGTTCCGCGGGCAATGTCGCACCATGTTCTGCGGCAAGCTCAATAATCCTGTCCCACCGCTTGGGGACGCGGACGACGCGCTGCAGCGACGGAAAAGCTAGGGACGCAAGGTATCGCGCACACACGCCGTTTGCAGCGATCATGAACTCTTCAATAATTTCTGTGGCCTCATTGCGTGCATCAACCGTCAGCCCCTTGAGTTCTTCGCCCTCAAAGACCGGACGGGCCTGAATTGTTTCCACGTCAAGAGCACCAAGTCGGTGACGGCTGGCTTTGAGGTTTTGGGATGTACTATACTGAAGTCGAATGTTTTCATCGAGACCGACGACGGCAGCAACATCTGCTGGCACCGGACCGTGACCGCCAAGCCAGGCAGCGACAGAACCATACGCAAGTTTTGCACGATTTCTCACCACCGCTTCATAAACAATAGAACGTGTCTGTGACCCATCTCCGGAAAAATCCATTTCAATAACGATAGCCAGCCGATCAGACTCATACGTGAGTGATGTCAAATCCGTGCAGAGTTTATCAGGGAGCATCGGAAAGATCTTGGCAACGGTATAGACTGAGGTGGTATTTTGGCGCGCATGTTCGTCAAGCGGTGACTGTTTCTTAACTATCGCATCTACGTCTGAGATAGCAACCAGTATCTTTACGGCTTCGCCAGGCATGGTCTGGGCAACGGTGAGCTGATCGAGATCGCGTGAACCATCATTGTCTATTGAACACCAGAGTAGATTTCTGAGGTCTCGCGTACTTCCGTCAGGCATGGCTGGCCCCATAATCGAATGAAGTTCAAAGAGCTCAGAAACCGAGAAATCCGGAAGAAGCCCTCGTTCAATCATTACTCGATGGGCAATTCTCTGTAATACTGAGCGGTGTTGTATATCGTTTAATTCCATAAGCATCTATTTTTTTTGAGTCTTTTTAAACTCAAATGCCATCAAAACTACTCATAAAATATGGTGTAACACCAGTGCTCTGCATGTGGCGGGGGTTGATAGAGGCTATTGACTGGTATGCGATACCGGTGCTCGTTTACTTATAGTCCCTATAGGTGTATTTTATATTAAGCAAACAGGTATTCATATAACCGGAATCTATTTTTCGCCATCTTCTTTCCGGGTTCGGGAGTCTTCTGTACATATTCAATTGTTGCTCTATAGGATGATGGTTTTCTAAGAAAAAGGGAGTCAGCGATGAGAGACATACCGGAAGAGCTACTTAAAATTCAGAGGTAAAATGAAAACTGATATCCGGATATTTTTCCCGGTAATGATGCAACATCCATTCGGACTCGGCAAAAAAAACAATATTATTTTCATTGTCATAACCGATATGGTCAGCCTTATAATTACAGAAATCTGAAAACTGGTCAGAATTGTCGGAGGTGATCCAACAGGCTTTATAAAAGTTAAGGGGTTCAAACCGGCATTCAGCTCCGTATTCATGTTTTAATCGATACTGGATAACCTCAAACTGCAGCTGCCCGACAGTCCCTACTATCCTGCGACGCCCGTGTTTGAGCGAAAAAAGCTGTGCCACACCTTCGTCAGTAAGCTGTTTGATGCCTTTTTCTAATTGCTTTGATTTCATTGATGTGTTGATGAGTTCTTTGAATATTTCGGGAGAAAAGCTGGGTATTCCATGAAACGTGAGTTTTTCACCGTCGGTTAACGTATCGCCAATTTTAAAATGTCCCCGGTCGTAGAGCCCTATAACATCCCCGGGATACGCTTCTTCAATAACATCTTTCTTCTGTCCAAGAAATTGTGCCGGATTGGTAAAACGAAGATCAATGTCGAGCCGCACATGCCGATAAAACTTGTTTCTTTCGAACTTGCCAGAACAGACCCTGAAAAAAGCGATTCTGTCGCGATGCCGAAGATCCAGGTTCGCGTGAATTTTGAATATAAAACCGCTAAACGTATTCTCATCCGGAGTAACCGTACGGGTCTCAGACTCCATACTGCCCGGTTGGGGAGCTATTGCGACAAATGTATCAAGCAGTTCTCTGACCCCAAAATTATTTAAAGCACTTCCAAAAAACACCGGTGCAGTTTCACCGGACAGATAGCGCTCTTTGTTAAAAGATCCATAAACCCCGGTCAGCAGATCAACGTCCTGTCGCAGTTGGCAAGCAAAATCCTTGCCGATGGCTTTATCAAGCAGTTTGCTTTGCACATCTGCTATAACCACCGCATCATCGGACTTATTCTGATTGGGACTAAAAATATGCAAACTCTTATTGTGAAGGCTGTAGACGCCCTGGAAGCTCGAACCACGACCTATCGGCCAGCTTAACGGACAAACTTTTATGGAAAGTTTGCTTTCAATCTCGTCAAGTAAATCAAACGCGTCACGTCCTTCGCGGTCGAGTTTGTTGACAAATATGATGACCGGGGTGTTGCGCATCCTGCAGACTTTCATGAGGTTTTCCGTCTGTTCTTCAACCCCTTTTACGCTGTCGACAACCAAAATAACACTGTCGACAGACGTCAATGTTCTGTACGTATCTTCCGCAAAGTCTTTGTGACCCGGGGTATCTAATAAATTTATCTTCAAATCCCGGTATTCAAAACTCATGACAGCTGAAGCAACGGATATGCCGCGCTGACGTTCGATTTCCATAAAATCGGATATCGTACTTTTTTTTATTTTATGTGATTTTACCGCTCCCGCACTCTGGATAGCACCGGCAAAAAGCAAAAACTTCTCCGTGAGCGTTGTTTTACCCGCATCGGGATGGCTGATTATTGCAAACGTCCTTCTCTTGTTGATCTCATCTGTTATGCTCATACATCCGCCTTTAAGAAAATATTGTTTTTAAAAAAACCTATACCGGCGGTATAGGTTAAGAAGAATATTTTTTTATTTTCCTCAACTGCATCACCTAGGCTAGACCCCATCCCGTGCCCGTGATACGGGCACTGCCCAATCTTAGTCTTAGATTGTCTCATCTTTTATAGAGGCATGTTATTAAAAATCTCCGACCAAGTCAACCGTCACCTTTTTGTGCGCGATTGGGCACGGAATTATTATACTACTTCACGGATTGCAAGGCACATGTCGGCACACTCAAGAAAAGCGACATTCAACGCATCGAGGAAACAGTGAATGAAGAGATTACGCAACAGAATTGGTAATAAGAAATATGGCGCTTTCAGCAAAGAGGTTGGGCAATGCTTCTGCAAGCAGCGGAACACCAATATACTGACGATCAATTATTTTAATATTTCTTTGTTTACAAAAATCTTCGAAATTATTGATACTTAAAAACCTGAGATTGGGGGTATTGTGCCACTCGTATGGCAACGTTTCAGTGATCGGCACCCGTCCGCGAAAAAACAGCGTTGCCCGGCTGGCAATATACGCAAAATTGGGAAATCCTACTATAACATTTTTTCCTACGCGCAGAGATTCATCGATAACGTAATCGATATTTTTTACCTGTTGTAAACTCTGATTGAGAATAACATAATCAAAAGCTTTATCGGGATACCCTTTGAGTCCCGAATCAATATCGCTATGATAGACGCTCAATCCCTTTTCAACGCATTGATGAATCGCTTCTTCGTCAAGCTCTATTCCCTGAACCTGGGCGTTCTTGGTATCAACGAGATATTTGAGCAGCTCGCCCGTACCGCATCCAAGATCAAGGATTTTTGATCCTCTTTCAATGATACCGGCAATAATCTGGTGATCGTAACGAATTTCTTTCATATTAATTTTCTGTTGAAAAATATTGTTATGGCTTACTGTGCTGATTGGCTTTCTCAAGGAAATGCTTTATGAGATGTGTCTGAGCATCGATTTCCAGGAGAAACGCGTCATGACCGTAGGTAGACTTGACCTCGCAATAAGTAACATCAATACCACGCATACGCAGTTCGTTGACGATATCACGGCTCTGGTATGATGGATACAGCCAGTCCGATTGAAATGATAAGACCAGAAACTTTGTATTTACTTTTTTATCGTGCGGGATGAACTTTTTGCCTGACACATCAAAATAATCCATTGCTTTAGTAATATACAGATACGAATTGGCGTCAAAACGTTTAACAAACGTGTCACCACGATAGCGGAGATAGCCTTCAACTTCAAAATCTGACTTAAAGCTAAACGTATAGTCATTTTCCCTGAGCCGCCGGGAAAATTTTTCTTCCATTGACTGATCGCTCATATAGGTAATGTGGCCGACCATCCGCGCGATGGCAAGTCCTCGCTCGGGATGTGCCTTACCGTAATAATCGCCTCCATGCCAGTCAGGGTCAGCCATGATAGCCTGGCGACCGACTTCGTCGAACGCAATCTGCTGGGGAGAATGTTTGAGTGTTGTGGCAATAGGAATTGCAGAACGAATCTTTTCGGGATAGCTTACCGCCCACTGAAGCGCCTGCATACCACCCATTGATCCGCCCGCAACACTGAGCAGTGTATCGATGCCCAGGTGATCGATGAGTCGTTTCTGCGCATGAACCATATCAGGTAATGTGATTATCGGGAAATCAAGACCATAGGGTTTTGAGGTGGCTGGATTTATTGATGACGGACCGGTACTTCCTTTACACCCGCCGATAACATTCGATGAAATGACGAAATATTTGTCCGTATCAAAGGCTTTACCAGAACCGATCATCGAATCCCACCAGCCTGGTTTTTCTTCATCGCAATGAAAACCGGCAGCATGCGCATCGCCAGAAAATGCGTGAGTCACCAGTATCGCGTTGGATTTATCAGCATTAAGTGTGCCATACGTTTCGTAGGCAAGTGTAATAGGACCCAGCTTCTGTCCGGATTCAAGAACCATTTCATCCGGCGGCTGAGAAAAAGAAATCAGTTTTGTTTCAACTATACCCAGTGAATTCATGTTTAATCTATTATTACCATCGATTTAGTAGGATTATAATAAAAATTATCTATTTT
>JBELAT010000106.1:0-7948 GCA_049508565.1 Endomicrobiales bacterium | reverse complement strand
GAGCTGCGGGGACGGCTGTCAAAAAGCCGCGCGGAACGGGAAGTGGCGTTTATTGCAGATTTCCTTAAATATGTACAGGCATACTTTGACAACAAGATGTCAGCGGACGATTACGCATATTACACCAAGAACGTCGGCGAGTTCCAGCAGTTGTGGGACCGGTATTCGCAGGCGAACCTGCTGCCGTCACTTGATTTAAACAACGCGTTGTTTGCGAAGTTCTATAAGGTCAACCTGGACCGTAACACGACGTTCCTTGCAAAGATCGGGGTGACCGACGCAGAGGCGGGGAAACCGGCGCTGAAAGCTGATTCGGTTGATGAGAACATATTCCTGATGAATTCGCAGTTGTCGATGCCTGAGGCCAACAACAATGTTGATGTGGTGGTGACAGGCGGATTTCATACGCAGGGCCTTGCGAACATGCTGGAAGCCAAGGGGATATCGTATGTGGTGATCACGCCGAACGTGACGGGCGATACGGTATACGCACAGAAGATGTACGACACGATCGCGCGGGAGTTTGCCGCGGTTGGAGCAGTGGCAAAAGCGGGAGGGACACAACGGGCTGATGCGGGATCGGTTATCGGAGTTCCCGGAGATCCGTCAAAAGCTTCCCTGGCAATGCTTATCTGGACGAACCAAATCAAAGAGTGGGATGAAACTAAGATTAAAACGAAAATTGCCGAGCTTCACCTTGTGCAGCTAGCAATTGAAGCCGCTGCGATACCGGGAAACACTGCCGAAAAAATAGTTGCGAGCATGAATGCTAGTGATAGCAAGATCAAAGCAGCACTTCCTACCGGGGCATCAATAGCTCTTGATGATGCAAAGGATATCATTATTACCTATCCCGGCCAAGGAACAATGAGAATCCCTACCGTTGAAGGACGGCATGCTGCTGTTGTCATTTCCGAAGCGAAAGAGACTAACCCCGCTGCTCATCCGGTGGCTGATCAGGACTCGGAGGGATCTGCAGATGGTACCCGGTTGCTGCTTCCCGATACTCTAGCCAGACTGAAATTCAATTACACAAATGATGTAGACACATTAAATCAGATCATCAGATTTGAAGAGCTCTTGAAGAAACCGTTTAAAGATATTCATGATCCGGTAGATCAGGCCATTTTCAAAAAATGGATGAGAGAAGCCGTCTTAGTCGAAACAAATCCGCTAAAAGCCGGTATAAAAAATAAGCGAAGCAGGGCAGAATTTACTAATAGGCATAGTCCGGGAGCTGCAGAATTTACGACGCTTATGGCGGTTTTAAAATCGTTCAAAGTAAAAGTAACTATTTTTAAATATACAGCTGTTGCGCTCAGTGTGCTGGCGGGACTTTTTATCACTTCAGTTGTCTTTGCTTCATCACATTCGCCATTGGCCATAGCAGCACTTCTGATAGTCGTAGGTGGCTATACTTTCGGAGTAAGCATCTTTATATCTATCGAGTCGCGTTTTCTGCTCAATTACCTGCATCTCAATTATAATCTTAAGGCTGATCCTGGTAACCGGCTCATACTTAAAAAGGCGGTTCCAGTAAGTCGTTTTTTCAATGGTACCCGTATTGTGGGTATACCATTGAGCATCCGAAACGTTACCTTTACAATAGATAGGCACATGGGGTTACTGACACAGCAAGAAGTCTCAGCGCTTGCTCAATCCGCTATTGAACACGCGGGTGGTAAGTTTCGATACCCAGGTTCAATCGCTCTTTCATACGGCGATACTTCTTCTATTGTTCGCAATAACGACACCGCCCTTATCACAGTTGATCGTTCCGTGCAGGACATTGCCGATTATGCCGTTCGAAATGTACTTTTAAAATCGATTGTAGTACATGCAATGACGGAAATTCTCCATAATGAGACCGATACGCACCTTACTGACGAAGATGTTGAATATGCGGCTGACCAGTCGCTTCACTATCAGGCATCCCCTCACATGCTGTCTACAGCTCTCAAAGAAGGAACCGCATATTTTGAGTTTGCCGCCCAGGTGGCGCACAGGATACAAACGCTCGACGTTCCTATGGATACGCTCGATGTCAGTAAAATAAGTGCGGAACTACAGGGAATCTTTTCTGAAGATGGAAATATAGTTTTTAAAGAGGCTGCAGAGTTTTTACGGAAATACACTTGGGCAGTTGATAAACAGGTTAATGCCGGAAACCGGGTGGAAGGTAACTGGCCCGTAACTAAAGCTTTTGCCCTGCTTGATGATGCCCACCAACAAGTGCTCGTCGATTTTATTGTTAAAAACTATGTAACTCGTAAGACCAGCAAAGTGCCTGCCCTGCTTAACGCCATCCTTCTTATGAGCGCGGACAGGAACACGCGCGCACACGCCTATCAAGATAACTGGCTAAAAAGGCAGGCTCCTCATCTGATCGGGCGGGTGATTTACTTCGTTTCCGCCGAAACACATTTCTGGTCCGGAGGTCTTGGCCCCGTAATGCAGTTCCTTGGCCATGCCATGAAACTACTCGGTGCGCGTGTGGTATTTATCGAGCCGAAATATGCAAAACGATTTGATAACGAACTCCAGCAAGAGCGCGACCTGGATTATTCTTCAGTTGGAGTAGTTATAGACAATGAACCGCTCGATACTTTTAAGGTTGAAACGTATCGGGGGGATGATCCGAGCAATGCCGAGAAAGTGACAGTCACGGCAAAAGTGTTTAGAGGAATCGGTAGCGATATGGAAGTCTTCCTTATCGATGATTTTGATAAAGATGGTAATACTTTTTTTACAAAAACATTATATCGTTATCGTGAAAATGGTATGAACCTCGACAATCCGAGTAAAGCGGAGTTCATGACATTTTTTGATAAAGCAACAGCAGTCTTTATTGGGCGACAGGAGACAAAACGACTCAAGGAAAAAGATGCTTTGCCGGCGATAGTCCATGCAAACGATGGGCAAATTGCTCCATTGCTGGCGATAATCAAGAGCATGGTTGCCGTTGGGACTGACAATTTCAATGCATTGGCGAAAATAATACCGGTTTTCACCACCCATACCTTCGTCAACCGGATCAACGATCTGGTTGAATCAGTGTATGTTACATGGATGGGCATTGCGCGGAAATTTCTGCCGTATGCGGCAACAAGCAAAGACGGCCTTGATGCTTCCCGGATGGGAATTGCGGTCGCTAGCAGTGATCCGGCAGGATCAGTCCATGGAGTTTCATGGAACCATGTTTTGAGATTAGCGCAATGGAATCCGTTTCGTTCCACCGACAGAGAGCCGTTGGATTCTTTCAGTAGAATCGATGCTATGACTAACGCCGCTGCTCCCGCCACGATGGCGGCGACTTTTAGAAAATTGTTGACGTTAAGACCCGGTCAACATCCTGACGAACCCGATGCCGAACAGATTAAAGTTGCCAAAGTACGATCGAAACAAGAATTAAATAAAAAACAATACCCGTCATCGACCGGAACAAAAGTGAACATATCACCAAACCGCATGCTTATCACTTTTTGCCGGAGAATGGTTCCTGAAAAGGCGGGACGCACACGCGCATTGACGGATGAGAACATACTGGCCATGCTCAAGGCCGGAGTGGATATTGTGTTGTTCGGTGCCGATCAGAGATATGAGGCAAGTTCAAAGCTGGCTGATGAACTACAAGAGCTGCAGAGGAAAATCGAAGCCGGTGAAATTGAGCTGGGCGCCAACCATGGGAATTTCTTTTACGTGCGTAATTATACCGGTGAGGCGAAAGTAGATCTTTTGGCTGCATCTAACCTTCAGATCCAGGACTCGGATGAAGGAACCGGTGCAAATGAGTTTACCGAAGAGGATATTGCTGCTAATGCCGGTATTAATTATGGTACCCCCGAAGGTACAATCATCAACCACGGAATAACATTGGAATTTGACTCTGCCGGCAACGTTGTTAAACCGGGCAACGTGGTGATGAACAAAGATTCTGATCCAAAGCTTCACCGGGATCTGCTGTTGAAAATCATAGCACTCTATGAAAATGATCCCGATACGTATTTTAGATTATCGGCAATATCCCCGCGGGTCAACAGGGCAAATGCCGCTACTATTACCGGCGCCGCAAATCTTGAAGCATATAACGACGGTATTGAAAATGCGCGGGTATGGGCAGAAGAAGATGCCGCAGCAATAGAAGCGATAACAGCCACAGTCCCCGTTGAGTTGTTAAAGCGTATAGTAGAGGGACATGAAACGCTTAACGGCCCTTTCCAATTCGTTACTCCATCCGTCAGGATATCGGCAAATGGTAATGGACTTAAAGCATTTATTAATAAAAAAACAGATCTTGAGCACAATCCGATATATCCGTATGGTCAGTTTATGTTGCATCTTACCGATAAAGCTGATTATGAAAAATATATTATCGGCCTCTTCGGGGGACGGGAAAACTCTCCAGCAGAGCTTATCGAATGGTTTGCACGATTAAATCACAGTCCCGCTGCAGAAGATAAAAAGAACGAACGGTTCAACAGCTTCATTGAAGCGCTGGTACATACTATTGACGCAACCCCAAGAGAAGATGTTGTCACAACACCCCGGCTTATTGAAGGTGCCGAACAGGACTATTCCTGGGGCACTGCCGGATTTATAGCGGACCTTTTAAGAAAACCCGTACGCTTGATTGCCGAGCTCTGGCTAGGCGCCCATCCGAAAGCGCCTTCAACAGCACTAGTTGATGGCATGTCAGTACCCCTTAATGAACTCATCGCGCGCGATCCAGCGGGTATACTCGGTACTCAAGTAGCAGCGAGATTCAATAACCGACTCCCCTATCTATTTAAAGTATTGTCTGCCGCGCGGCCGCTCTCCATTCAAGTGCATCCAGGTAAACCGCGGGCAGAGAAAGGTTTTGACAGGGAGAACCGCGAAGGCAAGGCGCTTGACGCTGTGGATAGAAATTACAAAGACGACAACCATAAACCGGAAATAATCAGTGCGATAACCGAATTCTGGGGGTTGAACGGGTTCAAACCCGTGCCAGACATTGTTCGATCTCTTAAAGCGCTTGAAACGCCTATACCCGGCCTTAGTGAGCTTGAAAAGTCGTTATCTCCCGGCAAAGATGATACAGATCAACAAAAAGCATTGAGAAAATTCTATTCGGAATTCATGGCTTTGACAGAGCAAGAATATAAACCAGTTATCCATGAGATCGTCAAGCGTGCTCAAGCGAATAAGTCTCAATCAAAAGAAGAAGAAGCATACTGGGTGGTACAGTCGAACCAATGGTATCCTGATGATCGTGGCATCATTTCTATTTATCTGCTCAATCTGGTAAACCTTCATCCCGGCGAAGCCATGTATGCGCCTGCGGGAGCCTTGCACGCGTATCTGGAAGGTACCGGCATGGAGCTTATGGCTAACTCAGACAACGTTTTGCGGGGAGGATTGACGCCTAAACATATCGATGTCAAGGAGCTTCTGCGGACGTTGACATTTGATCGTGGAGCAACACCCATTATTGATCCTCGGGACGTTTCAGAAACGGAGAAGGTGTATGATACGCCTGCAGCGGAATTTGTACTCAGCACCATTGATGTTACACGTAAAAAAAAGCATAACAATACCGGGGATCATAGCGCTGATATACTTATAGCGATTGACGGAGAAGTGCAAATCATATCTGAAAACGGGACAGTGATCCACCTGATACGGGGGCAATCCGTTATGGTGCCTGCTGGTGCAGGTCAGTATACTATAGAATCCCTCTCAAAGACTGCAAAAATCTATAAAGCATCAGTTCCCTCGCCAGAAAATATGGAAAATAGCGAAAAAGTGATTCACGTAACAGCTGGCGGAGGTGCTTCTTTACCTGGCAGTCAAACGGGTCACATAATGGCGGGATTATCCGACGAAGATCTTCGTGACGAGCAGCAGCGTATCGAAAACGATAGTCAGCGGGTGGCACGAGCGTTCCCTTCGGCGGTTGCTGCGGTCAGGGAAGTTCACTTGGATTTGTTGGAAACCCGGAGAGTGCCAGACAAACTGGGGGTTAATCGTCGCGAGCTTGTTCGAAAGCTTATTGACGTCAGTCGTGGCAATGCTGTCCGGTGGATGATATCGAGCGTCTACGATACTGAAAAATATCAGCTCGGTCAACACATGACGTTTGCGGTCGATGTTGTCGAACGTATCCTGCGCATCACTGATCCTGCGGATCCAGGGAAAGCGGAACGACTGCTAAAAATGTATGTGTTACATGAAGTCCTTGAAAGCATGGTGCTTGTCATCAATGGCAAGACATTATACGGCAAAGAAAAACATGATTATATTATTCAAGTGATTGAAGAAGTGCTGGGAACATCAGTTCCTTCACATAATGTTGAAACGGAACTGGGTCAAGTCTTGAGACCATTTATCAATGAGCGTGCGCACATTTTTCAGCTGGTATTTAATGGGGCACTGAAATGGGCAAGAAGTTTTGGTTTCCCTACGGGCAACTCACCGGCCGGGAAATCGAATTTCATGACCATTAGAGATATGGTAGTCAATTTTATTGCAAAACCAATTGCTTATTATCCTGCCTTGAACAGGGGCATTCACGCGGTGATAGCACCAGAAATTAAACAGTCATATATCGATGAAGCAGTTGCCCGTGCCAACGCGACAGGTGCAAATGTGGTCTTGTTTGGATCAGTAGATGATGACACTGGGTATACCACTGATTATTATAGGGAAGTTAATTACAATACTCTTATGACTCGGGTCGTTACGACCACCAACGGGTCGGTAACTGTTGTTGCCTGGAAACGCGGAAATGACGCTGATAGTATATTAACTACTATTGCACTCCATGCAGCCGATGAGTTCAGGGGCGACCTAGAATTTGCCGAAACGGCAAACCCCGCATTTAAAGATGAACGGCTTAGGGATGATTATACCGGCATAATATTTTCAGTTCTTGAAATGAAGTATATGAGCGCCAACCGTGGGGCTGTTGAGGCTCTTATGATAGATACTCCCTTTCAACCGATAATTATGAAAGGAGCACATGCTCTTGAGCAACCAAATCCGATAAAGTATGACGGCGAGATAGAAGCGGTTACGGAAGTGCAAGGGTATATTGATCTCCTTCCCTACTTAAACGAGCTGCTGATAAATAAGAATGCCAGTTTCAGACCGCCGATGGCAATGGTAGGAGCAATTTCGAAAACCGTTCATCCTTCTGGACAGATAGAAAACTTTGAAGATGTAGCCCATATTGTAAACGAAGAAGTAATTAAGAACGCACAGGAAAACAATATTGATACTATTTTACTCAACGTAGCTCAGCATGCATGGCACGACCCGGAAGTTCTTGTGCAACTCTACAGAGCGCAGCAGGCCCTTTACCTGGGTGGGTTGCGGCTGGGATTTTACGAAACAGTGACTGATAAAAGTCTTGAAAATATAGAGCGATTTGACGTGATGGCCTCACTGAACCATATGGGGGCATCCGTGGTGTATTTATATAATCCGGCTGATCCGCAAGATCAAAAAGAAATAGCACAACAGAATGAACGTATTGCTATGATTCAACAACAATTAAAAGCAGCCAATCCTGATACACAGCTGCGAGTACAAGGCAGTAGTCCCGAAAAATCGCTTATCGTAGCCACCTCGCCAGAGCAGATCCAACAGAACGGATGTGTGCTTGCCAAAAAAGATAATCTCAATGCACTGATTATGCCGTTAAGAAATAAGGAACGACAGTTATCTGTATCCATGATTATACTGGATACTGAGTTGTACAGAACTATTCAGGAAGAAAGAGTAGATGTTTTTATGGCGAGAAGTATACCAAAAACGTGGGAAATGTTGTTTGAGATATTTATGGATGCCCGATCGAGAGATTCCGGCTACGCCCTGGCAAAAGGGTTGAAAGATGGCTGGCTCAATGAGTTCGACCGCAGATATCTTCTAGCAACAAGGAATGTTGAAGAGACCCTTATATGGGCCC
>JBELAT010000105.1:0-8045 GCA_049508565.1 Endomicrobiales bacterium | reverse complement strand
TGCAAGGTTTCCTCTCGGTTTTTCGGCTTTCCTTGCAATATTATACCACTATTATTGACGGTATTCAACTTTTCTTCCGTCGACAGATTGTTCGCTTGAGACCTTTTTCAGCATCGACTAGAAAGTATTGCAAAAGACAGAATTAAAAGATTATCGATTAAATAGACCTGCAATCGTCATGCTGGCGTAAAAGGAACTTTTTAAGGAAAGAAAAGATAGTTCGTCTTGAGGTTGCATAACTTTCTAAAGCTCGGGGGTACGTAAACATATAACATCAATCTAATGTATGGTACCTTGTCAAACCATGATTTTCGTGATGGTGGAGATGAGTCCAGTGGCAAGTTCTGTGGTTGTGGCGGAGATGGCTGGCGTGACGGCTTGGCCGAAGGTAAGGGTCTGCGGTTGAATGCCTATAATGGCTATCTGGCACTTCGTGTCTGCGGTAATATAGTCAACAAGGATTTTAAGAGGAATCATGTGGGTGGAAAACGATATACCGGCAATGTCGTCAGGGTTGATAAAGGAGATGGTCCCGGGAGTGTCACTGGTATCAGCTGCATCGATGATGATCAGATGTGAAGGGGAAAACTTACGTATTTCACCAGTGATATTCTCGGGAGCGGTATATCCGTAAAAGACTTTGAAGTTTTCAGCTTTATGAATTTTTTCGCATTCCTGGGCGACCAAAATCCCCGCGACATCGTCAGCTCGCAGCTCAGAACCAACGCCGAGGATTGCCACCCGTGTAGCTCCAGCCAATTTTTCTTGTAAGAGGGGTAATAATTCCATAATTATACCAGGAAGAACGTTACTTAATTACTATATGTAATTTATCTTTCGTTAATGAGGCAAGTTCGAAATCACGCGTTGCTTCGAGAGCTTTTTTGGGGCAGGATTCTACACATTGGGCACAATAGACGCATTTATCGAGCCTGATCTCAGCTTCGAACTTTTTATCTGCGACCTTGTTGATGACGATCGCATTTGACGGGCAGTCGCGCATACATATCTTGCAGCCGATACATTTTTCCGGAAAGAAATTCAATTTTCCTCGAAATGCTTCAGGCTTGCCAATCTTGACAAAAGGATAGTTCCGTGTTGCAGGTTTTTTAAACAGCGAACAAATCACTTCTTTGAACATTGCTCCAGGCCAAATCATCGAATCATTCCTTTAATTACTAAATTAATCAGTATTTGTACTAACGCTATCGGGGCCAGGTACTTCCAGCAGAACTCCACCATCTGATCGATTCTCATCCGGGCAAATAACGTCCGGATCAGGCACGACAGAATGATGATAAACAGAATCTTAACGATATATACAGCAACAGCCCACCCCAGCGACAGACCGAAGCCGAACGGGAGAAATACTGCAGAAAAAAGAGAAGCCCCGACAACCAGCTCAACGGCGATAGTCATCCTGAACATGGCCAGCAGGCGTCCACTGTATTCCGTAAAACTGCCGGCAACGATTTCCGTTTCCGCTTCAGGGATATCAAACGGCACTTTTTCGAGTTTCCCCTGCATAGCAATGATCGATACTATAAAGCCCAGTATATTGCAGGCAGCAAGCAGGTGATGCATGCGGTAAAAGGCGATGAGCCCTGAAAGAGACCAGGTGTTGGCAATAATTGCCGGAGCCAGAACCCCCAGAAACAACGGTACTTCATAGGCGAAGAGCTGTGTCAGTGAGCGGATGGCGCCGATCATGGCATACAGCGATGTTGAATACCATCCCGCTAGGAAAAAAGCAATGGTTGGGAGCGTTAAAAGATATAGTACCACAATGATATCGCAATCAAATGAGAACAGCGATGTCGGCGACCAGAGGGGAATGTACAAAAAAGCCGTCGTTGCCGCGGCAAGAGCAAAAAGCGGCAGCCCCTTGAACATCAGGGGGTTGGCTTCTTCCGGCATGATGTCTTCTTTTCCAAACAGTTTAATCATATCAGCCAGCGGCTGAAACCAGGGTGGCCCCACGCGGTTTTGAAGGCGGGCGTAGAGTTTGCGGTCGAGATACTCTGCAGCCAGGCTGATAGTGCAGAGAAATAATAGTCCCGGAAAAATAAAAATATTGATCAGTGAATGTATCATAACGTTGTCTAAACCCTTACTTTTTAATTTTGAAGTCTACGCCTCTATTTTTTTTATACCAGTCAATACTGTATGATCGCAGTGCTTTCCAGTCCATAGCACCCGTCGCTTTTCCATCAGGATTGTTAACCCGGATGATCATTCTATCTGTACAAGAAAAACAAGGGTCAATAGCAGCAATAACAATAGGAAAATCAGCCAAATAACCGTCTTCTAGCATCTTTGAAACAGATTGTAAATTTGCCAATGTAGGTGCCCGGACTTTCACTCGTTCAGGTTTTTCAGATCCGTTTGATTTAACAAAATGCAGGTCTTCGCCACGAGGAGCTTCGTAACGGCTCGTTGCTTCACCTACCGGTATTTTTCGTGGTGCTTTGACGGCGATGGGTCCTTCCGGAAGGTTTGTGAGGATCTGCCTGATAAGGGCGTAGGATTCCATCAGCTCTCCTACTCGCACCAGGGTGCGCCCATAGACATCATTATGAGTGTCCGTCACGACTTTGAAATTGAGTTCTCCATACGCCGCGTAAGGATCATCCTTACGGGTATCCCGGGGAAGGTTTGACGCCCGTGCCGTTGGTCCGACGGCTCCCAGACGCTTGGCATCATCATGCGATAAGGTTCCGACGCCCGAAAGACGTTGAATAAGTGTTACTTCCTGGGTAGCGATCTGAATATAATATTTTGTCCGTTCTTCAAGTGTATCAACGGCCTTTAAAATAGCTTGTATATTTTCAGGGCTGATATCTCTGCGTACTCCACCGATAGTATTGATGGCATAGTTGACACGATTGCCCGTCAGCATGGCCAACAGATCCATCACGACTTCACGATCGCGCCAGCTATACATGAGCAGTGTGTCGAAACCGACTTCATGCCCTGCCACGCCAAGCCATAGAAGGTGGCTATGAATACGTTCCAGCTCGCCAACCAGGGATCTGATGTAAGCTGCACGCCGGGGTATTTCCAGTCCCGCAATTTCTTCGACCGCTTGAATAAAACAGGTTGAATGCGTATGAGAACAAATTCCGCAGATACGTTCAATTAAGTACATATCCTGCAGATATGTCCGCTCTTCGCAGGCCTTTTCTATGCCGCGATGATTGTATCCCAGTTTCATTGTCATGCTTATGATTTTTTCGCCGTCTATAGTGACGCTGAAGCTTTCGGGTTCTTTGAGCGATGGATGTTGTGGGCCGATAGGAATCGTTACTTTAGCCATAAAAACCTCTCATTACACTTTACGGTATCAATTTCTTGCGACAACTGATGTATTATTTATTTTCGACCGCAGCTTCTTTAGTTTTCCAATCTTTCCGTAATGGATGTTCATCAAGTGGCCAGGTGTCGGGAAGTGGATAGCGTCTGCCCGGTTTCAATCCTTCCACTTGTGTGCCCAATAGATCAACCAATTCCCGTTCATATATATCCGCTGCGGGGAACCGGTCATACACCGTTTGAATCACTGGGTTTGTTTTCGGTACCGATGTTTTCAAATCAAGGATAATCCCGTTTTCTCGAGCTAGATGGTATATAAACGAAAGGTGTTCTCCTTCGTCGAGCCCGGTGATCGTACACAGAATACAAAAATCTGATTTTTCAGTCAGGAAATCAAATACTGATCTGAATTTTTCATATGCCACAGTAACTGATATTCTCCGGGCACGTTTAACAATAACATTTCCTTCTAAAAAAGGGAACTGCTGTATGAGTGACTGTTGGATGTCTTGTTCGATTGACATGATTCCTCTATTTCGTTGCCGCGGCTTCTGCTGCTTCAAGACTATTAAGCAGTTTCACGACGCCATCGATGATCGCCTCGGGGCTCGCCGGACAACCGGGGATATAGGCTGATACGGGAATGACCGTATTGGTGCCGCCTTTGATGTTATAGCATCCGTCAAATACGCCGCCTGAACACGCGCAGGTGCCTACGGCGACGACAAATTTAGGTTCAGCCATCTGTTCGTATATGCGTACGACACGATCTTCGATCTGTTTGGTTACTGGCCCGGAACAGACAAGAATATCAGCGTGACGGGGACTTCCCTTGAGCTGGACACCGAATCGTTCGATGTCATAAGTCGGTGTAAGGGCGGCAACAATTTCAATGTCGCAGGCATTACAGGCCCCGGTATTAAAGTGGATGATCCATGGTGATTTCATGCGCGCCCAGGTAAGGACTTTTGACATCAGCGACATAATTAGTTGTCTCTCCTTTTAAAGAGAATAAACAAAGCCGTTCCGGCGGCCGCAACATATAAAATGGGCATAAACGCGCTGGATAACGTTTTCGGAACGGTCGTCAGCGTCAATGCAACAACATGCATGACAGTAAAGAAAAATGCGAAGGGGAAAAAATGACCATAATCCGGCTGCATGCGATGCAGCTCAATATCTTCGCCGCACCCGTACGCCTTGATCTTGCCATCCGGATGGTTGGTGCTTTTAACTGCCAATTTCTTTAAGAAAAACGCGATAACCCAGATGACCAGAAGAACAATAGCAAAGGCAATTGGCGGTATAAGGAAATATTGCATGAAAAAATTATCCTTTTAAATTCTTTATATTGCGGACATGCAGCGAATTGTTGTTTTTAAATACATTTAATATCACGCCTGCAGCCGTTGCCACGACAACCGCTTCAACGACGATTAAAGTAATTACCACGGTTTGCGCGAATGCAGTATTGTTAGTGACATACCCGGCAATGATTAAAAACAGCGTCACTGCTTTTGTCAGTATTTCCATGCCGATAAGGACACGGATCAGGTTGTGCGTAACGATGACGCAGTAAAGTCCGATGAGAATGATCAGCGGGATTCCCACAAGGTATACTTTAAGGAGCGTGGACAAATTTTCGATCATATTTCTTTTTCGCTTTTCTTTTTGTCTTTAAACAAAATAATAATACCAAACACACCGACCAGAAGAATAAGAATCTGCCCGATAATATCCGCCTGGCGCATGTTCCACAGGGTACTGCGAACATCAGTTATTGTCATGGAGAAAGGGAAATGCAGTGAGTATGGTTTAACTTTTACGATAAGAATTATCGCTGCTATGACGACCAGAGGTGTGAGCAGCCAGTACCGGCTGAAACGTTTTTTTGTATGTTGTATATTTTCTTCATAGGTCCGGGGTTTTGTCAGGCTGAGCGTACTCATAAAAATAACGGTAATAAGGCCGGCGCACACCGACAACTCAAAGACCGCTGCAAGCGGTGCATTGAGACGAAACAAGATAATGGTTACCATAACGCTGGTAAATGCTAAAGCGATTGCTGCGCGGATCAGGGTTCCTCGCATGACCGCCCACAATGCAGCAACAGTTGTTAAAGCTACCAAGAAAATATCAATCACACTACTCACCTTTCACGTTTTACAACGATTTACCATCCTGCTGCGATCGGCAAAATGAGCCGGTGTAACACAAACGGGAATGCAATACCAAACACTATGCTCAGGGCAGCCAAAACGACGGATGGGAGAATGATTCCAAGCTCAGCTTCTTTGAGATTTTCAAAACCCGCCGCTAGTTTTCCAAAAAAGACCCGACGTTGTAAGGAAAGCATATAGGCCAGCGTCAGGACGCTGGCTGAAACTGCAATGAGAGCATACACGCGGAATCCGGCCATCCAGAGAGCGATGATAATGATCAACTTGCTCCAAAATCCGGATAATGGGGGAATGCCCGCCATCGATAGAAATCCAATAATCGATGTTGCGCCGGTAATGGGCATTTTCTCTGCCAGGCCGCCCATAGTATCCATGTTACGCGTTCCGGTCTGTTCTTCAATTGCCGCGGCGCTAACAAACAGTTGCGTTTTGAAAATGGCATGATTTAATAAATGAAATACAGCTGCCGCGAATCCAATTGTTGTTCCGGTCCCGAGACCGATGATGATGTACCCCATCTGGCTTATACTCGAATAAGCCAGCATTCGTTTCATGTCAGACTGGGTCAAAGCTGCCAGAGCCCCGACAACAATGGACAGGGCGCCGATTGCAAGAAGCAGAGATTGAATATGCGGTGTGAACCCGAATACAGTAGTAACAAGCCGGATAAGTGTGTAGATACCGGTTGTTTTTGTAACAATGCCGGCTAGCAGAACCGAAACACCGGCAGGAGCCGAAGAATACGCATCCGGAAGCCACCCGTGAAAAGGGACGGAACCGCTTTTAATGAAGAGTCCCCCCAAAAACAATCCGACGGCCGTCAGGCGCAAAGATGTTGCTGGCTGCATCCGCAGGGCATTCGCCACCTCGCTAAATGATGTTGATCCCGTTGTCATCATAAACAAAGCGATCGCACTGAGCATCATCAACGATGCCATGGCCGACATAATGATATACTTGAGTGATCCTTCCAGTGCATTGCCGTCTTTGTGCAGCGCAATCAAAATAAATGATGCAATGCTCACAACTTCAATAAATACGTACAGTGTGAATAGGTCAGTAACAGATACCACTCCGTTCATCCCGGCAAGAGCCAGCAGCAGGAGATTGGTAACGTCAAAGCGTTTGTTTTCGTCTTCAAGAGTATGCCAGCAGACCATGAACGCGCTTCCCGCTGCAATGGCGATAGCAAGATACATGACCAAAGTCAGATGAGTGACATGCAAGTGCATTCCACTTAAAAATGACAGCGGTAAAGAGGTGTTATTCCATGCCGATTCTACGCTAAACAATACGAGCCACGCCTGCCAGAGCGAAAAAAGGACTCCAAATAACATGGGGAGACGTTTGTAAGAAGACAAAAATGGCAGATTAAAAAGGATCACTGCCACCAGAGGAATAAGGATAAATGATGATGCCATAAAATCTTACCTAACCTTCAAGTGAATGTCATTCGATCGTTTCGTGCCGAGCGAACTATTTTATCATAAATGCGATAACAGTCACTGTTCCCGCTAAAGACCAGATGATATATGCCGCATAGTTGCCGGTGTGAAATACTCGTATAATAGTACTCAGCATGACAGCGCAGAACGGGATAAAGCCATCATAAATCCAATTAGTGAACCGGTCAAGAGCAAAAGCAGTTTTTGCAAAGAAATTGAACACGATCATTGCCAGTTCATAGGGATCAAACTGACCCTGATCTGAGCGTTCATAGAGAGCCTTAAACGGCGTAATATTTCTGACACGCATACTAAGAGCAGTTGTGAAAGTGGCACACCGCTGTTCTTGAACGCCAACAACAAGAAAGACTAATGTAAAGAGAATGGTGCTACCTGCTATAAGAACTGCAGTGTGGAGCGGGTTTCCCGACAAGCCGCTGCCGATACTGACAAGCAAAACACCGCATAGAGCAATCGAAATAAAACCTAACAGCTTTTTAGGTTTTTTTTGAGCTGGTGCAAAGAAAAGTCCAATCCCCAGACTCGCTATTCCCAATGCAACAATGAGCCAGGCAACCCGCGAACATGGGGAAAAGCGGAACATTTCGGAAGTCATGCGGGCTAAAAAATATATTCCCAGCAGTCGGGATAACGATCCCGGAAGAAAAGCAGTAAAAGCAAGAGGTGTTTCACCAGCGGCGTCAGAGATCCATGAGTGGAAGGGTACGGCCCCAGCTTTTGAAACCGCTCCTATCATCATAAAGACAAAAGCGATACTGCCGATTCCTCCGAGCGGGACGCATATTTGAGAAATAGTTAGTGTTTTCTCCATGTGTTCGATGAGAGCCATACCGAACATGAGACAGAGGTCCGTTATGCCAATGATAACGAAAGCCTTGACGGCAGTTTTGTATGCATCTTTATGAGCAGTTGCGATCATGCCAAAAAGAGGGATAAGAAGAGCTTCCCAGAAAAAGAGCATCGTTGTCAGATTATCGCTCACCAGGGCGCCATTAATAAGAGCAAGAGCAAGGAGCAGAAAAGGGTAAAATGTGTAGGCATAGGATGTATCCTCGAGATATCGGATACAATATAGGATAACTAAAAG
>JBELAT010000104.1:0-8059 GCA_049508565.1 Endomicrobiales bacterium | reverse complement strand
TTGCGGGTAAAAACATTCAGGCAGGGGTGGTCAATATGCGCTTTGCAAAACCACTCGATGAAGCGCTGATCAGGACCATTGCTGCGCATACAAAGAAAATAGTTACCATCGAAGAAAACACATGCATCGGGGGATTGTTTGGCGCGGTATCTGAGATTGTTGCGGGAAGCGGCGTTTCCGTGTGTCCGATTGCCTTACCTGACGCGTTTGTCGAACATGGCAGTCAGAATATTTTACGGGATAAATATTGTCTCAGTGCCCAGTCAATGGCCGAGCATATCAGGCAATGGTTGTAAAGCAACGTTTAGATGTTGTGGTTGCAGAAAGAAACCTTGCCGAATCACGGAGCAAGGCGCTGGCACTCATTATCGCCGGCAGTATTGAGCTTAACGGTGTGGTGGTGACCAAAGCGGGAACGCCCGTCAGTTCCGATGATGTCATTACCCGCATTGAATTAAATCCCTATGTATCCCGGGGCGGACTCAAGCTCGCATCGGCCTTGAATTTATTTCCTGTTTCATGCGAACATAAAATATGCATGGATATCGGTGCCTCTACTGGCGGATTTACTGATTATCTATTGCAGCATGGTGCTGTTAAAGTATATGCTATTGATGTCGGTCATGCGCAATTGCACTGGAAATTACGTAATGATCCGCGGGTTGTAGTTATGGAAGGGGTGAACTTTCGTTATTTTTCACCGGATTTATTGAAAGACTCCGTCCAATTTGTTACAATTGACGTGTCTTTTATTTCTCTCGACAAAATACTGCCGGTCCTGCCCCGGTGCGTGAGTGCGGGTGGTGATGTTATTGCGATGGTTAAACCTCAGTTTGAGATGTCTCGAGCTGAAGTCAAACACGGGGTTGTGCGTGATGACCAGTTGCGCGCAACGGCGATTAATCGCATTCGTGATGTCGCTCATACATACGGCTTTACTGTTGCCGGCGGCGTGGATTCTGAAGTTAAAGGGCCGAAAGGCAACATCGAACATTTTTTGTGGTTGCAGAATCGCGCACGATAAAAAGCACCAGTACGGTTGTGGGTTTTGCGACGGGTTGACGTCTCATTTTTTGCTGTGATCATTGTGATGCCATGTCATCAGCGTCTGCGTGCTGGGGACCGATATCTCCCTGACAGTAAAGGGATAATAAGAGGTATTCAAACGTGAAGATCAGCCTTCCAAAAGGATTTTTTCGCAAGGGAGCAACAATTCGCATTCAGCCAAAACCGATAGGGCAACCCGAAGAACATCACGCCCCAGTTCTAACAAAAAAAATATCGCCCGCCTTGATAGATTCTCTCAGTGATCCCGATCCATTCATCCGCTCGGTTTCCGCTGAAGTTCTCGGTCGGATTCACGAAAAGACCTCGGTAACGGCTCTGATGGGTTCTCTTAAGGATTATTCAAAATATGTTCGAGAGAAAGCTGCTATCGCTCTTGGTCACATCGGTGATAAATCTGCGGTTCCTGCGCTCATTGAGTCGTTAAACGATGAGTCGGAAGAGGTTCGGGTTACTGTTGCAGGTGTTTTGGGACATTTACATGATCGTATGGCGGTTCCCGCTCTTATTCTTTCTCTCTCAGATACGAGTCCACTTGCCCGCATGAAATCCGCTATTTCTCTCGGAATAATCGGTGATTCCGAAGCGGTTAATGCGTTGTTTGCCGCGTTAAGTGATGAAAACGAAATGGTTCGCAAATACGCGTGTGAAGCGTTGGGAAATATCGGAAGAGCGGCCGTTCCGGCGCTGTTGCTGGCTCTCAAAGACGAGCGCGTCCGTGCTCATGCCGCCCAGGCAATTCTGAAAATTAAATAACCTGTGTTTTAAAGTTTTTCGATAATATGATATTTTGAAAATGTTGTGAATATAATATAGAAAACGATCAAACAAGGACACTATGAAACAATGAACGAGAAAGATTATAAAAATGCTGCTGAACTAAAAGAAAAAATCGCGGGAATAGCGTCTCTTGTTGATTTTAGAGTGTACGGTTCTCGTGCGCGCGGTGACTTTGACCAATATTCTGACTTGGATGTGTTTGTCGAGGTGGAACACCTTGACAGAGATTTGAAGAAAAAAATTAATCATTTATCCTGGGGGATTGGTTTCAATAATTATATGTTAATTTCTTCCTTGATCTTCACTCGCCACGAAATTGAAAACTCTCCGCTGCGCTCTTCACCGATAGTCAAAAACATCTTTACTGAAGGTGTAAGAATATGACTGATTAGGAAAGAAATACTGTCGATTACGTATGTATCGAAAAATCTTCCTGGTATTCTAGATGGGTAGGTGTGCATTTTTGAATATAAGTCGCACTTTTAGTTTATGAAGTTGAACATTTTTTTATTCACTGGCAACCTTCTTTTTGAAACCCCTTGTAATACTCTTTAAAATATGGTGTAATATGCACAATAAAAAGGGCATTGTAATTGTGTATGTCTAACATATTGGAGTGTATACAAGGTTCGCATTCGCCAACCCCCGGTTGAGCTCGTTCAAACCAATCTCATCTCTCATTATTTAAATCTAATCATCTCTTGCACCCTAAATTCCTCCGGAAGGCTTTTTTGACGAAAAAAAAGCTTTGGCTTGATATAGATTGTTATTTAAGAAATGTTTCACATGAATAACGCTTTTTTTACTAAAACTATTAGTATATTAATGATTACCGGGTTTATCCAGAATTCGGACGTCGTTCTAGGGCTTTCTGTGATGATCAACGAAGGCTCTTCACCAGTGCGGCTAAACACAGCTTTTAATGATTCACTCATTCCCACCGCATTGGGAAAAATAACTGACGCGTATTGCCGAGAAGACGGCCACAACAGCACATGCGCCGCCCCCCACCATAAGAGCGATCCGGAACAAATCGTTGTTCTTATCCAGGATCTTCACTGTAATCCGGAGGTACAGCGTAATATAAATGGAATCCTATCGTCATTGGACAAAAAATACGGATTTAAAAAAATCTTCGTTGAAGGCGGTATCGGGCAGGTAAACACTTCGTGGGTCAACGCTATACATGAGTTGCCGTTGCGTAAACAGATCGTTGAAACGTTCATGGATTCCGGCCAGCTTTCTGGTGCGGAATATTTTTCCATAACTAACGGCACATACAATCTCCTTCACGGACTTGAAGATGAGAAACTCTACCGCGAAAACATCATGCGCTATGATACCTTACTCAATGAGCGCAGTGAGATTGAGGTCCAGCTCGACCCGCTCAGGAAAACTCTCGCAACGCTACAGCGTCGTTACTATGGACCGGGCAACAAAAAGCTCGAACAATTCATCTCACGCCAACGGGATGGTACGTTGAAACCCGAAAAATATTACCGCCTGCTAATCGCGCTAGCGCGATTTTCAGGTATTGATCTTTATCAATATCCGAACCTTACCCGTTTCAGAGATCTCTCCTCGATGTACGACAAACTCAACTGCCATAAATCCGGAAAACAGATGCGGCAATTGATGACCCTGCTTAAACAGAGGCTGCCTTTCCGTATGTACAACGACTTGATGGGAAAAATTAAAGACCCCTCGCGTGTCGATGAGCTTTATCAAGCCCTTGCCGAGCTTGCGCGTGAGAATCCACAAAAGTTTTCTTCCGCGTATCCCGAACTATCTTCGTTTCTTTCATATAAGGATCAATGCCGGTTTGTCGCGCCCATGGAACTTGTTCGGGAAGATCAACAACTTGTCGGAGAACTGCAGCGTCGCTTTTGCGCGAGCTCTGCTGAAAAGGATGTGGTTCTGCTCACCGGGTATTTCAGGCGTTTCGAGCAATATATGAATGGTCGGGTACCATCGGATGACTATAATTTTGTTAATAAGCATTCCGACGAGTTTACATTGTTGTGGGCAAAGTATGCGCTCAACGCACCCGTGCCCGCGCTTACGGATTATGGCAATCGATTAGAAACGTTTTATAAAGTGAACCTGGCACGCAATCAAGCTTTCATAAAAAACGTTTTTGGTTTTGTTTCTCCAACACTCGCTCCCAACCTGAGACTTGTCACGGATGTCGACGTCATGTCTCGCGCGCGTGCGGTTTTAGATGGCAAAAAAGAGCTTATAGTGATGGTTGCCGGCGGGTTTCACACCGCCGGCATTACGGGTCTTCTTAAAAGTTATAATGTGTCATACGTTGTCATAACTCCCGGAGTAACTAAAGAGGCACCAGCGACCGACACGGTATATACCGACATGATTCGAGGGGAGGCGCGTCTGTTCTCAGCTCAGACGATAACGGCGCTCGTTTCCGAGTTGCTTAAACCGTACACGATTGATGACGTGGCATTAAGAAGGGAAATTGAATCGCGCTATGTTGATATCATTCTCAATAATATGACTGCAAAGATTTCACCCGAAGAAGCCTTGATGAAACTCAAATCTGCCGATCTCGGTGTATTGCAGAGATACGATATATTTACTGAAGTCCTGATACGCTATTATAGTCGTCGTCTGCAAAAAGCGGGGCAGCTCGATCCGGAACAGGGGCTTTCGGCGCAAGAGGCACTCAACCTCTATCAAAAGGAATCACGTGAAAAACGGGAAACGATCTTATTTGCTGCGGTAAAGATGCTCTCAAAGATATTCATCGATATAGGTCTCGAAGAAACACCAGTGGCTGATGTGGCTGCCAGAGTGGCTCTTTCACTGTCGAATGATAATTCTCCTGTTGCCGAGAAAATAACGGCTAAAGACGGCATAATATTTGACCTGGACGGGACACTGCACTCTAGTGACGACCTGTTGCGGGCTTCACGTGAAAAAGTCATTTTCGGGATATTGCCAAAACTTAAAGGTGTGAGTTTTGAGGAAGGTAAAAAACAATATCTTGCTACCGAGATGAAACTTAAATCCGGTACCCGGCCCGTGAGTCAAAGGGATATTTTTGAAGCGCTGGGCTTAGACTGGAAAACTGTCTTGAAGGCCATGGATGATTTGTCCGGGACTATCGATCCCCGGGAATATATCTCGCCAGACCCGCAGTTGGTCGCTTATTTTCGTGCGCTTTCACGGACGCACCGCTGTGCAGTGCTTTCCAACAGTGGTCGGGAACTGGTTAAAAAAACTTTGGCCGCGCTCGGTATCCTTGAGTTTTTTGACGTGATAGTCACGCGCACCGAGCTGGGGGAAGACCTGAAACCCAGCCCCAGAGCCTTCATGACCGTTCTTGAGAGGTTGGGGATCGAAAAAAATAGAGTCACTGTTGTAGGGGACGATGTGCAGAAAGATATCCTGCCAGCAGAGAAACTCGGTCTAACCGCATTTCGCGTTACCGATACCCCGCACTTGTATCAGGTGATGAGCCAGTTGCTGCTCAACAAGCTTTTGCGGGAAGGCGCCGCTCCCGCTCCAGCTCCCGAAGTCGGAGGCGCGATACCTTTAAAAGAAGCTATAGCGCATCTGACAGGGGACACTCTCTCTGACAAAGAGATGGCCACGGTCGATCTCCTGCTGCGCATGAGTCTCGCGTTTTATCGCGGGTCTATATCCCGTGAGTACTTTTACACTGTAGTGCGAAGTGCCCAGGAACTCGGATGGCCGCTGATAACGTCCGCGCTCAATGCCCGGGAGCTTTTCCCGCTGGTGAGCCCCACAGGGGCCGCCATAACCTTGAACGTCCCGGCCAGTGATGGCGGCATCACACATGAACAAGGTGTCGTCGAAGATGAACTGGCTGCGGCGATCCGTTATTTAAAAATGATGAATCTGCTGACAGAAAGCATCGAAGAGTCACGACTTCTGCATTTGATCCCGCCACATATTCTTGAAATATCTCCTTCTGATGCGGGTAAACATCCTGGCTCCGCTCTTTTAGCCGCATCCGATGCAAACGGCGTCCTACATGTGTATACTGATCCGCTTCATGGCGCTCGGACAAACATTCGTCAGGTGCCTGACATGGACCGGTCCGGGATGGATAACCGCGCGTTCGATCGGGCCACGGAGATCGTTCCGTTGCGGGGGTATAAGTCGCCTACCGTCCATGTTCGGAAATTTCGGGGATGGAACCTGCTGCCGGACGAGTTAAAGCGCGTCCTGACGGACATGTTCGCACGTAACGTGGTCCCCCTGACGCTGCATTCGGGAGAAGCGGTAAGAGGGCTCGCGGTCGCGCTCGAAACTTCCCGTCAAAACAATGTTGCCCCGGGCAGGACGGGACCTCTGTTATTTAACGATGGTCTGGTCGTTGTCAAAGACGCTTCAGGAAGGCAACTGCTTCTGGACATCAAGGGAGTGGGTCCTTATGACGGCACGTTTGAACTCCGGGAGAGAACGATCTTCCGCGGCGTTGTTGACGGCCAAAAACTGATGACGCACAATGAGGTGGGCAGAGGATTCTTGACCACAGCTAACGCAACCGCCGACACGGACCATCTGCGGGAGCTCGATAGAGAGCCTCCTTCTCTCGTATCGATCCAGGCCGTTCCCGCGTTTCAGGTAGATTTTGAAATAGAGGGTAGAAAGTTCTCCCTAATGGCGAGACTGTCACCCGGTAACAGGCGTCTCGGACAGTACTGGGTCGGGGCAGATTTACAAAAAGACGAAACTTTTCGCAACGCTGATCTACTCGGCAAATCTGTTGCCGGGATGCTCCTGGAGCGAAGGCCGGTGGTTCACCGGGCGTTCATGATGGAGAATTTCCTGGACCCTCTTGCTGCTTTTTCAGGATACGCCAATCCCGGCAGCGTCACCAGCCTCGACAGTCAACGCAGGGCTTTCGACACGATGGAGCGGTGGCTGGTAATGTCGGAACAGCGGGTGACCCATAAATGGGGGCACGAAAAAGAACCTGAGGACACCAAGCTGGCCCAACAGTTCTGGAATGGATTCCTCGATATTTTCATCGGCGTTGCCGAATTTTCTCCTGCGATTTCCCAGCGGCTCGATGAGCTCAAACGTTCGCCGTATTCAGAAGCCAAGTGGCGAGAGATTTTATCGCTCGTTTGGGATAACTACATTGTCCAGCGCATATTTGAAGCGAGGAGCACGTACGGATATAATCCCGAGAAATTTATGCAGCCAACCTATTCCGGTGAGATGAAAATTCTGCCGCCTATGCCGAAGGCGTCCGACTGGGTCTGGGCAGAGATGGCGCTATATGATACGTTGCTGGCAAGCGAGTACGGGAAACGGCACGCGAACCGGATCCGGGAACAGAAAAACCACCTGATTGCCGTTGTGAGGGAAAACTATCCCGCCGTGATGGTAGAAATTATCAGGCGGGAACTGATCGATGAGTTCAATAAAGAAAGCCGTATTTCTAATACAGCAGCGCAGGAAGAAATCAAGCAGGTAAAGGATGCGTTCATGACCCTGCTTGAGCGTCTAAAAGTATCGGTGGACAAGGGAGAGATCGTTCCCAATGCGCCGGTGAATTTAGTGGGATCGTCGCAGGATGTACGGGTCGGGGATGACGGTAGAGAGTCGCGGTTCGGCGTACTCGCGCTATCGACAGATCCTATTGAGTGGGGGGACCTGTACGTTGCCTTGAGTAGTATGCTTCGGTACAAGTTCGATAAGATCATCGTGTTGGGTCCCGGAAAACGGGAACACACGCCCGGCATGCAGCCGGCTGAGCACCGGCAGAGGATGATTGAGATGGCGGTTTCCTTGTTTTCTCCGTTTATCGAATACTCACCGATAGGAATTGACGACTACCATCTTGACGAGGAGCATTTCTTCGATCTGGCGATCGTCAATTCCGGCAGAAGAGCGGGTTTTTATTATATCAGCGGTGATGGATCAAAGGAGTCGAAGATTCGGGTCTTGTCGAACCTGATGGAAATCAATGCGAAGTCGCTCAAGAGTGCGCGACCAGTGAGACTGGGAGCCGCGTTCACTGACGGGCAAAAGGCCGAAGAGGTTGTACCCGCGATCGATCACCGGTTAGAAGTACTCAACGAAGAGCCGGATGTGCAGGCAATCAACGGGTCATCTCTGCTCATCAGCCAGCAGAGAGCTTTCCATCTGAGCCCGCTGTCAGTAAGGGAATATATTATCCAGCATCAGCTCTTTACGAAACGGCCCGCGTCAGCGC
>JBELAT010000103.1:0-8112 GCA_049508565.1 Endomicrobiales bacterium | reverse complement strand
TACATCGCCGACTTTACCATCAGTAATTTTGATAAAAGAGGGAATATTCCCTCTCAAATTTAACAATGTGTGCATCTTTATTGCTGCTTTTGTAGTGCGAAAATGAGCCCAGGGAAAGAGCGTCAAACATAAATCAATAGTGGTAGAATCCAGTGCATATGCAGTCTCTTTTAATTCACACCAAATGGATCTTCTGCATATAGTTCCTGTGCGTGGCCGATGAGCACTTGAGCAAAGTCAGCGTAAATATGCCAGTCTCTTGTTTCGTTAGCATCCGCTAAAGTACTGCGGGATACTTTGCCCCTGATTCCAATGTGGAAAAGTTTATCCTGCACGGAACGCAGGCATACTTCTATGTCACGCAAACTTTCTCGGTATGTGAGCTGCGCAAATGCCATACAAAGAAATTGGTCTAAACATGAAAATGTTCTTGTGTTGTGATTGCCATTATAACGATTTACACATTTGCGAAAATCGTTTACAGGCAGAAAATCCATCAGTTGTGAAAAAACATTTTTCCCTGAGTTCATTGTCGATCACTCCCTCGGTTATGATGCTACCGGAGTGATCATCATACAAACTTTTTGATTTCAAATCGATTTTGATTTTCGCATCAACTATGTTATTCATTTTACAATGCATTTCGTGTTTCATTTTTTAAACGTGTCGGACACTAGTGTCTTTTTGTTACAGATTTTTTTTGGAATGGTGTTACCGACGTTTTTATCCAGTCGAGATAATCCCCATTCCCTGCAACAATGGGCACGGCAATAATTTCAGGTACTGTGTATGAGTGTATACTCTTTACGCATTTAATAATCTCAGGCACATGTGCAGCCACGGTTTTTGCTATCAACAGCAGTTCAGAGGATGTTTCAATGGAGCCTTTCCACCAGTAACGAGAGTGCAGATGGTCCAGGCATGACACGCATGCGACGAGTTTTTTTTCGAGCAAAGCGCTGGTTATAGCTTTTGCCTGCTTCTTGTTGGGAACGGTAATAAATATATTGAACACATTCATACTCCTATCCTCTGGCACCCTGATGATAGTGGACACCCCGAACAGAGGGGACGCTTCCTGCAGAAACTCTTTGCCAGCTCAACGATGAGAGCATGGTATTCGTTAAAAGTGCGTACTGAGCGGGGAAGCGAGCGATGGAAATAATCCTGCACCATGGCATAATTATCTGTTGCAAACCAGCCCAGCCGCCAGCCAAGCCGTCGAGTATACGCATCAACAACGAACACCGGCTTATTGCCGGCATATAACAACAGGCAATCAGCTGTCTCAGGACCTATCCCTGACAAAGACAACAATTCTTTGCGTGCTACGTCTTCCGACTGAGCCAAAAGAGCGTGTACCGAACCGTCGTGACAGCTAATGAGATGGCGTGCAAACCCTTGAAGGCGGACAGCCTTCTGATTGAAATATCCCGACGGCCGGATCAGGAGAGCCAACCGGTTTTTCCCCAACGCTGCCAGAGCCCGGGCACCTCGTAATGCACCGGCACCTCGCAGGGCAGCGATAGCTTTTTCAACATTTTTCCACGCGGTATTCTGAGTCAGTATCGCACCAACACATATTTCAAATGCTTCGGATTCTGATGGGGAAGTATATCGGGAAGGATGATACAGGGGAACAGGCCACCACCCCTGCGGACCAAAATATGAATAAAGTATTGTGTACACATCTTGAGGAAGCACTGCGCGATGAGCCATGTGTGCTCCCACAGTGACTTACCGATTTAATAAAAACAAAAGAACTGCTTTTTGTATATGGAGACGGTTTTCGGCCTGATCGAATATGACTGACTGAGGCCCGTCAAGAACTTCAGCTGTTACTTCTTCCCCACGGTTAGCCGGCAGACAATGCATAATAAGACAATCTTTTTTAGCCTTTGCAACAAGACGAGCATTAACCTGATATGGCTTGAAATCTTTTTTCCGTTTTTTTTCTTCCGACTCGTCACCCATGGATATCCATACATCAGTATAGATCGCATCTGCAGCGACAACTGCCGCACCAACATCACGGGTAATTGATATCTTCGCTCCGGAAGTAAGCGCCTCACGTTTGGCCCGCTCCATAAGTTCAGCATCAGGACCATATCCATCGGGACAGGCAAGAACAAAGGTAAACCCTAACAGCGCGGCCGCAGCTATCCACGATTGAGCTATATTATTGCCATCGCCGGCAAACACCACTTTTAATTTCTTGAGTGCTGAAAGAGACCGGATTTTATTGTGTTCCATGATGGTGAGAATATCGCCCAGAATCTGGCATGGGTGTTCCCTGTCAGTCAACCCGTTGATGACGGGTATAGTTGCCCAGCGAGCAAGCTCTATGACGTCTTCATGATGAATCGCCCGGATCATGATAACATCAAGATATCGTGAAAGGGTCATCGCAGTATCATGAATAGTTTCCCCTCGCCTGCGCTGAAGGTTTTGTGAATTGAGTATCATGGGGAACCCGCCAAGCTGATGCATCGCCACCGCAAATGATACGGTTGTCCTGGTAGAGGGTTTCTCAAAAATAAGACCAAGGGTCTTGCCGGAAAGAAAATCAGTAGTGCGAGAACCGGATTTCAAGCGTATCGCAAGGCTCAATAATGACCATATTTCTTTGGAAGAAAGATCGAATAATGAAAGCAAATCACGTTTTTTTTGTCTCATGATAACTTATTTTACCAAATATTTACCGTCTCTGTAAAGAGTAGTCTCAAATAGCACTGATTTTTGAGATGTTTTTAAAACAATGATTCGGGCTGGATTGACCATTCTGATAAGTTTGTCAAAAAGCTCTTTAGGGACAGCAAAAACAGCTGGTACATCAGACCGAATTTTGTCGATTAACTGCTCCTCGCTATTTTTTATGACTTTTTTGTCCGCATAGAACATAAGGCAATTATTATAATGCGAAAAGCCAACTTCCCCCACATTGATATCACCTGCTACGCTGCGGGCTGCCGGGACAAGGGTAATAGTATCACGAAACTCCTGGCTGTCAAGTGTCAGAGGAATCACGGGGTAGCTGCAATATACGATCGCCACCACAACGATAAGTCCGGTGAGAATTTTTAGCGTTCGTTGTTTTGCGACCGGACTGAACGCATCGAACACCGAGGCAGTGATAATTGCAAAAGGAACATATAAAGGAACAATATAGTGGAATTGCTTAACTTTCGCCAGTTGAAAAATAGCAAATGGTACAAACGCCCAGCAGAGAATAAAGAGCATCAAAGGATTGCGTTTTTGACGGAAAAAACGGTAAACGCCATAAACAAAAAAGGGAAGCCATGGCCAATAATTGCTCAGGAGTATATCGAAATACGCATGCCACGGATTAAGCGATGGGCTTGAAGAATACCCCGCGGGATAGCCGCTAATGCCCGTCATGAGCGTAACACCGAAATATTGTTTCAGGAAATGATAACCAAACCGATGAAACATAATGATATGCCACGGGAGAATGACCGCCCCAGCAACCAAAAATGCACCCCAGAAATGCAGTGAGCGAATGACCATGGTATCTTTAGAAAGTAGCAGAAATACAATAATAGCCGTGAAAATAAAGAATCCGGGGATCTGGCGTGTCATGACGGCAAGACCCGCACACAGTCCAAAAAGATAATAAAATCCCGCGCTGCGCTCCGCGCGGGCTATCCAGAAAGCGATCATTGCCAACGAAAAAAATACCGCAAACGGTCCATCGGTAACGGCACTGCGGGCATGATACAGATACTGCTGGGTAAAGGTGAGAATAATAACTGAAAATATTCCCGCAGTCGGGCTGAAATAACGACTAACGAACAAAGCGCAGCAGATGACACCAACAAATCCCAGGACGGCAGCGGGCAACCGCATGGCAGCGTTGGTAAAGCCAAAGAGTTTTCCAGTCGCAATATTCATCCAGTATAAAACGGGCGGTTTACTGGTATGAAAATCAACCATCCCACCGTTACGCGGCGTCAGATAATCGCCTGAACGTGCCATCTCCTTGGAAACCTGAGAATAATAACAGTCATCACCGCCGAGGGGAGCTTCCCCCAAGCGATGAAAAATAACAATCCCTGAAACAATGAGTGCGAGCGCATATAACACTTTAATATTCATATACTCGTATACAAACACCCTATTGACGGTCATTCTTGAAAAATGATGCTTTTCAATGCACTGCAAGTGCGTATGCAATGATCCAAGACTCAAGAAATGAAAAAGCGAGAAGTGAAAAACTATCACCTCTCACTTTTCCGTATCCGACGATATGGTTATTTCGGTTTTTCAGCTTTTGACTGGCACGGCATGCAATATCTGACCCACGGGATTGCGTTGAGCCGTTGATCTGCTATTTTCTGCCGGCATGATTCGCAACAACCGAAAGTACCTTTTTCGATACGGCGCAGGGCCGCTTCGATCGCATCGAGCATTACTTTTTCATTGTCGGCAAGCTCAAAAAGCATTTCTTTTTCGACATTTTGCGATGCACTGTCGATCTCGTCGCCGATCTCAACTTCTCGCAAATCAAGATCCTTTTTCGAGCGTACTACTTCCAGCAAGTCAGCACGTTTTTCAATCAGCAGTTTCTTGAATTTTTCCATGTCCTTTTTGTTCATTGAGCAACTCCATTCCCCATTAATTTGCGACAACTCTCACCGTTCGCAGAGTGTCTGTCTCCTGACCGCTGACGCGAATATCCTTTGCTGACATATCCATAAGATAATCGCGTATTTCTTCCGTAATACGTTCTCCGGGAATAAGCACCGGAATACCCGGCGGGTACGGCGTCAATGTCTGCGCCGAAATATGTCCCGCTGCTTTTGACAAAGGAACACGTTTGATCCGTGATGTTAAGAATACATCTCGCGGCATCATAACCATTTCGGTCGAAAGCGAGGGAATCTGCAACCCCCAGTTCTTCTGATGCCCCTGATACTTTTTATCAATATCCACCAACGCATCAACGAATTTCTGTACATCCTTTTTATCTGTACCTATACCTAAAATGGCAATGAGATTGAATATGTCCGCACAGTCAACCTGGATATTGTACTCTTTTGCCAGGATATCTTCAATCTGGTAACCGGACAATCCGGTAAGCGTGACATTGATTGTCAATTTAGTGACGTCGAGATCGTACCCGAGGCGATTGATCTCTTCGCGGGTGAAACACGATATCTTCTTCAACTGGTTGATCTGCCGCCGTGCTGATTCTGCCGCCTGGATAACCTTATCGAACATCGCCTGACCACTGACAACCGCCTGTCGCCGGGCAAGATCAAGACTGGCCAGTATAAGATAGTTGGGACTGGTCGTCTGCAGCATCGAGACAACTTTTTTAACTCGATTGACATCAATCAATTTTGAATTAAAATGGAGCACCGATCCCTGAGACAGCGCCGATAGGATTTTATGCGTTGATTGAACACACAGATCTGCACCTGCTTCAACGGCCGACATCGGCAAACTGCTGTTAAACTTCAAATGAGGTCCGTGAGCCTCATCGACCAGCAGCACTTTCCCGCGTGAATGGCATAACTCTGCAATCTTCACCAGATCAGTAGTCACTCCGTTATACGTCGGACTGGTGACAAACACGGCTTGTGATTCGGGATAACGATCGAGAGCTTCTTCAATTTCATCAACAGACGAATTGAATATGATATCAAGGTTCTGATCTATCTTCGGTTGTATCCAGATCGGCCATACACCCGACATAATGATGCCGGACATAATTGATTTATGGGAACTACGAGAAACAATGACAGATCCACCGGGCTTACAGGCGGCCAGGAACATCGCCATATTCCCCACACTGGACCCATTGACCAGAAAAAATGAATGTTCAACCCCGTAGGCCTTGGCCATCAGGTTCTGAGCCTTGCGGATGGGACCTGTTGGATCGTGAAGGGAGTCAACCTCGGGAAAAACCGTAACGTCAAATTTATAGACGTTTCTGCCCGTATAATCTCTCAAGCGGCGATCGATTCCATTGCCGTTTTTATGACCGGGGGTATGAAAGGAAGTTACATCCCGTTTTGCATGGGCCAGAAGAGTCTCGAAAAGAGGTGCCTTTTGTTGTGGTTTCATAGAGAAGGCGTAGTTATATAAATTTATACCAGCCCTGTCAAGCAGAAGTAACTACTGCTGATTAAAACAACCCATCGTATAACCTGAAACATCAACGGTAACAAAGCGCCAGCCGATCTGTTTTATATGTGCAAGAATTTTTTTATCAGCCAGTATCTTCATGAGAGAACGGATTTTGCGCGGTTCAACTTCAATGCGGGCCAGATCACCATGATTTCGCACGCGAATAACGTCAAAACCATAACTTTTTAGAAGCACTTCGGTTTTTTCGACCTTGGCGAGTTCTTGTATGGTAATTGTTGTTCCATACGGGAATCGAGATGCCAGACAGGCTTGTGCCGGCATATTCCATGTCGGCAGCTTCAATCGTTTGCTTAATCTTCTGATATCGTCTTTTGTCATTGCGGCTTCCGCTAGCGGGGAAACGACCTTCCATTTCCGCGCTGCCCTGCGTCCAGGCCGATAATCACCCGCATCGGACGCATTCGTCCCGTCACACATGATCATATGCCGTTTACGAGCAATGGCATCCAATTGTGCAAACAACTCGTTTTTACAAAAAAAACAACGGTCCGGCGGATTATTTTTAAATGATGCGTTACGAAGTTCATCTGTTTTGATATAGTGTATAGAAACATCCAACTCCCGAGCCAGTTGCCGTGCCCGAACCAGTTCTGCCGCCGGATACGTTTCGCTGATGGCCGTTACCGCAAGCACATTTTTTTTGCCCAGGACTCTGCGCGCTATTGCCAGCAGATATGTTGAGTCAACCCCACCGGAAAAAGCTATTAAGACCTTGCCGTAACTCCCTATGATGCCTTCCAGACATTTCTGTTTATTATTCATAATGTGAAGATTCTATCAAATTTGACCTGAATTTAATAATTTGGTTGAATACTCTATCTTATGTTAAATACTGATTGTGTTCATTTCCTATTAGACCGGCCATGCTCGTTTCATAAACAGAACAAACAGTTATGCGACACATGCGCTCATTACGCGTCAGTCACTTCGCGTGCACGTTCACAAAAAAATATTCTTATTGTTAAACTCGGCGCCATGGGCGATGTTTTACGGACAACATTTCTCTTGCCCGGCATAGTTGCGAAATGGCCAGGCGCTCGTATCACCTGGCTGGTTGCCGCAGGGTCCGAACCGGTCCTTCAGGGCAATCCCCACCTTAACTGCATCTGGTCCTTGGATAACACCATCTATAACAAGCTTTCTTCACATCGGTTTGACATCGCAATCAACCTCGACCTGTCACCTGAAAGTCTTATGTTGACCCGCGCAGCACTGGCCACAACGGTTATCGGCTTTACTCTTGACGAGAAACGACGTATTCACTCTTCAAACACCTTCGCTTCCCGATGGCTCGAAATGAGCGGAAACGATATTCTTAAGAAAAACAATATTTCCACGTACCAGCACTGGATGGCCCGCATCGTCGGTCTGCCACGGGATGATTATGAGATCTACACACCACTGCCTAAATCATCGGTCAAAAAAGCCGCAGCATTCGTCCGGCGTCACGGTTTGACTGATAAAAAAATCATCGGTGTAAATCCGGGGGCCGGCAAACGATGGAAACTCAAACGATGGACGAGCCGGGGATACCGGACAATAATCACACGCCTTTGTGATGAAGGATATACCATCCTCCTTCTTGGCGGCAAAGATGAAGAAGATATTTTAACGGCGCTGACAAAAAAAATGAAACACACGGTAATTAATAGCGGCGCCAATAATAGTATCCCGGATTTTTTCGCACTTATCAACCTCTGCAGTGTGATAATAACCGGTGACACGCTGGCTCTTCATGCGGCGCTGGGACTCAAGAAAAAAGTAGTTGCCCTGTTCGGCCCAACATCCGCGCCGGAGATTTGTCTATACAATCGGGGAGTCAAAGTCATCTCTCCCATAGACTGCGTGTGCTGCTACCGGCAGTCGTGTGAAAAAAAACCAACATGCATGGATATGATCTCATCCGGCATGGTACTACAGGCGGTACATGCATGTCTC
>JBELAT010000102.1:0-8141 GCA_049508565.1 Endomicrobiales bacterium | reverse complement strand
AGAGCGAGGCATCTTGATGTGCGGATCAGGTATCGGTATGTCTATCGTGGCCAATAAATTCCCCGGTATTCGCGCCGGTCTGTGCTGGTCTGAGACTATTGCGCAGTTGATTGCTGAACATAATGCAGCTAACATTATTTGTCTGGGGACGCGTTTTGCCACTGCCCCTGAAATGATTCTCTGGATCGATCGCTGGCTGGCCACTCCTCTTACCGTCGAGTTGCGCCATCAGAAACGAATCGATAAAATTAAAGCTTTGGAGACAAACTGCGCAATTAAATGAACATAAAGAAATGGGAATTGACGCACTGTCCCTCAAAAGATCGGGACCGCTGGCGTCTGAAACTAAAGATCGATGAAGGCGATATGTCAGCGTTAACGGAGCAATTGCCGATAACGCTCGGCCAGCCTTTTATGATCGAAGACGAAGATTTTACGGTAGCGTACTATCTTTTTGACCTTACAGAATCGACAACCAGTGCGCTCCGGTCGGTACTTAATGCTCATACCGTTCCCGTTGGTGCTGTCCGTCAGCAGACCTCGACTCACCCTGTCCAGTTCCAGCATCTTGCTTTGATCCCGCGCTATACATTTCAGGAGTTTGTCATTGGTTCAAATAATCGATTTACAGCAGCCGCCGCTCAGGCGGTCGCTGACAATTCGGGGAAGATATACAACCCGTTCTTCATTTATGGAGGCGTGGGGTTGGGGAAAACTCATTTGATGCACGCAGTCGGTCATTATATCCTTGAAAAGAACCCTGACGTCAAGGTGGCCTACGTAACGACAGAAAAATTCATCAGTGACGTTATTGAGGCAGTGAGAAACGGTGTGCTCCAGGAGATGAGGGAACACTATCGTCAGGTGGATCTTCTCTTAATTGATGATATCCAGTTCCTGGTCAATTCAGAATCTACTCAGGAAGAGTTTTTTCACACCTTTAACATTCTCCATCAAAGCAGTAAACAGATCATCATTACTTCAGATCGCCCGCCCAAACATTTGACGACGCTGGAAGACCGTCTGAGAAGTCGTTTCGAGTGGGGCCTGATCGCAGATATCAAGTCGCCTAATCTTGAGACACGAGTAGCGATTCTCAAGAAAAAAGGAGAATCGGAAAATCTTAATCTTGATGAAAACATGTTGTTATACATTGCCTCGAAGCTCAAATCTAATATCCGTGAGCTGGAAGGTTTTTTAAAACGCATCAACGCCTATGCGACATTGACGCATCAGGATGTGACTATGGATCTGGTGAAAAGTATTATGGCGGATTTGCTTCCGGCTGAAGAAGTAGACGAAGCGCCAAAAAAACCCTCCTATTCTTCAACGCCGCTTGCACAGCCGCCGATAAATCTTGCCGGGACAAGCGTCTCTCCGACACCGATACCAACACCGGCACAGGCACCGACACCTGTGCCTGTAGCAGTATCACCGACTGTGGCTGAGCATAGTGTCAAACCGCCCCTTGCCCCGGCGCCGGTTGCAGAGTCGGTGGCACCGCCACCGATTACTATATCAAAACCGCTCTCTCCGCCAGTTATTTCAGTGCCTAAAACTAATCCACCGGCATTTTCGTCATCAGCAAAGACGATTGAAGCCGATCCCATGTTAAAGCCGGTCGAGGTTGGCTTTTTTTATCCGTTAAGTAAAGAGACTGAGTTGTCAACTGTCAAAGAGCGTTTCACCGAAGTTATAAAAAAGCATAAATTGAAATTCCATCTCGTTGGTATTCTTGAGCAAGATTACTCTCCCGATGGTGCGATCGATTATTTTGCATTTCCCCGCATGTGTAAAGAACATAAAGCTACTATTGCGGTGGTGCTGGGCCCCGAAACAAATCTCGGCAGCGAATCTGAAGAGTTTGCCACCACACTGGCGGCAACTATGGATGAAGCCAATATATCATTACAGCTCATTCCCTGGCAGGAATTGAACAAGGATTACCGATATCTTAACCTTGCTCTTGATATCACCTTGATTAAAAGCAAATCATGAAACGTCTTATTATAAAATATTTCACCATGTACGTCGCAATTATCACCCTCATAACAGCGCTCTGGGCTGCGTCCGGATATCTGTGGATGCACTCTGTCGTCAAAACGCATTATACCGAAGTAACCCGTCAGACTATTGAGTTTCTGGCCGGGGGAATGATCTCAACGAAGATCAATCGTCCGCGCATCATCGGTTTACTGCATACATTCATGAAACAGCCGGATATTGTTATGTCCGCGGTTATTCATGGTAAGGAAAAACTGGTTTTTGCGCGCAGCGTACAGAAGCGCGAGCAGATGATCTGGCCATTGCGGGTAAGTTTTCCTCTTTACAAAGGGCATGATATTATCGGTTGGTTGCGCATTTGGCCGTCGCCTGAAGCGGTTATTAAGCTGTTTGTCTATACCCGGAACCGTTTTGTCATCATGGCATTTGCGCTTTCCTGGTTTTTGTGTATTATTGCGCCGTTATTTATCTTTGTGCGTCAATTTGTGTTTGTGCCGCTCGACTTGTTTAGAGGGTTTGTTGATTCTCTTGATAGTGAAACGAGCCCGCGGGAATTACACCTCTCCCATAAAGAGTGGCGTGAAATGTATGAGAAGTTGAAACATCTTAACGGCAGGATCGGCGATACCAACGAAACGATGAACATGTTGTTTTCAGTTTCTCAGACGCTGACATCGCATTTAGATGTGACTGATACGTTCAACGTTATTATGGAGACAGCCCAAAAAAAGTTTCCGGGTATCCTTGCCGCAATATTTCTTCAGCGTGATGACGAGTTTTTGTGTATCAGGGCACAGCGGGGGTATTCATCTGAGTTCACGCGCAGTATTCATTTTAAGTCCGGCGAAGGTATCGGCGGTCAGGCCTTTCAAAAATGTCAGCCCATGGTTGTCAACGACTTAACGAAGGAACCGCGTGTATCGAGTAAGAGTCTGCTGGAAACTGAAGGTGTAGCGTCCTTTATTCATATTCCTCTTATTGCTGAAGGCAAATGTGTTGGATTGCTCAATATCGCCAGTCGTCAAGTTGACTTTTTTGATGATTACAGACAGAAGACGTTCGCCATGATTGCCAAATACATTTCTATCGTCATTCGTAATGCTCAACTCTATGAAAGAGTTCAAGAATTGAACCGCCGGCTTGAAACTGAGGTGTCGAGCACCACGCGGGAACTCGTTCAGACAAACTCCCGGTTGATACAGAAAGTGCGCGAGATGAAAGCCTTGTCGGATATTGCCTCAGTGACGTCGGCAAAGCTGGATCTTCCGGCGATTGTTCATATGACCGTTGATAAAATTCTGGACTTATTATCAGTCCAGACCGCCGGCGTATTTCTTTATAACGAAGAGTCGCGTGAACTTGTTCCTACGGTTCCTTTTTTCGGTATTCGCCAGCAGGATTTTACCGCTTTACGTTTCAATGCTCAGGAATCGGCAGTTCTTACATCTGTTGTCAATGAGGGAAAGAATTATCTTTATAACGATTCAGCGGAAGCTACCCGGGCCATGCCGGTTCTTGCGAGCTTGCTGAGTATTCACTCCCTTCTGGTGGTTGCTTTGCGCAGTGGTAAAAAGAGTATCGGTGTGCTTGTTATTGCGAACAAAATTAACGGTTCATTTACCAACGATGACCTGCATATAGTCGAACTTATTGCCGATCGCATATCTGTTATCATTGATAATATGGCGTTATACACGCAACGAGAAAACAATCTGCATGAATTGACTGTTCTGCAAAAAATATCATCTGCCATTTCCAGTGAACCGGTATGGGAAAAAATATTGAATACTATTGTTTCAGTGACTACCCAGGCATTTACCGCTGATGCCTGTTTTCTGGCGCTCTATGACGATAAAGAAAAAACATTGACCACTCAGGCGGGGGCGTATTACTCCGGAGGCAATGACAAAGTTACTGTCTCCGTTTCGGTTGGAGACACTAATTCATTAATCGCGATGGTGTTTAAAGAAGGAGAGATTTTTGTCAGTCCCGATGCTTCGATTGATCCTCGAGTGAAATCGCCCACTACCCGATCATTAAATCTCAAATCAATGATGCTCATCCCTTTGCGCGCAGAAAACAAGGTTACCGGTGTATTGCTTATTGGTAAGCAACAGGCGAATTGCTACACTAAGGAACACATACGTCTTGCGACGCTGATAGCTCATCAAGCGGCAATTATCATCGAAAATGCGCATCTTTATGAGAACCTCCGTGAGGCAAAAAGCGAACTGGAGCAGCTTAACCAGATAAAAAACGAATTCATTTCTATGGTGTCTCACGAACTCCGTACACCGATCACTGCTATAAAAGGGTTTATTAAAGTGGTGCTGGGTAAAGAAGCCGGAGACATCAATCCTCAACAGGAAAAATTTTTGCAGATAGCTGATCGATCTATCGACCGGCTTACTTTGCTCATTTCAGATCTTCTTGATATTTCGCGTATTGAATCCGGTCAATTCACTCTGCATTTAAGTCCAGTGTCCGCGGGAGAAATTGCGCAGGAAATTATTCGCAGTATCAGTCCTGAACTACTGCGCCGGAAGCTGAAAATAAAATCGCTTATCGCTGATAATTTTCCCCAGGTTTTGGCGGATCGCGGGAGATTGACGCAGGTATTTGATAACCTCATTGTCAACAGCATGAAATTTACCGCCGATGGCGGATCAATTACCGTTGCAGCACAGGATAAGGGAGATTTTGCGTTATTTAGTGTTACTGATACCGGGATAGGAATTGATAAAAAGGATCATCAAAAAATATTCCAGAAATTTTATCAGGCAAGTTCGGGGCCTGCTCATATGACTCCCGGAACCGGGCTCGGGCTGGCGATTGTCAAATCGATAGTTGAGATGCATGGCGGAGAGATATGGGTTGACAGCGAACTGGGTAAAGGAGCTACATTTTATTTTGTTATTCCCCGGGCAAAAACAGAAATTATTGCAAATGCAGAACGATGAGAGGAGTTTGTGATGGCAACAGGTGACTTACAGAAGATCGCAAAGACATTACGCAAACACATAGTTGAGATGATCGGCAAAGCAGGTTCCGGTCATCCCGGTGGAAGTTTATCTGCTGTAGATCTCATGACCGCTCTTTATTTTAATCACCATCTTCATTTTGATCCCAAAAATCCCCATGATCCTCAGCGTGATTATTTTGTGCTTTCAAAGGGTCATGTATGTCCGGTACTGTACGCAGTTATTGCAGAACTGGGTGGCATTGACTGTGAAGAGTTGTGTACGCTGCGGCAACCGGGCAGCCGTCTTCAGGGGCATCCGGCTATGGATAAATGTCTCCCGGGAATAGAAGTTTCCTCAGGTTCGCTCGGCTACGGGTTGTCGATCGGGTCGGGAATTGCACTGGGACTCAAAACCGAAAAGAAATCTAATAAGGTGTATGTTCTCATGGGTGATGGCGAGCAGCAGGAGGGGTCAATCTGGGAAGCTGTTATGGCGGCGGCGCATCTGAAACTAGATAATCTGTGTGGCATTGTTGACTGTAACAGCCTCCAGATCGATGGTACTGTCCGGGAAATTATGAATGTTGAACCATTAAAAGATAAGTACGCGGCGTTTGGATGGAACGTGTGTGAAATTAACGGCCATGATTTCGACGCTATCAACCGCGCCTATGAACAATTTAAGACGACGACGGGAAAACCGACTGCAATTCTCGCCCGGACGATCAAGGGCAAGGGTGTGTCTTTTATGGAAAACAATGTGGAATGGCACGGAAAAGCTCCTTCGCCCGAACAGGTAGCCAGTGCCCTTAAAGAATTAGAGTAATTGGAGGATATAATGGTTGAAGTTTTCGGCAAAAAAGCCACTCGCTATGGGTTTGGTGAAGCTCTCGTTGAACTCGGAAAGAAAAATCCGAAGATATTTGTGTTAGGTGCCGATACTGCTGCATCGGTGATGCTCAACCTTTTTCAGGAAAAATTTCCCGAACGATACGTTAACATCGGTGTCGCGGAACAGAATCTTCTGGGCATTGCTGCCGGACTGGCAGTTGCGGGGTGGATACCATTTGCATCAACGTATGGTGTCTTTGCGTCCGGCCGGCCCTGGGAACAGATCCGCACGACAATCTGTTATTCAAATCTTAACGTCAAAATCGGCGGCTCACATGCAGGAGTCATGGTCGGGCCTGATGGTGCGACACATCAGGCACTTGAAGAAATCGCCATCATGCGCTGTCTGCCACGCATGACCGTTATTGTTCCCTGCGATGCGATTGAAACCCGTAAGGCAACTATGGCGTCGGCCGCTCTGTTTGGGCCAGTATATATTCGTTTCGGTCGTGAACCGATTCCGGTTCTTACCCGTGATGATACCCCTTTTGAGATAGGCAAAGCCCGGGTCATGCGTGAGGGGAAAGATGTTGCCATTGTGGCATGCGGAACGATGGTGTATGAATCATTGATGGCGGCGGAGCTCCTTGAAAAAAAGGGCATTTCCACACGGGTAATCAATCTTCATACCATTAAACCTATTGATGAGCAGGCAATCATTGATGCGGCTAGAGACTGTGGGGCACTGGTGACTGCCGAAGAGCATCAGATATTTGGTGGGTTAGGCTCGGCAGTTGCTGAGGTTCTGGTGAAACATTTTCCCGCACCTGTAGAGATGGTTGCTGTCAGAGATACTTTCGGAGAATCAGGTAATCCGATGGATCTGATGAAATCATATCACCTCAAGGACGTTGATATCGTTGAGGCGGCTGAGCGTGTTCTCCGGCGGAAAAAATGAGTTCTGGTTTTCCGTGCCTGCTTTCCGAGCTAAGTCTCCCGGGTGGTAAATAATGACATCGCCTAAACGCTGGACACTAAAGGACCCCGACCGGGATTTAGTGTCTCTTTTTGCGCGGGAGCTGGGCCTGCTCAATCCGACTGCGCAGGTCCTGGCAAACCGGGGAGTGCGGTCTCTCGACGAAGCGCGGTTGTTCGTAATGCCTGATTTAGCGTATCTGCACAATCCCTTTCTTTTGCCTGACATCTTCCCGGCAGTATCCCGCATACGTCGTGCGATTGATCGCGGGGAAAAGATATTAGTGTACGGTGACCGCGATGTTGACGGAGTAACAGCCTTGTCGGTCATGGTTCGCTCTTTGCGTGCGCTGGGAACAACCCCGTTCTGGTATATCCCTTCTGATGAAGGATATGGTCTTCATAAACCGGTCATCGATAAATTTGCTGCTCAAGGAGTTACACTGATAATAACCGTCGATTGCGGCATATCGGCTGTCGAAGAAATCGATTATAGCTCTTCGCTAGGTATAGATGTCATTGTTACAGATCATCATGAAGCCCCGGTAACAGGAATTCCGCACGCGGTTGCTGTCGTGGATCCTAAACGAGCCGATTCTGTCTACCCGTTCAAAGAACTGGCAGGCTGTGGTGTTTCATTTAAAGTTGCCGAGGCTGTCATGCTGTCTTTTGGTAGGTGGTACGATCGTGATATGGTCTTTGTCTTTGCCGATTCGCAGGGCTCCTTGACGGCGCTCAAAGACCGCAACGGCATACCGGTTGCAGAGCTGTCTTTAAAGGATGGGAAGGTATCACCTGCAACACTGCAATCGTTTATTGCTTCAAGTGTCCTGATTGTCATGCAGGGATCTCCGGCATTATCGCTGCTTGAAACCATGCTCGGCGGACCGGCTGGTTGTCAAACGGTCCCGGTGCAGGAGAGTCCTTGTCAAACAGTGGAACATCTTCGCCAATTATTTTATGGGCATACCCGGGACAACGATTTGCGCATGCAGTTTTTCAGAGACGGTCATCTCGATGCTGTGGGTCTGGGGACCATTGCGGATATGGTGCCGTTGTCCGGCGAAAACAGGATACTTGCATGGATAGGAATGGAAAAAATTGCGCAATCATCGAAACCGGGTGTGAGGGCGCTTATTGAACACTGCCAGGCCAAGGCGAAAAACGGGTCTGATGTAACGGCAAAAACTATCTCATGGAGTATTACCCCGTTGCTTAATGCCGCCGGAAGGCGCGGTAAGGCGGACCTGGCAGCGGAGTTGATGCTCACCGATGACGTTTATCGGGCACACGAACTCATGGACGCACTTGAAAAACTTAACATGGAACGCCGGCAGCTGCAGGCCGAAAATCTTGAAAAATTCCTGCC
>JBELAT010000101.1:0-8151 GCA_049508565.1 Endomicrobiales bacterium | reverse complement strand
TAACCGTTATTGACGACGCGGTAAAAATGGTTCATAAGACCAATCCCGGTTTTAACCTTGAAACGGTATCGCTCAGTGACGAGCCGACATTTAAGCTGCTCCACAATGCGCGAGCACTGGGTGTGTTTCAGTTTGAATCAAAAGGCATGCGCGACCTCTTGCGCAAACTCATACCCACGACACTTGAGGATATAATCGCCCTCAACGCGCTGTACCGCCCGGGACCGATAGGCGCCGGGATGATCGACGAATTCATTGCGAGAAAGCACGGTAAAACCAAAGTCAAATACGACCATCAGGTTCTGGAACCGATCCTCAAGGATACCTACGGCGTCATATTATATCAGGAGCAGGTGATGCGCATCGCAACGGATATGGCCGGTTTTACCGCGGGACAGGCCGACGGGCTGCGCAAAGCCATGGGTAAAAAGATACCGGAGGAGATTGAGAAACAACGCGGAAATTTCGTTGCGGGTGCCGATAAGAAGGGGATTGAAAAAAAACTGGCTGAAAAAGTTTTCGATCAGATCGTCCATTTCGGCGGGTACGGATTCAATAAATCCCATGCCGCTGCGTACGGCATGGTTTCCTACCGTACAGCATTTCTCAAAGCCAATTATCCGCAGCAATATATGACAGCCCTGTTAAATTCCGAAATAGGCCATTCTGCAGTAGTCAAGGAAGACGAAGAAAGCAAGATCGTCGGTTATATTCACGATGCTGAAAACATGGGTATCGCCATACTGCCGCCCGACATACAAACATCTTTCGAACGATTTGCGATGGAAGGCACTGCTATCCGATTTGGACTGGTTGCCATAAAAAATGTCGGCACCGGTGCCGCTGAATCGATTGTCAATGCCCGCACGCTCAACGGCCCCTTTAAGAGTTGGGAGGATTTCATCGGCAGGATCGATGCAAAAGCAACCAACCGAAAAGTTCTTGAATCGTTGATCAAAGCCGGGGCATGCGACACGTTCGGAAAACCATATACCACGATCCGCGCGGAACTGACTTCACAGATAGATTCCTCTATCGGCCGCGCCTCGGCCCAGCAGAGAGACACAGCCATAGGCCAGGGCTTACTATTTGATGAAGCTGCGATTGTTACTTCTGCTCAGTCAACCTCTCCCGCCGTGCAAGCCTGGACAGAGCATGACGCTCTGGCACAAGAAAAGGAAGTACTGGGTTTCTATCTTTCCGGACACCCTCTTTCGCAACATCAACATGATTTACTGGCATACTCCCAGTACCGGCTCGACAAACTCCCCCCCGGATCAGCCGACCCCCGCTCGGCACCTCTGGTGCGGCTGGCCGGCATGATAGCCAGCGCCAAGAAACTGGTGACCAAAGAAAAAAAGGAACCGTATGCCCGGTTTAAGCTTGAAGACCTCCATGGCCAGGTTGAGGTGGTGGTTTTCCCCAAGAGCTACGCGAGCGGACTTGCCCGGTATATCGTACCCAACACGATCGTTGTTGTAAAAGGAAAATTGTCGGGACGCGACGGCGGTACCGAGATGTTGGCAGAAGAGATTATGTCTCTTGATGAGGCAAAACAGCGGCTGACACCCCATATCGGCACGATACGACTGAAAATATCAACTCCGGGCCTTGAAGACGAAATGCTTGAAAAAATAAAAACCATTATGGAATCTCATCCCGGGAAATCGCCCGTCATTATTGATGTGACAGTCCCCGGGAGCGGGGAGTATATCATCGAAACCGAGATGACCGTAAAGTTTACCCCGCAGTTTACCGGGGATATTGAAAAACTCATAGGCGAAGAATCGTGGGATCTGGTTCCGCAGGGATAAATATTTTTTCGTTCAAGATCATCTCGGTCTAATATTCCCCCGGCAAGATCTCTTAATCAAGAGCATGAAATATATTGTTGCACTACTGCTTTTCGTGTATAGTTTTCCCTGTACTCTCAGTGCCAAAGAAGCACAGTACTACGAAACCACTTTGTCGGGCGACGTGCAATGCCTTCTGTGTCCGCGCGCGTGCCTGCTCAAAGAAGGTGAGACGGGTGTATGCCGGGTACGGCGTAACGTCAACGGTAAAATGGTGTCTCTGACCTATGGACAGGTGGTAGCGGCGAACGTTGACCCCATTGAAAAAAAACCGTTATTTCAATTTTTGCCGGCATCAGAAACATTTTCTATAGCAGCGGCGGGATGTAATTTGCGGTGTGCTTTCTGTCAGAACTGGAACATATCACAGGCGGAGCCGGGTACTATTTCATCGGTCACGATGATGCCCGATGACGTTGTCACCGCAGCACGGACCAGAAAATGTCAATCTATTTCGTTTACGTACAGCGAGCCGACAGTATTTTATGAATACATGTTCGACACCGCTGCTCGCGCGAAAAAACAAGGCATAAAAAATGTGCTGGTATCGTGCGGGTATATCAATCCCGGCCCACTCAAAAACCTGTGCAGTGTTATTGATGCGGCAAATGTTGATCTCAAAGGATTTTCCGACCGGGCATACAAGCAGATTGGTGCCGCGCGACTGGCTCCGGTACTTGAAACTCTGACTGTCCTTAAACACAACGGCGTCTGGGTAGAAGTAGGGTATCTTGTCATCCCCACGCTCAATGATGATCCCGCGGAGCTTAAGAAGTTTGTTGAGTGGGTCGCAACAAACCTCGGCCATGACGTTCCCGTTCATTTTCTCCGGTTTTTTCCCCAGCACCGGCTGACGCATATTCCGCCAACACCGTTAAAAACGCTCGAGCAGGCATACGCACTGGCAAAAGAGCAGGGCATAAATTATGTGTATATCGGCAACGTTCCCGGTCACCGGTATGAAAACACGTGGTGTCCCCATTGCGGAAAATTGCTCATCGAACGTAAAGGATATTTTGTTGAGAACGATCACATTATTGATGGTAAATGTATGTATTGCGGCTATAAGATTGCGGGTGTGTGGCACTAATAACACAGCGCCAATTGCGGTTTAATCGCACCATGCGAACCCTGCAACAAAAAGCTCTTTCCGATAACACATGGCCGTACGACTATCGAGGAGAATTGCATGAAACTATCTGTCTTCGCACTGCTTTTTCTGTCATGCGTTGCATCGTGCGAACCGGTTTCCGATATCCGCCAGCCAGCGGTAGCGGGACAGTTTTATCCCGGTGATAAAGCTGAACTTACCCGGATGGTCGATGGATTTTTTAGCTTAGTCCCTCACCAGAACGTTACCAGCTTTCCGGTCGCCCTGCTGGTACCCCACGCCGGATATGTGTATTCCGGACAGGTTGCGGCATATTCCTATGCCCTGCTTGATCCCACCCGCATAACGACGGTTATTCTCATTGGCAACAGTCATCATTTTCTTTTACGTAAAGGTGCGGTGTATGCCTCCGGTTCATTTGCAACCCCTCTAGGCACGGTCCCCATCGATTCCGTGCTCACACACGCAATCCTTGCACAAACCCCGCTTCTCACCGCCGATACCGCACCGCACAAGCCTGAGCACTCTCTTGAAGTGCAGCTGCCATTTTTGCAACGTAAACTCAAAAAGTTTTCTATTGTTCCCATTCTCATGGGAAACCAGTCACTAGAGGATTGCCACGCTATTGGTCAGGCTGTGGCAGCGGTTGTGCGGGCAAAAGGGTTGAGCCGGACAACGGTTATTATTGCCTCCTCCGATATGTCGCATTATCCTTCCTGGGCCAATGCAAATATGGCTGATACGGCAGCATTAAAATCGCTTGTTTCGTTCGACCCTCCCCAGTTGAAAAACACCATTGACGGACTCATGTCGTCATCGATCCCTAACGAAGAGTGTGTATTCTGCGGCCAGGAATCTGTCTTTACCGTCATGTACGCGGCCCACGAACTCGGCGCACAAAAAGTGCAGGTACTCACATACGCTAATGCGGGTGATGTCACCGGTGACCACTCGCGTGTAGTCGGATACGGCGCTGCCGTATTTTTAGGTCATGACGTGCCGTCACAATCGTCACAAAAACCCATTGCCCGGGAGGCAACCATGAATGATTTCTCTGTAACACGCGCAAACCAGACACAGTTACTGCGTACCGCCCGTTCATCGATTGAACAGTACTTACAAACAGGAAAATATCCGACCATCACCTCAAGCGACCCCCAGCTTTCAGAGCCGGCAGCGGTGTTTGTCACTCTTACCAAACATGGCGATCTTCGCGGCTGTATCGGCACAACCCAGCCACAGGCACCACTTGAAACCGCTGTCAGCCGAATGGCTATCGCCGCCGCCGTTGAAGATTACCGGTTCTCTCCGGTGACCGCCGATGAGCTGAAGGATATTCATATCGAGATATCGGTTTTATCACCGATGAAGCGGATTTCTAATCCTGACGAGATACGTCAGAACGTCAACGGCGTCGTCGTGCGGAAAGGGACACATGGCGGGTTGTTCTTACCACAAGTCTGGGAACATTTTTCAACTAAAAAGGATTTCATGGATGAGCTCTGCCGCCAAAAAGCGGGTCTCGCGCCCGATGCCTGGAATAAACCGGACACGGAATTATATATCTTCACCGTATTTGCATTTGAAGACCCCCAATGAGATCATCGGTCCTTCTGTCGGGCTTGGTACTCGGCCTTGCAAACAATATCGGCTGTATAACCACCTGTGCACCGGTTTTTCTTCCCTTTTTATTTTCTCACGATAAAAAGCCTGCCGGGCCCTTGATCCAATTCATGACAGGAAGGCTGATCGCATATCTTTTATTCGCGGCGACTGCCGGGTGGCTGGGGATATATTTTGACGGACGGGTCGATGTACGGATATTTTCGGTAATGACCCTGTTGCTCTCGCTCTGGATGATCGGCAACGCGCTGGGCGCGCTCAAGCCGGGCATCCGGTTCTGCGGTCCTTTGCAGCGCCACGCAGGCAGCTCATTTCCATTCTACGCAGGATTTGTGCTGGGCATAAACGTCTGTCCGCCCTTTCTGATGGGAATGAGCATTGCAATGGGGATGAAGAGCATACTCCAGCCGATACTGTTTTTTTCCGGTTTTTATATTGGATCAAGCGCCTGGCTTCTGCCGCTCGCTCTCACGGGATCAATAACCCGTAAACCATTCGTAACCCGACTGGGCAACATCGCAGCGGTACTCATTGGCTGCTGGTATCTCGTGCACTCGGTGATTGACATCTTTCTCGTTTTTCATTGAGCTGTCGGCGCTTCAAATGCAAAACGTAGGTTAAAAATAAAACCGCGGAATGATAGTATCGCATTCTACGGTTTATATGTATTAATGCGAAACTGCCTGTCGGTATCGTCATTGATACCGACAGGCAGAATACAACTTGAGCAATAAAAGCATACCCCCGTCAATCTCTTTTTCTGCTTCATTGCTGTAAAGAACGGATTACACCGCTAAATCGCCGCGTTCTGAAGTTCTGATGCGTATTGCATCTTCAACAGAATAAATAAATATCTTCCCGTCACCTACTTTACCAGTATACGCTGCTTCAGTGATAGCTTTGACCGTCTTTTCGAGTTCGCTGTCTTTAACAACAACCTCGACCCGATGCTTGTTAAGCAGATCAATCTTATATGTCTTCCCGCGCATTTGCTGTTCGATACCATGCTGACTTCCGTGGCCTTCGATTTCCGTAATCATCACACCGGGATGTCCGACCTTCTCAAGCGCCGCACACACATCGCCAACCTTGTCCGGCCTGATTATGGCTTCTATTTTTTTCATTGTTTTTCCCCTTTTTATACAGCGTAAATGCCCTTTTCGCCTGTACGAATCCTCATCGCCTCTTGTGCATCAAGCACAAAGATTTTCCCATCGCCAACCTCGCCGGTATAGAGAACCTCCCGCATGATTGCCATCACATGAGGAACATCCCAGTCATTGACGACCATCTCTACACGCAACTTGGGGATAAAGGAAATAGTATCATTGATCGGCTCAGCCTCAGGATCATTGACATGACCTTTCTGCCGACCGAAACCTTTTACTTTGGTTACGGTCATTCCCAGAATAAAATCTTCGTCTTTGAGGACTTCCACCAGCACATTAAGTTTTTCAGGTCGGATCATTGCAGAGATCAATTTCAGACCATATGTTTTCCCCACTGACGTTATGATCACATACCCGATACTCAGCAGTGCCCATCCTCCCGCAATATAGAAACAAATTTTCGCTTCCATTTTCGAGTCGGCATTACCAATCGCGTAGAGATAGATGATCGCAACGAGCATGATGACGTTTGTAATAATCCCGAGCATGGGCAACAGCCCATGTTTAAAGATGTTAAAGTCGTCCCTGTTTTTGTACGCGACAATGGTCCACACACAGGTAAGACCGTACAGCACAAACGTCCCGAAGTTCGAGGCGAGTGTTATGCCGGTCAGACCGACTACCGACTGAACTCCAATCGCCGCGATAAGGGAGGATATAATGACGTTCGTCCACAGTGCAGTGTGCGGAGTACTGAACTTCCCGCTCATAAAACCTAAGAATTCCGGAAGTTCGCGGTCTTCAGCCATGCCGGCGCTCACTCGTACTGCTGTGTTCATGCAGCTTAAGGTAGTACCGATAATAGCAATCGCTACTGTCGCCGCCATCGTTATCATCAGCCCGAACCCAATCCCGCCAAGCAGATTATCTCCCAGCAGCTTGGCCATGTCCCCGATAGGTGCGCTCGATGCAGCCGCCGCAGCCATTCCGGTGGCTGTCCCGGAAACCAGTTTCTCGCTGATCATAGTGCCAGTGGCAAAATACTCAAAGAGATATGCCAGAAGCCCTTGGACCACAAGCGCAAGGATAATTGCTTTCGGTATGGTCGTTTTCGGGTCTTTTGTCTCTGCCGCTAACGCGGTCGAGCTTTCAAATCCCACCAATATCAAAATAGCAATTGTTGCTTGTACCAAAATACCATTGATCGAATGGGGTTTTAGTATATCCCATGATCCGCTAAATGACCATTGAGCTGCATGTTGCGGGTTACTGATACGATACCAAATGGCAAGTCCGCTAAATATTATCAGTGCCACCCATTGAATACAGTTGACCCAGATCGCTGTTGTCGTTGATCCAGTCACACCGCGGTAGGCAATATAGCCGGTTGCAAACGCAAACACCGTTCCAATGATCACCAGCTCTGGCACGGAAAGAGCATGACCGGTAAATGCAGTATAGATGTAACCGATTAACTCAGCCATCATCGCCACCATGACTCCCGGATACACCCAATAGAACAGGTGAGCCGCCCAGCCAGTTGCAAGTTTTGCCAGACGCGCAAGCGATGTTGGAGCCGCTATCCTGTCTTTGCCGGTCTTGCATTCAAGAAACGCCTTTTCAGCAAAGTACGTGACGCTTGCAAACCCTGCTTCAGGATAAATCTTGGCTAGTTGAGCATACGAAAACGCGGTTAGAAAAGCGATAACCAGGGCAACAAGTATGCCGAACCAGATATCGCTAGCAACCGACGCCCCACTAGGCGCCGTGGCAGCTGCCTGCAACTGGTACGTGATCCACAAGAATGCTCCCGGCGCTATCAGCGCCATCGCATTCATTGAGGCTCCCAACAAACCCAGTGTTTGTTTTACTTGAGGTGAATTTGTTCTATTATCGGGCATAATACCCCTCCTTAGAAATTAATATCAAGTTGAGTGGTGACCATATGGTTTCCATACCCATTGACTGCATAAGGATCGTTGGGTATCACATAGGCAAATAGAACGCTCGTGTTGGTTGCAAATGCGTACGAACCACCAAACGATGTCACGCCGTACCAGCTCTTGCCGGTCGAACAGTCTATTGATGCCCACCATTTGTCGTTTATCTGTTTGTCCCAGCTTAAGATCGCTCCATTGTTTGCCGAGGCTCCATTTTGATCAAGCAGCAACTTGCTGTTTCCGCTGTAACAGCCCACGGAGAACCTTCCTACCGGTTTGAACGTTTTTGCTATGAGAGCGTAGAGAATATTAAAATCGGTAACGTGGGGCTGTGTTCCGAAATCCATACCTCCGACCGCTATCGCCGGCATAATTGCGCCTTCAGGCAATCCATACTTGGCATTAAACTGCAGCGGATCATTGGGAGCGCCAAAATAGTTAGCTCCATAAAAATCAAAGCCAACTTCCAGATTTTTGCATAGTCCATACGTCAGATTTACATCAGTGGGAACGTT
>JBELAT010000100.1:0-8555 GCA_049508565.1 Endomicrobiales bacterium | reverse complement strand
AAGGGTGAACTGATCACCGAATTATTTACTGAACGCCGCACTCTTACTCCTTTGAAAGAAATTCCCGTTGATCTTCAAAACGCCGTATTATCCATAGAGGACAATGATTTCTTTAAACACTGGGGTGTTTCTCCCCGAGGGATCGCACGCGCCGCAATGAGCAATCTTGCCAAAGGCCGGGTCGCTCAAGGAGGATCGACGATCACGCAGCAGCTGGCCAAAACCATTTTCCTTACTCCTGATCGCACAATGAGCCGAAAAATCAAAGAACTGCTATTAACACTCCAACTTGAACGTAATTATTCAAAGGAAGAGATATTGCAATTGTATTTGAACCAGATTTACTTTGGATCAGGAGCGTACGGTGTTGAAGCGGCGGCACGGGTATATTTTTCAAAACATGTCCGGGATTTAAATCTCGCCGAATGTGCAATGCTCGGAGGTCTCCCGCGCGCACCAAACTACTATTCTCCTTTTCACAATCCTGAACGTGCGCTCACGCGGCGTGCGACTGTTTTACGGCGGATGCGTGAATTGAAATATATTACTGCGGCGGATGAAAAACAAGCCAATGCCGTTGCCCTTAATACAGAAAAAATAGCTATCCCGACGGCCGTCGCCCCTTACTTTATTGAATATGTCCGGACACAGCTTGAACCAAAATATGGTAATGACATGATTTATCGCGGTGGACTGTCCATATATACAACCCTCGATATCAAAGCTCAGAAAGCAGCTGAAAAAGCAATGGGTGAAGCTTTGACGGCATTCGACGCGAACCGCAGTTCATATTTTGAAGCAAAAAAAATTAAACCGGTCGCCATTCAGGGGGCACTACTGGCAATCGACCCTAAGACTGGAGGGATACGGGCAATGGTTGGCGGTAGAGATTTCCGTCAATCGCAATTTAACCGGGCAACCCAGGCAAAGCGCCAACCGGGATCGGCATTCAAACCGTTTGTCTACACAGCCGCACTTGAAAATGGCTTTTCTCCAGCGACGGTGTTGGAAGACACCCCTCTGGTATATGTCAATAACGGCCGGGACTGGGAGCTGGTCTCCCGTGATCCTCATTATCTGACAACGATCCGTCCAGACTGGGTCAAAGATCCGATGAAAGTCTGGACACCTGAAAATTTCGGAAAGAAATATTACGACAAAGTCCTTCTGCGCACCGCTATCGAACATTCCCTTAATTCCTGTGCAATTAAAGTACTCGATGAGATCGGCCCCATGCGTGCCATCGACTATGCCAGACGCATGGGAATTACCACACCTTTAACCAATACCCTTTCACTCGCCCTTGGCGCAAGCGATGTAACACTTCTAGAAATGGTGGGCGCTTTCGGTGTTTTCGCATCGGGCGGCATAAAAACACAACCATATGCCATTGTCCGCATCGAAGATAGAGATGGAAAAATACTCGAGGAAAACATCCCGCATGAACAGGAAGTACTTTCACCGCAAACCTGTTTTGTGATGACAAATCTTTTACGCGGTGTTGTTCAGCATGGTACGGGCACCGCCGCACAATCGCTGGGACGCCCCTGCGCCGGCAAAACAGGAACGACAAATGATTTCAGTGATGCCTGGTTTGTCGGATACACACCTCAACTCGCCACCGGCGTGTGGGTGGGATATGATGACAGAAACTCGCTCGGCGATAAAATGACTGGCGGACGTATTGCCTGCCCGATATGGACGAGCTTTATGCAGGGTGCACTTGCCGGTGAACCGGTTATTAATTTCACCCCTCCCGAAGGGATTGATTTCGTATTGATTGACCCGAAGACGGGATTGCTTGCTCTTTCAAAAACTCCCGGAGCCTATTTGGAGGCTTTTGATAAAGGGACGGAACCAACCGACTACTTCCCGAAAGAAACATCTTCCATGGACACCAGCGATACAACCGGCACTAACAGCTCTGCTGCCATAAACCAGATTTCCGAAGATGAAGCAGGATTTTAATCCCTCAATTGCATGCTAGATCCTGTTTATCTTTATAAGCGCATTGTGTGAGCACGGTTCTTATCTTTGATGACGATGTTTACCCCTCAAAAAGAAAAAAACAAACTCGTATATCTACATCGAAAAAAAGCAATCAGAAAAGGAATGATGTTCCTTTGGTGATTGCTCCTCATATTTCATGCACAAATTATTTCACACCAGTTTAGACAAAATAGGAAAAAAGCCGCCCGAAGTTGAACCCACAGAGGTTGGTTGATTTATATTGTTGATACACCTTCTTTTTAGCTGTCACAAGATTCGCAGAGCGAATCCCGTACTCAATCGATAATGATGCCTCAACAAAAGCCGAAAATTTATCACAAATCTCGATAATCGCTCCGTCATAAGGAGCGTACTGGTCTCGGTTCCATGCCGGCTTGATGCAATCTACGATCCGCACCACCCCGCCATTATCAGCGGTGTCTTTTTGTTTCTCTTTAACCATTATTTTATTTGCAAATTCATTCTGCACAAAATATTTAATCTCATCATGCCAGCCGGGAGGAATCAGTGGCAATATTTTTTCATTTACTTGTTTTTGCTCATATTCTTTAATGATCGCATCGAGCCCTTTGACAGAATATTTAACCGACCGGACTATATCACGCGTAAGAATTTCTGGCAGGTCATGAAATAATGCTCCAAAAAAATTGTTATACAATCGTTTCGGACATGCGCCAATCTCTAGCGAAACAAAATAAGAAAGCATGGCAACAATAAGCATATGCCCGAGCACCGACGTTTTGGGGACTCGGGGAGTTTGCGCCCAGCGCTGCTGAAAACGCAGTTGACCGCACATATTTAAAAATCCATATAGTTTTTTATCGTTTAATATCTTTTTATATGCCCCGATCGCATCATAATCGTGCAGCTGACCGTTGATCTCCGCGCGCGTCATTTCGATACCGTGCATACCACTATTTAACGTGTCGATGATTTGAAACTCCCAGTAAGTCGATAAAAAGTGGGCAGCCTTAAGAATCTGTTTTTCTCGGGCTGCATATGCCGGCACGCGCAGGTATTTCTCAAAACGCTCAGGAAAACTGCACGGAACTTTTTTAAAATCGCCTTCCAGCTGCTCTATTATTGCCGCGGTCAGCTCCATTCCCTTCTCAGCCATCATTTTGCGAAACACTGCCGGCTTGATATCCGTCATGATCACACGAGAAAAGAACTCTGCCATTGCGCCTTCAATGAGCATACCCCAATCTATCGGCGTACCATTATCCTGTTCAAGACGGGCCATCATCCAGGCAATGATCATCTTATGTGCCTGTTTGTCGAGCTCGGAGAGATCCATGGGCCGCACGTGATCGTTCCACCGTTGTATACTTGCCGCATCAAACATCCGCTCGATAAGTTGTTTAGTTATCATACAATCATTATATCAAATAGAGAAGCCGGGATCATTACTGATCCCGGCTTCTCTAAACAATCACGAGCTATAGCTCGTTACGAGTTTATTTCTTTTTTTTGTTTGAAGCACTGCGCTTAAGAACCGCCTGTGCGGAAGCAAGACGCGCAATAGGCACCCGGAAAGGCGAGCAGGATACATAATTCATCCCGATTCCGTGGCAGAAGTCAACGGACTTCGGTTCTCCGCCATGTTCGCCGCAGATTCCGATCTTAAGATCTTTTTTTGTCTTTCGTCCGCGGGTAACACCGATCTCGATCAATTCTCCAATACCATCTTGGTCGATAGTCTGAAACGGATCAGCAGGCAGAATGTTCTGCTTGAGATATTCGGGAAGGAACCCGCCTATATCGTCTCGCGAGAAACCAAAACCCATCTGTGTCAGGTCATTAGTTCCAAATGAGAAGAACTCAGCAACTTCAGCCAGCTTATCAGCGATAAGCGCGGCGCGCGGAATTTCAATCATCGTGCCGAACATATACGGAATCTTTTTTAAACCGTACTTTTTCAACACTTCAGCATACACTTTTTTGACGATTGCCTGCTGGTTGAGCAGTTCATTAGTCGAGCACACCACGGGGACCATGATCTCCGGTGTCACTTTTTTCCCGGCTTTCAAAAGTTCCGCAGCAGCTTCAAAAATTGCTCTGACCTGCATTTCGGTCACTTCCGGATAGGTAATACCCAGACGCACACCACGGTGACCCATCATCGGATTGCTTTCGTGAAGAGCATCAGCACGACGTTTGAATTCCTGTGCTGTGATGCCAAGGCTTGCCGAGAGATTTTCCTGTTGCTTTTCATCGCGGGGAATGAACTCGTGCAACGGAGGATCCAGAAGACGTACGGTCACGGGAAATCCGTCCATAGCTTCCATAGTTCCTTTGATATCTGACTTAACAAACGGGAACAGTTCGCTGAGAGCTAAGCGCCGTTCCTCTATGGATTTAGAAACGATCATCTTGCGGAGAATGAACAGCGGTTTTTCAGAGTTAAGCCCGTAAAACATATGCTCGGTTCTGAAAAGCCCGATACCTTCCGCGCCAAATGCCCGGGCTTTTTTTGCATCTTCCGGGGTATCGGCATTCGTCCGGATCTTCAGTGTGCGCACGGAATCGCAGACCTTAAGGAATGAGAACAAAATATCGTTTTCTTCCGTCGCATCAACCATATTAAGTTTGCCTTCATAGACATTACCTTTGGATCCATTCATCGTGATCCAATCGCCCTCTTTGAAGACCTTGCCACTGGCAGTCATCGTTTTAGAAAAATAATCAACATGCAACCCGCCACAACCAACAATACAGCACTTACCCCATCCGCGCGCCACCAAAGCAGCGTGTGACGTCATGCCACCGCGAGCAGTCAAAATCGCCTGCGCCGCGCGCATACCTTCAACATCTTCCGGGTTTGTTTCTTCACGGACAAGAATGACTTTTTTGCCTTCTTTTGCCCATGCAACCGCTGCCACTGCCGAGAACACAATCATTCCGGTTGCCCCGCCGGGACCTGCAGGCAATCCTTTAGCGATCGGCTTGCTGGCGGTCTCTTCTTTGGGATTAATAATCGGATGGAGCAGTTCATCGAGCTGATCCGGTGTTACACGAGAGATAGCTTCTTCCTTGGTAATAAACTTTTCTTTGAGCATGTCCATCGCCATCTTTACCGCAGCAGGACCGTTACGTTTGCCAATCCGGCACTGAAGCATGAACAACCGTCCGTTTTCGATGGTGAATTCTATGTCCTGCATGTCACGATAATGTTTCTCAAGCCGGAGTTGAATATCAAAGAGCTCATCATAGATTTTCGGCATGGCCTGTTCAAGGGTTACAAGTTCTTTGTTATGCTCGCTTGTAGAGGCTTTATTGATAGGTGCCGGGGTCCTGATACCGGCCACAACATCTTCTCCCTGTGCATTGATGAGGTATTCTCCGTAGAATTTCCCTTCGCCTGTTCCGGGGTTACGGGTAAATGCTACGCCAGTCGCTGAATTATTGCCCATGTTGCCAAAAACCATGGTCTGAACAGTAACAGCAGTACCCCATTCATGCGGGATGCCTTCAATATTACGATACGATACCGCACGCTTACCGTTCCAGGACGAAAATACTGCGCCGATCCCGCCCCACAGCTGTTCCATCGGATTATCGGGAAACTCTTTTTTGAGGACTTCTTTTATTTTTTCTTTGAACTGTGCACAGAGGGTTTTAAGATCTTGCGCGTCAAGATCGGTATCGAGGGTAACCCCATTTTTCTTTTTCATGGTACCCATTATTTTTTCGAGTTGTTTACGAATGCCGGATTCGTCATTTTCGGGCTCAATACCGGCAGCTTTTTCCATCACCACATCAGAATACATCATGATGAGACGGCGATACGCATCATACACAAACCGCTCACTCCCTGATTGCTCTATAAGACCCGGTATTGTCTTTTCAGTGAGACCGACATTGAGCACCGTTTCCATCATGCCCGGCATAGATTTGCGTGCACCGGAACGAACGGATACGAGAAGAGGATTCTTGGAATCGCCAAATTTCTTGCCCATAAGAGCTTCGACACGGGCAAGTGCTTTATTGACTTCTTCTTTAAGGGTTTTGGGATAGGTTTTTTTGTGCTCGTAATAGTAGGTGCACACTTCAGTTGTAATGGTAAAACCCGGAGGGACCGGTAAACGCAGATTCTTATTGCCTGCCATCTCTGCAAGATTAGCGCCTTTACCACCCAGCAGGTTTTTCATACTCTCGTTGCCATCAGCCTTGCCACCACCAAAAGAATAAACATTCTTAGCCATGATCACATGACTCCTTTCAAATCTCGGCCGAAGCCGTTTGTTATCTATTTTTTATTCGGATCTGCTGTAAGTGCACCACTGACACCGGGACGAGCAATCGCCTGACGGTACTCAAGCGCCAGCTTGAAAACGGTTTCCATTGACTCTTTTACTACAAAACGGTTACCATTAACCAGGTTGATCACGGTATCCGGAACGGCGTCAACGGTTTCAATAAGCTCGGCATTGAGAATGACTTCCTGCCCGTTTAAACGGTGTAGTTTAATCATAATAAATAAAAAAGGCCGCTTCGCGTTGATTGATGCCCATCGCCGCGAAAACGCGTCCCTGGCAATCTTGTCTCAACTCAATCTGTGAGATAGTTATAACAATTTAAGGCAAGAAAGTCAATTTCGCATGGGGGGGCGCTTGGGGGTTACTTTTCAGGACGATTGACAGGACTTGAACCGATATTTTAACAAATAAACCCGACTTTCAAGCTTTCCCGGCACACGCATAAACCCATGGTGATTTTATATACAGCTATATCATTTTGAAATGCTGTCAAAATAGCTCTGCAGCGACTGAAACTCCAGAGTATGAAACCTCTATAAAAGCCACTGAAATCCATGAAAAACCCCAACCCTGACCAAAATTCATCGGAGATCAAGACGGCATACATTTTCAGTGAGCATCTGTTTGAGTCATGTTGAGCATTTCAAACTGTACTTGTTCAAGCAAACTACGGGCCGGGAAATTATCAGGATCGAAAAATAATGACATCTTAACATCGGTGAATGCGTTTTCATAACGGCCTGCCCTGATATCGGCAAAGGCCAGTTCATACTGTTTTTGAGCCTTATCCCGATTAACTTCTTCCATCAGATGATTCTCAACAATCGATGTTAAACTGGTCGCCAGGGGATACTCTTTCTGCAGTTCCCGTGCAACTTGATCTGCACTGATAAAATTGTCATCAATGAAATAGTCCACTATACGATTGATTTTCTTTCTCGCAGATGAATCTTTAATACTGGCTAAAACATCTTTCGCAGCTTCCCGGGCGGTATTGAATAGTCCGAGAGCCCGTTTATCTTCAGGAACTATAGCGATAGTTCGGTTAATCCACCAGATAGCCTCAACAGGGTTTTGCCCTTTAATCAACTCTTCCGCCCTAGAAAGATATGATTCAATCATATCACTTTTAACGGTATTCAATCGCGCTTGAAGCGACTGTAAACGCGTTTGAAGCTGTTGTGCAGGAACGGTTGACGGATCGGATTTTAATGAAGAATCGCAATAGGACAGAGCAAGACTAATGTCACGGTTCATATACGCTTTCTGAGCACGTTTAAGCCAGCGCAGCGAATCAGATGTCGAAACAGCGGATTCGGATGCGCTGTTCTTTTTGGCTTCTTCCAGAGCCGCCGCTTCTTGTGCAATACGGTCATTGATCTTTTGCGATAAATCAAGAGCCGGCTGATTGAGTGAATCATATTTCAAGGACATGTCAATGTTCTTTTTTGCACGTGAGAGATTGCCTTTATCAAAATAATTAAGGGCATCTTCGAAATATTTAACCGCCTGTTCCTTGGTTTTCTGCATTTCAGTCTGTTCGGCTGAAACAACAGGTTGAACACTCTTGACTACAACCGGGGGAGGTGGTGCCGCATTTTTCTGATTTATTTGATCAGTTATTTGCTTGCTTAAATCAAGAGCGTCCTTGTTTTGGGGATCAAGTGCCAAAGATTGAGCAATTTTCTTTTGCGCGCTGGAAAGATTTTCTTTTTTTAAATCTTTACGAGCAGCCTCACAATATCTGGCAGCTTTTGCCTTGTTCTTCTGTATCGTCTTTTCAGCGTCCGTCTGTTCACTGATGGAAACGGCCGGTGCAGTGGAGGTGACTTGATCCAGGCCGTGGGCCGGCAATTGAGCTGGCTCGGCGTTCGGTTTCGCTACAGAATTATCGGTGACGTCTTCCTGAGCCATGCGGTCTGTAAGCTTTTGGCGCAAATCAATGGCTTCTTGATTTCCCGGATCGCATTCCAGGGATTGATCGATATTTTTCATTGCCAGCGGAAGATTCCCGTTATTGAAATTCTGTAAAGCAGTATCATAAAAATCAACCGATTTTTTAATATTTGACTCCATAGTCTTCTCGTCGGCGAACGCAGGACTGTCAGCGGTGTCAGCCCGCACGGCAACCGCATAACTAGTGAGTACTCCCATGATGATACAGCCGCACAGTACTTTCCCTTTACGGTTTATTCTCATATTTTCCTCGCGTTGGTGCTATTTCGTTAGTAAAAAGCGTGTGCATCACAATAAAAGTGCTGCCGGACTATTCAACATCCCATATAA
>JBELAT010000010.1:0-23953 GCA_049508565.1 Endomicrobiales bacterium | reverse complement strand
TATTTTTTCTGGATTTGCCCTGCAGAAAATTTTCGGTGTAACTTCACCAAATACCAGGACAAGAAAGGTTACCCCCAGCCAGTCGAATAATTCAATGATTTCCGTGTTGAGCGAAGAAAACACGTTGACCAGCAGCAGCGTGCACAAGAAGCTCAGGGCCATGTTGGTCACAGTATTGCCTACAAGAATGGTCGTGATCAGGTAGTAGGGAGATTCCAGCCATTCTCCCAGGGGGGCGGACAGCGATGTATTGAACGCGATCAGTTTTTTAATGCGGTATTTTGAAAGGCTTGTCAACGCAGTTTCTGATCCTGCCCAGAAAGCGGAGAGAGCAAAAAGACATACAATGAGAAAAGCCGAAATAAGTATCAACATGTTTAACAACTATTTTGCCATTGTCTTGTCTGACAGCCGCTGCTCACGTCAACAGTATCACTGCAAAGCGGACCATATTTTGTCTTGGATGGAAAACATCTTTGCTTTTTCCTGCGGGGTATAATCGGTGTAACCCATAAGATGCAGTACCCCGTGAATGACCAGATAGGCAAGCTCATGTTCCCAGGCGTGTCCGCAGGCACGAGCCTGTTTGTGCGATCGACCGGCGGCAATATAAATATCACCGGTCAGCTGCACGTTCCCCCGCTCAACATGATGATCAATCAAAAAAGAGATTACATCAGTAATACGATGTACCTTACGGTACCGCCGGTTGAGCTTTTTTATTTCGATATCGGAAACCAGGATGCAGTTGATGGTCGCCCTGGAACAGAGACGCCGATCTTCAAGGGTACGTCGCGCAGCATCTTTAAGGAAGCTGTGATAGCGGGGTTTAAATCCGAAAAGATTTATGCTAAGACCATTAAATGAGATATACTCACCTCAAAGAGACTCTGTGCCACGCCATATCGCAACTCATGTTGGTAACGGTACTCATGAAAATTTAACATCCTACCAAAGCTCATGAGCAACGAAGCTATGTTGACGGTGTAACTTTTTGATATTCGATCCGTGCATGATAAATGCCGCCGAGAGTATTAATCATGCTTTCTGCAATCGTGCTGAGATCACGCATAGTGATGGGGCATTCTGAAAATTGCCCATCGGTAAATTTATTATTTATCACCTGTTCAACCGTATCTTTCATACGGGCAGGAGAAGGGTCTTCAACACTGCGCGAGGCAGCTTCCACGGCATCGGCCAACATGATAATGGCGCTTACTTTACTCCGGGGTTTCGGGCCGGGATAGCGAAACGATTCCTGCTGGATGGCGATATTGTGTTCCAGCGCCCGGTGATAGAAGTAGTGGATGAGAGACGTTCCATGATGCTGTTCGATGAGGTCAATAATAACCCGGTCAAGCTTATGGGCCTGCGCGAGTGCGACACCATCCTTAACATGTGAAGTAACTACCAGGCTCGACATGGTCGGCTTGAGCGGGTCATGGGGGCTGGCGGTGACCTGCTGGTTCTCAATAAAATATTCTGGGTGAGTCAGTTTTCCGATATCATGGTAATAAGCTCCCACGCGCGCAAAGAGCGCATTGGCGCCAATAGCTTCTGCAGCCGGTTCAGCCAGCGTTGCCACAAGCAGAGAATGATGATACGTCCCGGGGGCTTCCAGCATCAACCGCTTTAATATAGGTTGATTAAAGTCAGCAAGCTCAATGAGTTTTATATTGGTGGTACGGGAAAAAAACGTTTCCAGGTAGGGAAGAACACCCAGGACGATTACTATCGACAAAACGCCACTTACGACACCCCACATAAGATTGATTTCCAGCACTTCGAACTTCCAGTGAATGAAAAAGCATACAATGACCGTTGCGACAACGTTTGTAAGAACTACTCTGACGCCGATTCGTGACAAATCCGAACGGGTACGAATGGTGGCCAGAGAAAAGATTCCCGCGCTTGAGCCGAAAAGCTGGATAAAAAAGTATTCAAATTTGAACCCATTGAGTACTGCCAGAATCATACTGAGCACTATAGCGACCATTAGTGCCAGGCTTCGCGACAGGAGAAGCCCGATAAGCAGCGTAAAAGCGGCCAGCGGCGTTGCCAGAGGAGACAGCCAGTCTTTTGATAACTGCATGACCAGAACTGCGCTCGTGCAGACAACACCTAACAGCATGACTGCTTCACTATCAGCAATCAGATGAGGTTTTTCATTTTTGAGATAGAACAAAAAGAAAATAAATACCATCACCAGAAAAAGAAACAGTCCAACAGCATTGACCGTTGTGACACCGAGTTCAAACAGCAGTACCACAAAAAAGATAGTCATACTGATAATGGCAACCAGATAACTGGGAATATTGATTTCTTTGTTCCAGATGGCAGCGCCGCCGCGCCTTACCGCAGTCGACAACGGATCCTGTTCAACCCGGTGCAGCAATCGCAGCAGTATATTACGGATAATAGTTCGTATCATAGTTTACCTTTAGCGTTCTCATAGGCTTTAATAATTTTTTTTACTAGTTCGTGCCGGACTACGTCTTCAGCAGTAAAATGGACGAACTTAATACCTTCAATACCTGATAATATTTTTTCGGCTACGATCAGTCCTGACTGTTTTCTGCTATCGAGATCGATCTGCGTAACATCACCAGTCACAATGACCTGACTTTCGGAACCGATCCGGGTAAGAAACATCTTCATTTGCTCAGGAGTCGTATTCTGTGCTTCGTCGAGGATAATAAACGCATTGTCAATAGTGCGACCGCGCATGTAGGCAAGCGGAACTATTTCGATGGTTTCTTCCTCACGGAGAAACCGGAACCGGTCGGGACCGACCATAAAATAAAACGCATCGTAGAGCGGTTTGAGATAGGGATTAATTTTTTCATAAAGATCACCCGGCAGAAATCCCAGTTTTTCACCCGCTTCCACTACCGGGCGGGTGATTACAATACGGGAGATCTTCCCCGCCTGCAGCGCTCGCAACGCACCTGCAACCGCCAGAAAAGTTTTACCGGTTCCCGCAGGCCCGATACCAAAAACAAGATCATGCGAAAAAAAAGATTCTATGTACGACAGCTGGTGGTCAGAACGCGACTTAATGTGCTTGCCCTGGAAAGTAATGTAGACCGTGTTCTGCTCATAAGTCATCTGCTCTGCCGGCAGGGAAGTGACAGATAGGTGCTGTCGATCGATAGTCATATCCCGACGAAGATATTCGATTTCAGCCAGCGCCTTATCGACTTTTCCACCAGCTCCTCGCACCACCAGGGAAAAATCACCGGCATGTCCGCTTTGTTTAACGAAAATCTGCACGTTATATTCTCGTTCCAAACGTCTGATGTTTTCGTCTTGCCGGCCGAGAATCTGCACCGCTTCATCTGAATTTTTAAGAAATATTTTTTTAGTGACCATATCAGTACCGCTTCGTTATGCCAAAGGATTCACGTGAGACTTACTGGGCGGGGCCCTTTGCTTTAATAATTTCCTTTGGTTTATGAACATTACGCGGGGCAATGTACCGTGTCAGGGCATCAACATCTTTGCCCCGTTTCTTTTGACGCTCATATATCAATGCCCAGGCACAATCCCGGGTATTATCCACTTCACATTTCCCTTCTATCACACCGCCACACGGACCGTTGACCAGACCTTTAGAACATCGCGATACCGGGCAAATACCCGCGGTAGTATCAAGCATACAATCGCCGCACACTGAACAAAACTGCCGGTATACCCCGATGCGTTCCGTTGTGCCGACAAACACCGGATTAAGCCCCGGAGAAACGGGCTTATCAACCACTGTCCCAACTGCCTGAGTGCCCGCTCCGCACGCAAGCATCAGGATCACTTCGGCATCGTTTGCCTGGGCGGATTTGGCAATATCCCGTTTTGCCAGACGCATATCGCACGCAGTATCAATGACCAGAGAGCCGGTGACCGTTTTGCCTGCGGCCTCAAGCGCGGTAACAGCCTTCTTGAGCGCTTCTTCATCTCCGGTCTGACATTTGGTCGCACAGGCACCGCAGCCGACCACAAAAATACGGGTATAGCTTTTCAAATTTTCGAGAATTTCTTCGAACGGTTTAGCAGTTGTTATGATCATATCAGTTTAACCCTTTACTGGCGGTTTTATTGAAGCCGTCGCGTATGACATCTTGTACTACCATAGCCGCTCGTTGAATCATATCTTCGGCAGCTTTCGACTCTTCGCCAGAAAATTTCGCCAAAACAAAATCGGCTGGATCCCATCCCGGTGGAACCGGACCGATACCGCACCGCAAACGGGGAAATTCCATCGTACTAAAATATTCTATGATTGACTTGAGTCCATTGTGTCCTCCCGCAGATCCGCATGAACGCAATCGCAGGACTCCCAGAGACAATGAAAAATCGTCAACAATGACCAGAGTCTGAGCAGGCGTGATCCGGAAGTAATCCGCAACTGCGCGCACAGCAACTCCGGAATTGTTCATGTACTCAAGTGGTTTCAATAATCTCTGCCCGCCGGCTAGGCACGTTCCATGAGCTTTAATCCCCAGCTTCATATCACTCCATGAGACGTTTTCTTGTCGAGCCAGCCGTTCAACCACATCAAAACCGATATTATGTCGTGTATTGTTATACCGCGCATCAGGATTTCCCAATCCGACAATAAGTTTAATGTCTGCCGTAACACACATATGCGCCTCGAGAACTCCCACCATAAAACAAATCCCTCTCAGTTCACTTTATTGAACCTATTTTTGCATTATGCTTGTGCACGGATACTGTGAGATCGCATGACAATCGTGATGCAAACAACCGGTTAAACAAAGGAAGCAAGAGGGATTCATATGTTCATTGATGCTGCGTAATGTTTGCTATACCCTTGAACCCTTAGCCCTTATTACTTACTTCTTAGATGATTCAGCTTTTTTGTCGCCAGCGGCCGGAGCTGCGGCGCCTTCTTCTTTCTCTTTTTTGCCTTTGCTAATAACTTCAGGTTCAGCGGTGGATCCCGGCGTTGCAGCCGCAACAGCTCCTTCGGCAGGAGTTGCCGCTACTTCTTCGGCAGCGGGAACGACTACATTGACAATGATGGAATTCTCATCGGACAGGAATTCAACACCGTCGATCCGGGCAAGATCTTTAACCGTGATTGAGTGATTGAGTTCCAGCGATGAAATATCAACGATGATATTGTGGGGAATATCCGTTGGTAAGCACCGGACTGAAATTTCGCGGAGTATGTGTTCAAGGATACCACCGGAATTCTTAACGCCGGGTGCGACTCCTTCAATATGCAGCGGCACATTGACAACAATCATTTCCTTGAGAGATACGGCCTGAAAATCAACATGAATCGCCTTTTGAGAGATGCAATCACGTTGAATCTGTTTGACGATCGCCGTTTTAGATTCGTCCTTCATCTTCAAATTTATCAGCGCATTTGCGCCGTCTTTTTTGACGATCTCATCGAATAGTTTAGCTTCAATGGCAAGGCTCATCGGTTTTTCATGATGCCCGTAATACACCGCGGGGACTTTACCACCTTTTCGTAAAACTTTCAATGTGTGTTTTGTCGAAAGATCTCTGACATCTGCGTTGAGCATGACTTCTTTCATAATACTATCTCCTATTCTCTATTCATATTACATAAACAAGGCGCTGACCGACTCATCGTGATAAATGCGCTTAATTGCTTCAGCCAGAAGCGGTGCGACGGTCAGTACCGTGAGTTTGTTTGATTTCCGGGTGTTCAACGGAATGGAATTTGTGATGATGAGTTCTTCAAGTGGCGATTCTTCTATCCTTTCAATAGCCGCCCCCGACAAAACACCATGTGAACAGGCCGCCAATACCCTGACGGCACCCTTTTCTTTAATGGTTGCCGCAACTTTCGTTAACGTTCCGGCGGTATCTACCAGATCATCGAGCAATATGGCAGTCTTGCCTCTGACTTCGCCGATGACGTTCATGATCGCAGCTTCGTTGGGCCGCGGCCGACGTTTATCGACAATAGCAAGATCAGCATTTAAGTGCTTTGCGAATGCCCGCGCGCGTTCCACGCCACCGGCATCAGGAGAAACGACCACCAGGTCAGTCATGTTTTTTGCTGCTATATATTTGAGAAATACCGGCATACCATAAAGATGGTCGACAGGTATGTCAAAAAATCCCTGAATCTGGCCCGCGTGAAGGTCCATGGTCAACACCCGTGAAACACCGGAAGCAACCAGCAGATTCGCTACCAGTTTTGCCGTGATAGGTACCCGTGGCTCAGACTTGCGGTCCTGTCGCCCGTATCCATAGTAGGGCAGAACGGCCGTTATCCGGCGCGCCGATGATCGACGGAGGGCATCGCAGACAATCAAGAGTTCCATCAGATGTTCATTAGCTGGCGCGCAGGTCGGCTGAATGATGAAACAATCCGCGCCACGAACATTTTCAGCGATCTTCACCTGAATTTCACCATCGCTGAACCGATTAATGACCGCATTGGTAAGTGTCACTCCCAGGTGCTGAACAATTTCTTCCGACAACTGGCGGTTCGCATTTCCGGTAATGATTTTCAGCTCCATATTTCCCCTCTTAATCCATTGTAACGACAATTAAAGAATTTGACCATGACCGTGAACCGGAAACTGATTATTGACTTAAATCACCAACTGCACAACCCCGAGTAGTATCGTCGCAATCGCTGACTGTCATAGCTGTTGTCAGGATTTTTTTCCTGCTGTCTTTCGATATGCAAGTTTGTTTGTCTGCCGGGCGCGTGCGATAGCCAGAGATTGTGCCGGCACATCTTCCGTTATTGTCGATCCTGCAGCAATAACCACCTCTGCTCCGATAGTAACCGGAGCAACCAGATTCGTATTAGATCCAACGAACACGCGGTTGCCAATAATAGTCTGATGTTTGCGTTGGCCATCGAAATTGCAGGTGATTGTTCCTGCGCCAACATTAACATCCTCACCCAGGACCGCATCTCCGATATAGGAAAGATGATTAACTTTTGACCGTGGACCGATGACGGATTTTTTAATTTCGCTAAAATTACCTACTTTTCCGCCTGCCTTAATGATAGAACCGGCCCGCAGATGCGCAAACGGACCGATATGCACTCCGTCTTCAAGATGTGCTTGCGTCACTACACTATAAGGCTCGATAACACATTGTTCACCGATCACAGTCGTCCCTTCGATAACAGTTCCGGGATATATCACCGTATCACGGCCAATGCGTGTCTCGGGCGAAATATACGTATGGTCCGGATCGATGATCGTTACGCCATTAAGCATGTGCTGACGCACAATACTCGAACGGATATATCGTTCGGCCAGCGCTAGTTCAACGCGTGTATTGACCCCAAGAATCTCGAGCGGCACTCCTATGGAGCAGGCGCCAACGGTACGGCCCCCATGATTAAATATTTCTATGACATCAGTTAAGTAATATTCTTTTTTCACATTATTGGGAGTAATTTTTTTGAGAGCGCTCCAGACATCCGGACTCGAAAAACAATAGATACCGCTGTTGATCTCATGAATCTTTCGCTGCTCAGCAGTCGCATCCTTCTCTTCAATGATGGCTTCAACCGAACCGTCAACCCGGCGTGCAATGCGGCCGTACCCGAATGGATCATCAAAGTTGGCCGATAAAACAGTGGCTGCATACCGTGAATCCCGATGATATTTCAGTAAAGAGCGTAGCGTTTCCGTAGTTATCAGCGGTGTGTCGGCACACAAAACAAGGATATCTCCACAAAATGTTCGCAAATGAGGGGCACACTGTAATACCGCGTGTCCTGATCCATGCTGATTTTTCTGTACAACAAAAGTCACTTTTTCTTCGGACAAAACGTGACGGACTTGGTCAGCCTTATGACCGACAATAACAAACACATCCGATGGTTTGAGTCCTTTGACAGCTGACACCACCCAGCTCACCAGCGAACGACCGCCCACCTGGTGCACAACCTTAGCGGTCTCCGATTTCATGCGGGTACCTTCCCCCGCAGCAAGAATGATTACGGCAAGTTTGTTTTTTCTCATAAATAAAAAATCCTCCGGGACTAGGATTCGAACCTAGACAAAGGGATCCAAATTCCCTTGTGCTGCCATTACACCATCCCGGAATTCGCCGAGGCGAATGGAGCATATGAAATGAAAAAACTGAAATGTGATTTCTTCTGATGCTGATAATCACATCTCAGATTAGCGACTTTATACTGTATGCACCACCCACGTTTTCCAGCGATACTTTTTGAGGACCTTCTGTAGTGCCGTCCCTTCACGTTCGCCGGAAACAATGCCAAATACCGTTGCCCCGGAACCTGACATCATGGACTTAATACCTTCCGCCGTGAGAATATCTTTTATTTTCCGGATAGCCGGATAGTGCGGCAATACTACTTCTTCAAGACGGTTAAAAAGCTTTGTTATTCTATTATTTTCTGGCCTTTTTGTCAAAGGGAAGCGGAGTTTGCCATATACCCAGGGGGTTGATACAGAGATTCCGGGGTTTACCAGGATATACCATTGTTTTCTCTTGACCGGCAGGGAGATGAGCCGATCTCCGATATTAGTCGCACGTGCTCTGCCTCCTTTAAGAAAAAAGGGGACATCAGCACCAAGAGACGTTGCCAGCTGCACCTGTTCACGGCGCGACACACGAATATCCCACAGATTGATTAATCCCTTGAGCACGCCAGCGGCATCAGATGATCCACCGCCCAGACCCGCACCAAGAGGAATATTTTTTTCAAGCCTGATCGCGGCACCGCACCGCACTCCTGTTTTTTCCTTAAGCGCAACCGCCGCACGCATCGCCAGATTGCGAGAATCGGTTGGCAGATCAGCCCAGTTACAGCTCAACGACAATGCGCGAGGATGCGGCTCGATGGTGATACGATCATACAAACTAACGGACTGCATGATTGATATGATGTTGTGGTAATTATCTTTTCTGCGGTTTACAACTTCCAGGAAAAGGTTTATTTTGGCAGGGGCTTCTATGACAACGGTCATGGGGTTTGGCCTGTCCATTGAAATTCAGAGGGTTCAACCGGTTCATTAATGATAAGGGATTTAAAGGTTATTTCGGCAGACACATGGTGAGATTTCCATCCCGCCTGGATACGACAAGGCACGGCAACACCATCCTGAGAATGGTAGTCTTTGAATGTGACCTGGTAATCAGGCGAAGTACACTCTTCCAGGATACCATCACGCTTGTCCAGTACCATAACAGCCGTGTCCAAACGATAGTAGATTTTATTACCATGCGAAGAGATGATCGTTTTATCCGAATCAAACCGGTCAATCAGCGCTCCATTAAACCAGTCCATCACTGAACCGAGAAGTCTCAACTGTTCAGGTGTAACATTTTGCGAAATAGCCGCCGGGTAGACAAGGATATCAGGAGTGGCAATCACCGCGAACTGGGGAGCCAGGAAACTGCCAAGAATGTCAACCCGCCATGATGATGGACGCAAATATTTGAACCTGCCGAATGACCGGAAATTAAAATCCTGTGATGCGGCCGAAACAAGAACTGTCGCATTCATTGAGCGAATTTGTTTAAGATTGTCCTCTGCACGTTTGAGAAGCTTGCGCTGAATAGTCCCCGGAAGCACAAGTTTTTCGAGTGCTTTTAGCTTTTTTCGCACCTGATTGTTATCTGGTGCACGGTCAAGCGCCGCGCGGTATGCCTCCCAGGCATCTGTAGTTTTGTTTAGTTTTATCAGCACGTCGCCTAAATGCTCGAACACAACGGGATCGGGAAATTGTGTTACAGCCTGCGACAATTCGCGCTCTGCATCTGAATATTTGCCCTGTTTAAAATATAACCAGCCCAGCGAATCACGATATGAACCATTGTCCGGCTCAACAATCAAGGCGCGCTTGATTAACGGCTCTGCCTCGTCAAGGTGTACACCGCGATCGACGTACGAATATCCTAAATAGTTAAGCGACGGGGCATACTGCGGGTCCAACGCAAACGCCTTTTCAAGTTCCGGTACTGCCTTATCGAATTTTCCCCACTGATCAAACATGACCCCCCGATGAAAATGCGCCTCTACCGAATCCGGCCGCCGCTCGAGCGCCTTGAGGAAATTTTCATCAGCCTGTTTATATTTATTCATATCCATATATGCAAGCCCGAGAAGATAATAAAGATTTGGATTTTTCGGTTCCTGCCTGGACACCTGCTGAAGATAGCGGACCGCTTTTTTATAGTTTTTTAAAGATGAGTAATAATAGCTCAACCGCACCAGTATCATAGGTGTAGAATCTTTTTTCCGGACTGCTTCAAAATACCTGATCGCCGCAGGCCAATCCTGGTGTTCTTCGGCAAGAATCCCTAACCAGAAATCGATAGTAGTATCAGTCGGATTCATCTTTTTGGCGCGGACAAACATATCCTGTGCGGTCGAGAATTCTTTCATCCTATACAACAATCCGCCCAGATACATGACGACCGTCACGTTGTCCGGAACCAGAACCAGATATTTATTAAATTCGATAACTGCTTCGGGCAGTTTATTCTCTTTTTCAAGCAACTGCGCGAGCTCAAGGTATGCTTCCGGGCTTTCGGGTTTGAGTGAAATCGTTTTGCGAAATGAGTCAGCGGCATTATCCAACTGCCCAATTTTCTGCTGGATCAACCCCAACTGATAATACCCTTCAGCAGATTCAGGTTTTTGAATAATATACCGGTTCCAGTAATCGATTGCTTTTTCAGGTGAGTCTGAGGATGAATGATAAGCCGCAAGATATAGAATTGCAGCTTCATTATTGGGATCAATTTTCAATGTTTTTTCCCATGACTCGCGCGCCTTATTTGACTGTCCGGTCAAGAGATAAAAATTACCAAGAAACAGCTGGGTATCGACGTCATTGGCTCCCATTTCTTTGAGCTTTTCAGCTGATTTAAAAGCTGCGGTGGACTCGCCTAATTGCCAGTATGTCGTAATAAGATCCTTATACACTGCCAATGCTTTAGAGTCAATGGTAACAACCTGCTTATAATTCTCAAGCGCTACCGAAAGATCACCTGCTTTGGCCGCAAGAAGTCCGCGTGCATAGAGATAGTACGCTTCGGAATTCATCGCCGAGAGATCGCCGATACCCATTGCCATAATAATCAAGCATATGATAATTTTATTTTTCATAGTCTTATATTCCCTTACGCATATCACCCGTATTGTTCAATATTTTTTTCATAACAACCGCGTCCTCGTCTCCATAATATCGGGCACGAAGACCATTGATCTCAAACCCGCATGATGTGTACAGGCATTGCGCAGCCACATTGCCTTTGCGCACTTCAAGGAACACTGCTCGAGCACCGCGCGTCTGCGCATCATCCATCAAAAACAAGAGAATTTTACGCCCGAATCCTTGTTTCCGGTATGCGGGATGTACCGCCAGATTGACGATACTCGCCTCATCCGAAACCAGCCAGTAACCGCCATAACCAACTAGCATGTCATCATTAATGACAACAAAAAAATGGGAAATCGGCACTGAGATTTCCCGTTCAAATAACGTTCTGGTCCAGGGTGTCGGGAATGATTTTCCCTCTATAGCAACAACATCGTTGAGATATTCAACTGCTAAGGGAAGAAACACTGTCATGAGAGTGTACCAAATAAACTGCGTGCAATTCAACCTTCTGTATCACCATTTAAGAGTATTCGGAAATGGCATGCTACCAAAGGCTGTCAATACCCATGTTCACTACGTAAGACTCGCAGCGACACCAATGGCTTCTATCATTGAACGGGGGTCGGCACAATTTTTACCGGCAATATCAAAGGCAGTGCCGTGGCCGGGAGATGTGCGGATAAACGGCAGTCCAACGGTAATATTTACTATTTTTTCCGGAGCGATTATTTTGAGCGGAATCATCGTCTGGTCATGATACATGGTCACAATGAGATCCCACAAGCCTTCCCGGGCGCACCGCCAGGCCGTATCGGCCGGGACTGGGCCAGCTACGGCTATCCCGGCAGAACGCAATGCCTTTATAGCAGGCGACATGATGGTTGATTCTTCCTTGCCTAACAATCCGGCTTCTCCAGCATGAGGGTTCAAGGCGCACATCACTATCCGGGGTTTGTTCAGGTGTGCGTGATTACGTAAAAAATCATATGACAGCTGGGTTGTGTGCACAATGTCTTGTACACAAAGCAAGGATGAAACTTTTTTTAAGGGCACATGGCGCGTCATCATAACTGACCACAACGAGCCGGAAGCCATCATCATGGCGACATTCTTTGTTCCGGTTAATGCGGCTAATAGTTCAGTATGCCCCGGATAGCGGCACCCCGCAAGGTGCAATGCTTCTTTGGATAACGGCGCGGTCACCAAAGCATCAGCATCGCCCCGGGAGATCATTTTTACTGCAGCGCACAGCCACGTATATGCGGCGCGCCCGCCTGCGGCCGAAACAATTCCTGGACGAATAGCATCTATATCATTATCAGTGACAGGAACGTCGACAAAGGTTGTGGGAAAAGAAAAAACGCCTTTTCTGATCGTCAAAAGGCGTTTATCTCCTACAACTATAATTTTGCACGATTTTCTGGCCTGCCGTGCAGTCAGCGCTTTGAGAACAATTTCCGGACCCACCCCTGACGGATCACCAAGCGTAATGACTATACGGGGAAGGGCCATGTCTTCATCAGTTATTCAATAGGATTTACTTTTATGTTTGCCTTATCGCGTAAATCTTTTACCCATACTTCATAACGCTTCTGCGCATTTTTCTGATAGAGGAATTCCTTAAGATCATTTTTCACATCTTCATATGTTGCTTTTTTCCCGGCACGCTTTTCCTCTACTTTAATGAGATGGTAGCCGAAATCGGTCTGCACCGGTTCAGAAATCTGTCCGACATTGAGCGCAAACGCAGCTTTTTCAAATTCCGGAACCATGTCGCCTCTGGAGAAAAAGCCGAGGTCTCCGCCTTTATTTTTTGATCCAGGATCATCAGAATATTTTTTCGCAAGCGCTTCAAAATCACCACCATCTTTCAACTCTTTTTGAATGGACTTGATCTTGTTGAGTGCTGCTGCCTTTGTTTTCATGTCAGCATTTTTATCAACACTTACAAGAATATGTCGCGCATGTACCTGTTCAGCAGATGCCCGGGCAAGAAGCTTGGCAAGACCTGCTATTTCGTCTTCTTCTTTTTTAGGAAGTCCAAGGTCTTTACCGTTCATCTTCTGCTGGATCTTATCATAAAAAGCTTTTATCTCTTCTTCTTTGGGCGGATCGGTTTTCGCTTTGACTTCTTGTTCGATGAGTTTCATTACCAGCATCTGATCTTCAATGCGTTTGACGAATTGAGCCTCAGTAATGTCCTCTTTAGTGAGTTCCGCCTGAAATTCAGCATCAGTCGCAAAACGCTTTTTAACCTGTGCAATACCCGTATCGGTATCACGCTTAGTTACTTTTATCTTGCGATTCTTGGCTTCCTGTTTGAGCAGCTTGTCATCAATCATCTGGTCAAGAAGCCGCTGTTTAAGTTCTTTGATTTTATCCGGCGTTTGATCAGCCACGGGCGTTACTGATTTGAATTGTTCCATCACCGGCTCAATCATTTTTTCAAATTCAGAACTCATGATTGCCTCATTGTTGACCATCGCAACAGTTTTGTCAACCATCTTTGAGGCAAACATGTTCGTAACGGCAACGACACTGACAAGAATGGTGGTAATAAGAATTTTTTTACCCATACAATATCCTCCCAAGCTATTTGCTAGCATGTTTATTGGTAGCTGGCGCCTGTGCTGCATCGCTTTCCTGTTGCGAACTCTGTTCCGATCCTTGATCCTGCATAGACGGCATCATCATCGAGGGCGGCGGGACAATCACTTGCGGCAACAGGTCATAATTAATTTTCACGCCCATCTTTTTCTTGGCATTATTCAACCATGCGTCAAATTTTGTTTTTTCAAGCATCTTCCTGACATCCTGCCGTGCTTCCTGTTCTGACATGGGAGGAACAGCTTTTTCAGATACTTTCTTGATGATATGGAATCCGAACTGCGTCTGCACGATCCCCGATATCTGACCAACTTTCAACGCAAATACTGCAGTTTCAAACTCTGGAACCAGGCTTCCTTTACGAAACGGTCCGATCTCTCCACCGCGAGCGGCAGAAATGGGATCGATTGAAACCTCTTTGGCGATCTTCGCAAAATCTTCGCCGTTGTTGAGCCGTTCAAGTACTTTTTCAGCCTCCGGTTTAGTTGATACAAGAATATGACGTGCGACCACTTCGGTCGGATGCATATATTCGTTCTTGTGTTCCTGATAATATTTTTCAACTTCGGTGTCCGATGCGCCTATTTGTTTGGCATTAAGGTCTTTGACAAACATTTCCATCATAATATTTTCTTCATACTCACGCATGCGCCGTGCCTGTTCTTTTCTGAAATCGGCAACAGTTTTTTTGTACTCATCGCGTTTGGTTACACCCGCTTGTTTAGCTGCTTCAAGGACGACTCGCTCACGAACTAAAAGATCGAGAAATTGTTTCTTGCCGGCAGTCGTTGTGAGGAGATTCTGATATCCGGGAGGCGTTTCCTGAATCCGATCCGCCAGAGCATTGATCGTAATCGTGTCACTGCCGATAGTGGCCACAACTTTATTTTTTTTGCTGCATGCAGCGAAGCAGAGCATCGTGCACAATCCTGCTACTAAAACCTTCTTCATAATATAGACACCTTTCTCTAAAAACTATATTGGTTCAGTGAATATTGCAGCCTATGGTAACAAATCTCTCCTTATAAGTCAACTAAAAACCGTTCGATGAAATCCACCGGCGCACCACCAATTTTATCCTTGTCAAATCGCAGTGAATATTGATTCCCGCGGACAAAAGACATGGTATCCTGATATTTTTTCGAAAGCGCAATCATCCGCTCAGGCGTCACGCCTACATTGGGGAAAAAAGTAATCTGATAGCCGGTTCTATCTTCTACAATACTTTTTACCCGTTTACGATTACCGGCAAGCTTTAATTTGGCTAGACGCATGAGATTGTTCATTGCTTCTGGAAGGACGCCGAACCGGTCGATCAATTCGTCCTGTATGACGCTTATGTCGTTCTGCGTCGACACCGCAGATAACCGCCGATAAAAAACTATACGGATATCTTCAACCGGAATATATTCTTCCGGGATATAGGCAGGCATGCTGAAATCGACCAATGTAGGCTCAGCGCTTTTCACGGGGCTCCCTTTCCCTGTCAGACTGTGGGAGGCTTCTTCTAATAAGCGACTATATAAATCAAACCCGACATCTCGCACAAATCCATGTTGTTGTGCACTGAGAATACTGCCCGCTCCGCGGATCTCCAGGTCTCGCAGTGCCAACCTGAAACCTGATCCGAGTTCCCCGAACTCCCGTAATGCCTCCAGCCGTTTTTGTGATTCCGGTGTCAATAGTTCCGGCGTATAAAAAAGGTAACAGTACGCCTTCTGACGTTCCCTTCCAATACGTCCGCGAAGTTGATACAGCTGGGCCAGACCAAAATATTCAGCTTCCTCTACTATCATGGTATTGACTGAAGGGATATCCAGACCGGACTCAATAATGGTTGTGGCTATCAACACATCAATCTCTTTGTGAAGGAATTGCCACATAGTTTTCTCAATTGACGCAGCGGGCAATTGCCCATGAATAATGCCCCACCGCACGTCTGGCACCAATTTTTTAAGATGAACACCTTTACTCAGAATTGTTTCAACCCGGTTGTACACATAATAAACCTGCCCGCCGCGAGCCAGCTCAGCCTGAATGATCGTTTTGACTGTTTCTTCATTGTAGGGTCCCAGATGTGTTTCTATAGGAAGCCGGCCATAGGGAGGGGTCTCAATAACCGACAAATCCCGCATACTGGCCATTGCCAGCGATAGTGTCCGCGGAATGGGTGTCGCGGACAAAAGAAGTACATCGATATTCTTCTTGACCGACTTGATTTTCTCTTTCTGCTTGACTCCGAAACGATGCTCTTCATCAATAATTAACAAACCCAGATCCTTAAATTTCACGTCTTTCTGCAATAACCGGTGCGTTCCAATAACGATATCTACCGTTCCCGCCGCCAAATCATTAAGGATTTTTTTCTGATCAACCTTGGTTTGGAATCGACTCAGAAATGCAATTTTCACCGGAAAAGGTGCTAGACGGTTTGCAAAGGTTGTATAGTGTTGTTCGGCAAGAACAGTTGTCGGCACAAGTATAACCACCTGTTTTGAACTTTGCACAACCTTAAATGCCGCGCGAATGGCGACCTCTGTTTTGCCAAAACCCACATCACCGCAAATCAGTCTTTCCATCGGACGGGTCTGCATCAAATCATTTTTTACATCCTCAATGGCCTTCAGCTGGTCCGGAGTTTCCTGGTACGGGAATGAATCTGCCAGCTCGCGTTCCCACGGGGTATCGGGAACAAATGCAACCCCTTGAGCCTGATTTCTCTCGGCATACAACTTTAGTAATTCTTCAGCCAGTTTTTGAGCACTTTCCCGCGCACGTTGTGTCACGCGGGCCCAGGTGGCCGTATCAAGTGAATACAGTTTCGGACGATAGCCTTCTACTCCGACATATTTTTGCACGACTTTAAAATCGTCAACCGGGACATACAGTTTATCGCCACCTTTATATTCGACACATAGATACTCGGCAATCTGTTCACCGCGCACCAGCTTTTTTAAACCCAGATATTTCCCGATCCCATACTTTTCATGCACAACATAGTCGCGGGGCATAATTTCCCATAATCCCTCAAGGCGGCGACCTGTTTTAAATTTCGGGAAGTGAACCTGCCTTCGACGGTACATCACCTGCTGAGCGCTGAAGAGGGCGCTATTGCGCGATGGCGAATAAAAACTATCCTGCAAGGGACCGATGATAAGAGTGTCCGTCAGATCAGAAAGTCCCTGCTCATGCAGAATGTCTTCCATGCGTTCTTTATCACCAGTATTGGTACAAAATATTCTTATCTGGCTGCTCTCGAACTTCCGCAATTGCTCAGCAAATATCCGGTAATTGCCGGCAAAGGCAGGCAACACCGTAAAATCGTACTGTTCCGCTGCTCCCGGTTTCTCGAATTTGTCTATCAAGGATATATCATCGTATAGTACTGCCGCAGTAGGGGGGAGCAGGTTTTCGAATGGCTGTTGAGGAACGTCGGAGGCTGGAATCAATATCGCGCGAGGCAGAAAATCGCCCGAGCGCTGAGTAACAACCTCAAACGTTTTGATTGATTCAAGCGCATCATAATTAAAAACCAATCGCCACGGCGCAGGCTGGTCAGCCGCCCAAATATCCAGTATCTCACCGCGCCGGCTGAACATTCCTTTTTCCTCAACGAAATCATCCCGCCTATATCCCCGTTGTATAAGCTGATCGATTAATACACTCGTATCTACTGTACGATCAACCTCAAAATGAATAAAGCTGCCACGAAACGAGTCCAGATTTGTTGTTAAAGACGACAGGATAGGCACGGTTGTTATGATTATTAGCGGACGATTTGATTCAGACAGTTTCTTGAGAGTGATGAGCTTACCGAACTGATCTTCGGGCAGAAAAGAAACTATATTTTCAGGATCAATCGCAAACAGCTGAGCAAGAGCACTAAGATTATCCTGCCAGAGCTCCACATTTTCCGCAGAAGTGACCACTACCGTGACCGGATGACGACTACTCCGTTCAAGGGCGAAATAGGCTTTCCCCGCGCTCGAAATACCACTAAGATACAGCTTCATAGATACTTTTGTCCCGAAACCAGTCTCCCGATTGCTGGCTGAAACCGACACTTCTGCAAAGAAGTGCTTGATTATTTTATTATTTTACATTATATTAATGGGAGAATGCCAGACATTTTTCGGTTTCTCAAGCAAATGTCAATTTTCACTTTTGCTGCGTGACCGAAAGGTGTGTATGTTTCACAATTATTTCACAAATATTTCATTTAGTTTTTACAAGCCTGTGCTACAATGATGTCAAGAGGTAACACCGATATGGAATCCTCACGTAAGTACTCCTCTATCTTCCTGCGAGCACTGTTGTGCTTGACTCAGGTAGTCTTTATTTTCTCGCCAACCTGCGCCTTTGCCGACTTCGGTCTCCCTGTTCCCACTCCCTATACATTCGGCCCGGAAGGAAGGGCTATTCAAGATCTTGCCGATTTTGCCACTCCTGTCGAGATGATTTCGTTCCCCGCCCATCAGCCGGTTGAGGCAACCGATCAAACTGGCAACAAACTGTTTTATAATACCGATGGAAGACTTATGATGAGCGTGGCAGTTGATGGCACTATGATATCGTATACCAATGGGGGCTCACGGACGTATGACGCGTCGGGGAAACTTATTTCGGAGACAAAAAATATACAAGGAACAAACCGCTCTGTAACAACCAACGACCAGGGAACTATAACAGGGTACACCACGTATGCATTTGGTAACCAGGTCTCCCAGCAATTTGATGCCAATGGAAACCTACTGACCACTTACGCCTATACTGACTATGGTAAGACCGTTGCCTATGTGCTAAACGAATTAACCCAGACGAAGACAGTATATAACCAATATAATCAGGCTGCAAAGGATGTTGACTTTCAGGGGAACACCGTTGCTACCTATAATTATAATGCAAAACAACAGCTTGTCTCTAAAGTAGATGTCTATGGTAATGTAACCAATTATGACCAGTATGGACGTCAGACCATTTCGGTAAACTCAAAAGGACAAGGTCTCATAGCCTACCAGTACACGATTGACGACAAAGGTAATGATGTTTTGGCTCAGACCGTTGATTTGACCCCAGGGATTACCGGAGGAGACATTACTACCTTCAACAATAATTTGATGGTTCAGACCGTTTCAAAATTCGGAGGAGTTGCCACTGAGTACCACTATCAGGGCCATACGCTGATTTACTCCTTCGATACACGCACCAACCAGGTGACCTGGTATGATAATAACGGCCGGCAGTCGATGACAACGCTTGACGGCAATGTTCTCCAGCAACAACTGTATTACAAGGGACGGTATGTCGGCTATATCGATCATACGACCGACCTGGTCGTCATGTATCAGTATGAGCGGGAAGACGAGTCAGTGAAATTCTTCTCAGCGACCGATGTGCCATCCGCACAGGATATCGAAAAATACTATGAATCTCAAGGCGAAATGACCGATATTGTTCCCACAAACGCAACCCCGGTGAAGCAAACAGGCGGGTTGATACATGACAATGTCATTCCTGTTAATCAACCTGCTACGGCCCCACAACAAACTGTAGCTCTTAACCCGACAATGCCTTCTAATCCCACGCAGTCCCCCACCGCATTAAACAGCATCATCCAATCACAATATCACTATGCCGGTGGTAAACTACTGAGCATTGTATCGCAGGATTCATCGGATGGAACGGGATGGAATACCCAGGTGTACATTGCCGATATGGTTTTCACGGTTTCAAGCGACATGAGTGCCGAGGCCGCTTCGCTTGCACAACTTTGGAATACCGTTGTAGAAGGCACGAGTATTGCCACCATATCTGCAGGTTCTGATGCAATGGCTGCGCTGACCAGAAGCATAAAAACACTGGATGTTCCCGGCGATAAAATTCCCGCACTTTCCGACGCCCAGCTGTGCAATCTTTTTGGCTGGAATATAAATGCCGTCAACACAGCACTGTGCATTGAGGATGTCAGAATCCGCGCGGCAAATGCCGGTGTACAAGGCAATATTACCATTTCCTATGGCTATGGGGTGGGCCAAAATCAAAACAGCATGTATGCTGCAAGTGTTTCGGCCACCAATCCTGACAATTTCACGGTTGGAGGCTTGTACAACAACACCATGCTTGACCTCACCACCGCTGTAGCCCGTGATAGTGTCACATCTCCAACAGCCACTGCCGGGTACGTCGTCTCTCTGGCACCCAACACGCCAATTGCTGCTAGCACTTATTCCGGACAGAACAACTCGAGCGATTACCTCAATGTCAATAATCTGCCGAAAGGTGTATATACCGAAACAGTTAACAATGTTACTCGATCCTATGCGAGCAATGGCAATGAGCTCTATGAGGTTGATAACAATACCGGCCAAACAACACTCTATGATAATTGCGGGCGAAAATCAGAGGTATACAATGCCAACAACCACCTTACCGAATCAGATACTTATGCCGATAATGGACAGCTTTCGACACAGCTGATCTGGGAGTCCAATGCGCCCGGAGAAACCAGTGCAATGGCCGGGTATGCAACAAAATTTTATGTCGGTTTTGGCGTAGCGAACCAGGATCAGGCAACCATCACCGTAGCGGGAAACCAGGTTAATAACCTAGCCCTGGTACAGCAGATTTTTAATGCGGTCAGCGCTGGAACCAGTATATCAAACACCGATCCAGCCGTTGCCACTTTCATCCAGACCATTAATGCTATCACCATCAGCGCTCATGATTTGCAGAAGCTTAACAACACACAACTCTGTAATTTACTGGGATGGAACATGACTGCTCCTGATACTGCGAACTGCCTTACTATGCTCAGCTCAATGATCCAGGATGCAGGCTTTGAAGGGACGTTAACACTGCAATATGGCCCGAATACCCCCCTGTCGGTGGCGAGTATTTCCGAACAGAGTTTCCTTGATACTCCTGACAAATCAGGTCCGCCCGAGACACTGGACCTCACCAGATTTACAGTTGTCAACCCGCCGTCACCAGCAGCAGCGGCTTCAGGAAACATCAGTACGAGCATGGGAATCTCTTTACTGGAAATGCTGGGCGGTGCAATTGGTAGTATTGTCCAGACCTTAATGTAATATTTCACAACTTTTTCACAACTTTTTTGAATTTATTTCACAAGCGACAGCTATAACAATAGCGAGAGTCATGGGGTTTGAGAGGGCATTATGAAAACGTTTGGTTTAAAGAAATTATTGCCCATAGTGATTCCGATATTCCTGACCTTGAGCGCAGCGATTCCAAAGATTACTGCGCAATCCCTTTTTGGCGCCTTGCAAGAGGGACAGCCAGTTCTCGTTTATAGTTTCGTATGGGTTCCCATACTTGAGGTCAGCATGATGATTGCTCAATATATCCTGCCGACAAAAGAAACGACCTCTCCTAAATCCGATTGCAATACAAAAACCAACAACAAACAGACTGCATCTTCAACTGATTATTCACTTAACACTCTTGTCAGCCGCGAACTGATGGTATTAAAACAAGTCAAACTTGATGTAACAACGCTCGATATAGCTTTACCCGCAACTGCACTACATCTTCCGCTCCCTTGTGCTTCACGCTCATCTCAAAGTCCGGGGATACTACTCACCGTATCTCTTATCTTCCTTTTCTTGCCGCTTCTTCCGAGAAGTGATATCCCGCTGTAATCCTGCTTTTCTAACGCTTCCCGCGCGGTCAATGCGGGAGTAACCGCATCTTGTGTTAAAAAAAGCAACTAAATCTAGAAAGCGAGGATTACTACCATGAATAAATCAATGAGAAAGATAGTCGCACTCCTGATGGCATCGATGATAAGCGTACCTTATATGTATGCCGACGCCACTGTGTACACCTGCAACACCTATTCAGCAAACGGCATCATAATGAGCTCCTGCAATGCAGAGGCGGGAACCAGCACCACGTATGACGCCCTTGGAAGAGCAAGCGTTCAGTCATCGATTGAAAACGGCGTTCCGACAACGACCACCATTAGTTACTTGGCTACTGGGGAAACCGGGTCAGAAACGACCGTCAATGCACTGGGAACAACGGTGACTACGTTCTCCAACCATGGCGCCGACAGCACGACATCTTTAAATGGTGCTCTTCAATCAACATCACACACCAATCCGGATGGTATCACGACACAATACACCATGGGTCCTGATGGGACGACAGTTTCAAAAATTACCACGTTCGATGCGCACGGCGAAGAAACGTCAGAGACTGATCTTCCCAGCACTGCCCAGGTTGCAGCTTCTGAGGCAACTGCCCAGACAGCCACCTCCAGAGATCCGATTGTTTCTGGTACCGTAACGGGATTGTCCACAGTCAATGGTACGGAATATGCCACTGTTGACGCCAGCACAGTTAATCTGTTGGACGGAAAAGGTGCGCAGTCCGCTGATGGCGAAACGGTCATGGTTGCAGTCGATCCTGCAACTGCCGCGTCTCTGTCAAGCCAGCTTGCATCCGCGAACGGCCAGGCAGTAGGAATCACGGTTGCCGGAAACGTAAGCGCAAACGTCAATGGCACCATGAGCATGACCGAAGACCAGGGTGGTGCTGTATCTGCAGTAGGCCAGACAGGCGCACAAACCTCTGCAACATGGACAGCAGCCAATCAGAACTACATCTCAAACGCAGAGGCTTCAATGACCTCCACATGGGCAGCTGCTAATGTCAGCGGTGCAGACAGCACATGGCAAACAGGGTGGAACTTCATAGTCGGTTTGGCTTCGAAGCTCTAAATCACCCGGATGTTTCTTGTATTGAAATTAATGAAGAGCAGGATGAGATATACTCTCATTCTGCTCTTCTCTTTTAAGCGCACAAAAACATCCACTGCTCGCACAGACGCAGCTGCTAAAACAACATATTCTTCTTTGTACGCCTATAATATCAAAGCATGACAAAAATATCTTGACAGTACAGCGAGAATGTATTATGATATCTCTAATAAAAAGCATACAATCTGATTGCAGGAGGATATGGCATGAGTAAAGCGAGCAAATGGGTTATCGGGGTAATAGTATTTTTAGCGTTGCTAATCGGCTTGGGACCCATATTCGTTGCAAAGATCGCCAGAAGGGCCTTCAAGCTCCCGCATCATTTAATCACTGCCCCCTTAAGAATTAAGGCAAAAGGAACGGTTTCTCTCGTCAACGGCATAGCAATCCTGACAACACCGCGGGGAATGAATCATTATATTCTTGTCGGTGATCAGCTCAACAAGATCACCAAACAGGCTAATAATATGATATATGTGTTCGGAACGCTTATGGCCCCCGCAACGTCAAAAGTTAATGACATTGTTATCCGGGCAGCAATCAATGTCTCGCAAGTCGACCTCACAGATTTTACCGCCGGAACACCTGTTTCTGATCAATTGTCTGAAGCTATAAGACAAAAGGTGAAAAACCAGGTTGAACTGCGTGAAAAAGTACTGACCAAGCTCGGGATGAAAAATTCCGGCTATGAAGTCATCAGCGGAAAATTAGTGATCATCAAAACCGTTCTTTTACGCCAGGCAAAGGAAACATATGCTCTTTTGGTAAAAGATAAATATGGTGATCAGTACGTATTATGTGGACAGTTTAAATATCCTGTAGAAGACTATGCTGTTTTATCCGGCAAGGACTTCAATGTGGTGGTTGTCGGAGAAGTCACTGCTCCTGATCCCGGAATATTGCCGCTATTGAGCGTCGAACCTCATATGACTTTTGCCGTCAAAGGCATCTATAACGACAATGATGAATTGTCAGAATTGTTGCCAAAACAATAACGCCACAGATCTGTTGCCACAGTTAATTTTTTATTGTCGGCGTATCGGTTTCACTGTAACGTGCTTTGACAATGTGCATCATATCTTATATAATATAAAAAAATGTAATTGACCCGATTACATTTTTTTATTTTTGTCTAAATCGGTTTTGATCTTTCTTATATATCCTCATTTTTTGCGGGGGTGTGGCAGAGCGGCCAATTGCATCAGACTGTAAATCTGACGGGCATTGCCCTTCGGTGGTTCGAATCCATCCGCCCCCACGTTTAGCAGTCATGGCACGGTTGCATCGGAAAAACTTTTGCCATGCAAACGCTTTTCTTCAGGTACCGAGACTGGTACTGACTCTAAAGCGGGAGTAGCACAATGGTAGTGCTCCAGCCTTCCAAGCTGGCCACGCGGGTTCGATTCCCGTCTCCCGCTCCAGTAATTTGCGTGAGGTTTTAATTCTTTCGCT
>JBELAT010000001.1:0-30006 GCA_049508565.1 Endomicrobiales bacterium | reverse complement strand
ATATAACCCCATTTCCAAAGTAGGCTCATGCTGGTAACCTCCAAGTGTAAATTCCCTTGGGTAACATTGTACATGAGTTGACCAGTTCTCGTTCGGTAACATTTTAGATGATTTGATTCGCAGGCATGCAATGCCAACCTATTTATTGTATAATGTACGGACTATGAAAAACGTGTCAGTTTCCCTGGGGAAACGCAGCTATTGTATTGTTCTAGGAAAACCTTTGCGGGATCTGGGAAAGTATTTTGCCGATCACGGGTTGGGGAAACGAGTTTTTATCGTAACCAATACGGTTGTGGCGAAACAATATCTCGGCATCATTACGGCAGGTTTTAAACTCAATAAAATACTTGTTGACTCTATTATTCTGCCTGATGGTGAGCGTTTCAAGACGCTTGCCGCCGTTGAAAAATTATATACCGCGGCGCTCAAGGCGGGCGTCGACCGTTCCACGTGCGTGGTGGCGCTTGGCGGCGGGGTTGTCGGTGATGTTGCGGGATTTTTCGCGGCGACATACTTGCGCGGACTTTCCTGTATTCAGGTGCCGACCACATTGCTTGCCATGGTTGACTCATCCGTCGGAGGAAAAACTGGTGTTGATCTGCCCGGCGGGAAAAATCTGGTCGGCTCATTTCATCAGCCGAAACTCGTATGGGTTGACCCCGCAACGCTGGCCACCTTGCCGGAGCGCCAGATGCGTAATGGTATGGCTGAAGTAATCAAATACGGTATCATCAAAGATGCATCTTTATTTATGCGTCTCGAAAAAACATTTTCTAATAAAAATGACGTTGCGGCTGTTACTGCTTCCCAGGTTGCACGCATAATCGCTGACTGTTGTTCCATCAAGGCTCGCGTCGTCGAAAAAGATGAGTTTGAAACAAAAGGTGTGCGCGAAACACTCAATTTCGGACATACGTTCGGCCATGCCGTCGAAACAGCAACGCGGTACCGGACATATCTGCATGGCGAGGCGGTCGCCATCGGGATGGCTATGGCCGCACGATGCGCGGTAAAAACAGGAATGCTGGCGCCTGCAATCGCTCAGCGTATTGAACTGCTTATCAAGAACGCAGGGTTGCCGACCACGCTGCGGCTTTCTCCGGGTGCCGTTGTGCCGCTTATGCGGCGGGACAAAAAAGTCAAAGATGGAGCTATCCGACTTATGCTGCCTACCGGTATCGGGACGGTAAAGGCGGTTTCATTTAACAATGAACAGCACATAGTTGATCTCTTAAAAAATGGGGGGAGCATATGAACGCGGTACTGGTACTACACGGCCCTAATTTAAATCTTCTAGGCGAACGCGAACCGGAAGTGTATGGAACCGTAACGCTTGCCGATATCAATGCCGCCGTAACGGCGTTGGCCAAAGAACTCACAGTAACCGTCGAGTTCTTCCAATCGAATCATGAAGGCGATATGATCGAAAAAATCGGGCAGGCACGGAAAACTTTTCAGGCTATTATCATCAATCCTGCCGCCTATACCCATACTTCCGTCGCTCTGCGTGATGCAGTTGCTGCTGCGGGACTACCGACTGTCGAGGTGCATCTTTCTAACATCTACGCCCGGGAAGAATTTCGCCACAAATCCCTGATAGCACCGGTCTGCAAAGGTCAGATCTCCGGGTTCGGGCTGGCGAGTTATCTTCTTGCGCTGCGCGCCGTGTGCGGTTTGCTCACATGAAGCCGGCACAAAAATATGCAGCTCCCTTTCTAGTCACCCATCCTGCGGATATTTTTTATCTTACCGGCCTGAACCTTGAAGGGTTCTGGCTCATGATCGCTGGAACGACTCGCACGGTGTTCGCACCGGAACTTCTTGCGGGACAGGTTCGCGAACGTCTTCCGTATGCCACCATTATCGCTGGCAACAGTATGGTCGAATCGCTGGTGAAATACTGCCGGGAAAACAGGATCAAAAAAGTCGGGATCGATTTTTCTAAGATATCTTATAGTTCCGCGCGACTCATTGAGAAAAATGTAGTCATTGAAAATTCCGCGCACTGTATTGCCGATCAGCGGATAATTAAGTCATCTGCCGAAAGGGAGCATATCAGCCGGGCATGTACCATTGCCATCCGAACCTTTGAGACTGTCCGCCGCAGTATCAAGCCGGGTATGACTGAAAACCACATTGCATTCAAAATTGAGGAGATATTTTCAAAAAAGAATGTTCGATCTTCATTTACGCCTATTGTTGCCTTCGGTCCCAACACTGCTAATCCTCACCATGTCAGTTCAAGCAGAAAACTGCGTAAAAATGATATCGTTCTCATAGATATGGGATGCCTGTTTAACGGCTATGCATCTGACTTGACACGCACCTTTGCAATAGGTAAAATTGATTACTTGTATAGAACTGTTTATTCAGTAGTATCCCAAGCACACACCACAGCGATACAGGGAGTGTTGCCCGGGATAAAAGCGAACCAGGTTGACGGTATCGCGCGCTGCATTATTGCCGAGGCCGGTTATGGCAAAGAGTTTATCCATTCGACCGGTCATGGGGTTGGCATTGAGGTTCATGAACCGCCACGCCTGAGTATCAGCGATACAACGATATTGAGAACAGGCATGGTGGTGACAGTTGAACCCGGTATTTATCTGCCGGGGCAGTTTGGTGTTCGTATTGAAGATACCGTAGAAGTAACCGCTAAAGGAAGAAAGGTATTAACACAATGATATCAACGGCAGATTTCAAAAATGGACTTACGATCATGGTGGATGGAGAACCCTACCAGATAATCTGGTTTCAGAATCATAAACCGGGTAAAGGCGGCGCGGTGATGCGCACGAAGATGCGGCACTTGCGCAAGGGAAGCATTACCGAACGCTCTTTTAAATCCGGTGAAAAATTCGATTCAGTTAACGTGGAGCGACGCAAAAAGCAATTCACATATATGGCGGGTCAGTCCTATGTGTTTATGGATATGCAGACCTACGAAGAGATGACGCTTACAAAAGAAGTTCTGGGGCCCAGCGCCTCTTTTTTATCCGAAAACCTTGAAGTGGATGTAACCTATCTTGACGGCGAGTTCATCGGCATTGAACTTCCGGCGAATGTCGTTCTCAAAATAGTTGAAACAGTCCCCGGCATTAAAGGCGATTCGGTCTCAAACATGGTCAAACCGGCAAAACTTGAAACGGGTGCGGAGATTATGGTCCCTCTGTTTGTCAAAGAGGGCGACTCGGTGAAAGTTGACACGCGTACCGGTGAATATGTCGAACGCGTAACACTCTAAAAAGACAGCCCGTCCGGTGCAGGGCGGACTTCGAAGGGGATGATATGAATCCTGAAGCATTGAAAGAGTTTTTGGGAAGACTCAAGGACACGGATATCGAGGAATTGAGTCTTGAAACTGGCGGGACAAAAATATTCTTTCGTAAAAGCGAGGTAACACCCGTTGCCCCGCCGCCACCCACGCGGGCGTCTGTCGCGGCAGCCGCGGCCAAGCAGGCGGCAGCGGAAGAAAAGAAATCCACGCCGATCAAGTCGCCGATGGTGGGGACTTTTTATCATTCCGCGTCACCGGACCACCCGCCGTTTGTTATTGAAGGCAATCATATCGTGCCGGGACAGAAGATTGGTTTTATTGAAGCGATGAAAATTATAAAGGATGTTACCGCCGATGTTGCGGGCATGATCGTCAAAGTTTCCGTGCGAAACGGCCAGTCGGTCGAATACGGACAGGAACTTTTTTTAGTCGATGCAACCAACTATACCGAGAAATAGATATTGCCCACTACTTCCAGGAGAATATAACCAATGTTTAAAAAGATTCTGATCGCAAACCGAGGCGAAATAGCCTGCCGGATCATCCGGGCAGCCAGGGAATTGGGCGTAAAAACCATTGCTATTCATTCAGAGGTGGATCGGGAATGCCTGCACGTAAAAATGGCCGATGAATCTATCTGTATCGGTCCCAACCCCGCGTCAGAAAGCTATTTGAACATTCCCAGCATTATTTCCGCCGCCGAAATATCGGGCGCTGATGCGATCCATCCGGGATACGGGTTTCTTGCAGAGAACACCTATTTTGCCGAAGTCTGTGAATCCTGCGGTATAAAATTCATCGGACCGAGCAAGAGTGCTATCGAGAAAATGGGCGACAAAATTGCCGCTCGTCAGTTGATGATCAAGGCGGGTGTGCCCGTTGTTCCGGGTTCGACCGGCCCTGTCACTATCGATGATCCTGATCTCATGAAACTGGCTAAAAAGATCGGGTATCCGGTTATCATTAAGGCAACGGCAGGCGGTGGCGGCAAAGGTATGCGTGTGGTAGTTTCGGAAGAAGCGTTGAAAAACGCTATTCAAATGGCTCAGGCCGAAGCGCGGTCGGCGTTTGGCAACGAAGCGGTCTACATGGAGAAATATATTGAAGAGCCGCATCATATAGAATTTCAGGTGCTGGGCGATTCAAAAGGCAAGGTTGTCTACCTGCCCGAACGCGATTGCTCAATCCAGCGCCGTCACCAGAAACTGCTCGAAGAAAGCCCATCACCCTTTCTGGACGATTCTCTTCGCCGGAAAATGGGGAAAGCTGCGCGCAGTGCAGCCGAGGCGGTTAATTACGTGACCGTCGGGACCATCGAGTTTCTCGTCGACAAGTACCGGCATTTTTATTTCATGGAAATGAATACGCGTATCCAGGTGGAACATCCGGTTACTGAAATGATTACCGGTATCGATCTGGTCAAAGAACAAATTAAACTTGCGGCCGGCGAGCGGCTGAGCTTCGATTCCAAAGATGTTCAGATACTCGGCCACGCGATCGAATGTCGCATCAACGCAGAAGACCCGAGCCGGGACTTTATCCCGAGCCCCGGTAAAATAACTCAGTTTATCGCTCCCGGCGGGCCGGGCATACGGGTTGATTCACATGTCTATGCGGGCTACACCATCCCGCCGTTTTACGACAGTCTTATCGCAAAAGTCATTGCACTGGCACCAACCCGTGCAGAGACGATCATGCGCATGCAGCGGGCTCTGCGAGAATTAACGGTGGCGGGAGTTAATACGACGGCTCCTCTTCACGCCAAGATCATGACAAACGATTATTTCGCCAAGGGCGATGTGTGTACCGACTTCTTGCCGAAACATATTTTCGGCAACGATTGATACCGGGGAAACGATGAATCAGAAAATCAGAACGCTTATAGCTGACAGCATGGACGCCCAGAAAAAAATGTTGAATGATGGTTCGGTCGACCTGATCGAACGCATCACTCTTAAGATGGTGGATACCTATCGTTCGGGCGGCAAGATACTGGTGTTTGGTAATGGCGGCTCGGCAGCGGACGCGCAGCATCTCGCAGCTGAACTGGTGGTTCGCTTTGAAAAGAACCGGCCGGCGCTTGCCTGTATGGCCCTGACGACTAATACGTCATCGCTGACAGCAATCGGCAATGATTTCGGGTTTGACGAACTCTTTTCCCGGCAGTTAGAAGCATTTGCAAATCCGGGTGATCTGGTTCTGGCCATTTCAACCAGCGGGAACTCTGTCAATGTTCTTAAAGCAGTCGAAACTGCGCACCGCCGGGGTGCGTTTGTCGTTGGGTTTACCGGCTTGGCCGGGGGCGCACTCAAAAAAAGTGCCGATCTGTGTTTCTGTGCGCCTACACCCGTGACGGCCAGGATCCAGGAGTGCCATATTCTGGCAATACATATCCTTTCCGCACTTCTGGAGATATCCCTCTTTGAAAAACAAACCCACTAAATTTATATCGCGTCCCGCAGCTGCGCGAATGATTGCCAGGCTCAAAGAACAGGGCAAGACAATCGTTTTTACAAATGGTTGTTTCGATCTGGTGCATATCGGTCACGTGCGGCTGTTTAAGAAAGCGAAATCGTACGGTGATATTCTTGTCGTAGCGATCAACTCAGACGCTTCGCTGGCGCGCCTCAAGGGGCCGAAGCGGCCGCTGGTTCCGGAGCGGTTCCGCGGAGAAGTGCTGGCGGCTCTTGAACCCGTTGATTTTGTTGTTGTTTTTAACGAAGACACGCCCTATGAAGTCATTAAAGAGCTGCACCCGGACATCCTGGTCAAGGGCGGCGACTATAAAATTACGGATATCGTCGGCAGGGATCTGGTGAAAAAAGTGGTCCGGTTCCCGGTAGTTGCCGGGCAATCGACCAGCACTTTGATCAAAACGATCGTCAAACGCTATGCTGACTGCTGATACACGGATCCTGCGGCTTATCGATGCCAATGTCAATCGATGTCGCGAAGGGTTGCGCGTGATCGAAGATACCGCGCGGTTTGTCTTTGACAATGAGAGTCTCTATAAAAAGCTGCGCGGGTTGCGACACCGGGTTGACCGTATCACTCGGAGCGCCTATCCGGTACTGGTCCTTCACCGCAACGCCGTTGCTGACAGCGGCAGGACAATGCGAGAAGGCAGGCGCGCCCATAAAAGTGCGATCATCGCCGCAAATTTCCGCCGGGTAGAAGAGTCGCTGCGGGTACTGGAAGAATACGGCAAACTGCTGTCACCTCGTGCCGGAGCGCAGTTTAAGAAAGTCCGTTTCACTGTGTATACGATTGAAAAGAATATACATCAGTTATTGGCTGATGAAAGGGGAAAGTAAATTTTACGGTGGACAGTGTATGCAGCCGTACAGTTTCTAACATATTATGACACTTATTGAACGCGCCCGTCTCAATCAAATAACGCCCCAGCTCACCGCGGTTTCAAAAAAAGAACATATTCCGGTGTCCGAGTTGACCCGGAGCGTTGCACAAGGAACCGTGGTCATTGCAAAAAATTCCGGACGAAAGATTACGCAACCCTTCGGCATCGGGCCGGGGCTATCAACCAAAGTTAACGCCAATATCGGCACGTCGCCCGATCACATTTCTCTGGCGGAGGAACACAAAAAATTAGATGCTGCACTGAAGGCCGGTGCGGATGCGGTGATGGACCTTTCGACCGGCGGGAACCTGCGTAAAATTCGCCAGATGATTCTTGACAACTGTCCGGTACCCGTCGGTACCGTGCCGCTGTACCAGACAGCGTGCGAAACGGTGGGCGGGAAAAAAAATATTACCCAGATGGACGCGACCCATATGTTCGACGTCATTGAACAACAGGCCCAGCAGGGCGTAGATTTTATGACAGTCCATTGTGGTATCACCCGGCAGACGGTTGACATGCTCGACCGTCAGAACCGACTGGTCGGCGTGGTAAGCCGCGGCGGATCATTTTTGGTGAAATGGATAAAAGCAAACAACGCGGAAAATCCTTTATACGAACAGTATGACCGTCTTCTGGCTATTGCAAAGAAATATGATGTTACCCTGAGCCTGGGCGACGGGTTCCGGCCGGGATGTTCAAAAGATGCCTCTGACGGCGCGCAGATAGCTGAGTTATCCGTGCTGGGTGAACTGGTGCTCCGGGCTCGCGCGGCGGGTGTCCAGTCCATGATCGAAGGGCCGGGACATGTGCCGCTCGATCAGATCCCGGCTAATGTGCTTCTTGCTAAACGATTGGGTCACAATGCACCGCTCTATTTTCTGGGACCTATTGTTACCGATATCGCGCCAGGCTATGACCATATCACGGCGGCAATCGGTGGCGCACTTGCGGCGGCGCACGGGGTTGATTTTATTTGTTACGTAACACCGGCGGAACATTTACGGTTGCCGGATGTTGACGACGTTCATGCCGGTGTCATGGCGGCGCGTATCGCCGGACATGCAGCCGATATTGCAAAAAAAGTGCCGGGCGCACGCGACTGGGATGATGAAATGTCGAAATGGCGCAAAAGTCGTGACTGGAAACGACAGGAACAATTGTCGATCGATCCCGTCCGGTTTGCGCGGGAACGCAAAAAAATGCCGTCAAAGACCGATGATGTCTGTGCGATGTGCGGTCCGTTTTGTGCCATGAAAGATTAGCTAAAAAACCATGAACATAAAGATTCGCATACCCGCAACGACCGCAAATCTGGGTCCGGGATTTGATACGCTGGGCGCAGCACTCAAGCTTTATAACGATATTCATATTACCCACGGTCCGGCGAGCTGTATTGAAATTGATGGTGAAGGTGCCGGGATACTGCCGACCGGCACGTCTAACGTTGTCTGGCAGGCGATGACAAGGATTCTGGGGAAAAAGTATCCGTTCGGTTCTCTGCGTATTCGCCTGATCAACCGCATCCCGCTGAGTTCGGGTCTTGGTTCAAGCGCAGCGGCGCGGCTGGGCGGCTTGTTGGCAGCATATGCGGTAACCGGGAAAAAATATACGCCGGCGGAAGTGTTGGCTGTCGGGGTTCGTCTTGAAGGTCATCCGGACAATATTGTTCCCGCACTGGCCGGCGGCATCTGCGCCGCTGTTGATGGCCCGGAAATCAGTTATGTCCGCCTGGATCCGCCGCCCATAAAAGCAGTCATTTGCCATCCGGCGTTTGAATTGCCGACAGAAAAGGCGCGCCGGTTGTTGCCGGCCCAGGTACCGATCGCGGATGCGGTGTATAATATCTCGCGGACCGCATTATTTATGGCGGCCATAACGGCGCGGCGCTATGACTGCCTGCGAGTTGCCATGGATGACCGGCTGCATCAGCCCTACCGGAAGAAACTGATCCCGGGGATGGACGAAGTGTTCTCCGCTGCACGCCGAAAAGGCGCTTATGGTGTGGCGATATCCGGTGCAGGACCGTCGTTGATCGCACTGGCCGACCCATCGCAGGCGCCGGCAGTGGCCGCGGCGATGCAAAAGGCGTGGAAAACGCGATCTATCGCAAGCAGAACTTTTATTTTTGATTTTGATACAGCCGGTGCCCGCGTTGTTATAACGCCCTAGGCGGTATACGTTTATAATCGTAGTGGCCGGTTTAGTGAATATGACACATTGGTAGATACACAAGCACTTGAAACAACCCCGCGCGGGGTGATCACCAGAAATAGATTGTGAAGGGAGTACGGGCATATGGGGCTGGTAGTGATGAAGTTTGGCGGATCGTCAGTTGCTGATGCGGACAAAATAAAAAAAGTTGCCGCACGGGTCATCGACAAGAAAAAACAGGGAAACCGTATCGTTGTCGTCGTTTCGGCGCCGGGCGATATGACAGATGATCTTATCGCTCTGTGCGAGAAAATAACTGATACGCCTGACGACCGGGAGATGGATATGCTATTGTCAACCGGCGAGCAGGTGTCAATCGCTCTGTTGTCCATGGCAATTAAAACCATGGGCCAGTCAGCCATTTCGCTCACCGGTCCGCAGGCGGGCATTTTCGCCGATACAACGCATACCAAAGCGCGTATTGTAAAAATTGTCCCGACAAAAATCGTTAAAGAACTGGCAAAAAAGAAAATAGTCATCGTTGCAGGGTTCCAGGGACTCAATCCCAACGACGACATCGCAACACTCGGACGGGGTGGATCGGACCTTACGGCGGTAGCGTTGGCGGCCGCTCTCAAAGCCGATTCATGCGAGATCTATACCGATGTTGAAGGGGTGTATACCACTGATCCGCGCGTGGTGGCAGAAGCGCGCAAGATTCATTATATATCGTATGAAGAAATGCTTGAGATGGCCGGAACCGGCGCTCAAGTGATGCAGGGGCGGAGCATTGAAGTGGGCAAGAAGTTCAAGGTTGATATACACGTCCGTTCTACTTTTTCGCCCGCGGAAGGCACCATTATAACCAGCGAAGAGGCGATAACATCCCGGAGGAGTGACATGGAAGAAGTGTTGGTAACCGCAGTGACATTCGACCGTAATCAGGTAAAACTTTCTGTTGTGGATCTTCCGGATATTCCCGGTATCGCCGCCAGAATGTTCGGTGCACTGGCTGCGGGCGGCATCAACGTGGATATGATCATTCAGTCGGCTGCACAGGATAAACGTAACGATATTTCTTTCACCGTCAGCCGCAGCGACTTGAAAAAAACTCAAGCGATACTCGACAAGATACGTAAAGACCTTAAAGCCGCAGATATTATCTATGATAAAGACGTCGCCAAGATATCGATTGTCGGGGTCGGCATGAAAAGCCATCCGGGCGTCGCGGCCACGATGTTCGAAGTTCTGGCAGACAACAAAATTAATATTGAAATGATTTCGACAAGCGAAATCAAGATATCGTGTATCATAGATAACGCGGCAGTTAACAGGGCAGTGACTGCGCTCCATGCTGCTTTTGGGCTCAGTAAACGGCAATAAAACAAAGGACAGGCGCTATATGAAAACCATCAAATTATTCGATACGACGTTGCGCGACGGGTCGCAGAGTGCGGGAATCTCATTTACCGTCGACGACATGGTTCGTATCGCTCAATCGCTTGACACCTTCGGTATGCACTATATCGAGGGCGGTTGGCCGGGATCAAATCCCAAACACGAACTTTTTTTCCAAAAAGTTGCTGGGATGAAGTTCAAAAATGCCCGGCTCGTTGCGTTCGGTTCAACACGGTATAAGGGCTCCACTGCCGCCGCTGACATAAATCTGCGCGCTATTGTCCGCTCGAAAGTAAAGACGGCGTGTATTTTCGGCAAAACGTGGGATCTGCATGTCGTTGACGCCCTGCGCACGACTCCTGAAGAAAATCTGAAAATGATCGCTGATAGCGTGCGATTCCTAAAAACAAAGGGTCTTGAAGTTGTCTATGACGCTGAACATTTTTTTGATGGTTTCAAAAGTAATCCCACATACGCTCTGGCGACTCTTCGCGCGGCGTGTGATGCCGGTGCTGATACGCTGACGTTGTGCGAAACAAACGGAGGCATGCTGCCCTCGGATATTCAAGAGATCGTTCGGGCTGTCAGACAATCGTTTCCTGATGCTGTTCTGGGTATCCATGCGCATAACGATACTGATTGTGCGGTCGCCAACTCTATTGTGGCAGTCCAGGAAGGCTGTACGATGGTTCAGGGGACTATCAACGGTTTCGGCGAACGGTGCGGGAACGCAAATTTATGCTCGATCATCCCGGCGCTTCAAGTGAAGCTCGGCTATCACTGCCTGCCGGACAAAAAAATCGTTCAATTAACTGAGTTGTCCCGGTATGTCGACGAGATCGCCAATCTTCTGCCCAACGAGCGTCAACCCTATGTGGGGCTTAACGCGTTTGCTCATAAAGCAGGAATACACGTCTCCGCCATTGAGCGAAACGCGTCCACGTACGAACACATCGATCCCCGGCAGGTCGGCAACGAACGGAAAATTTTAATCAGCGAACTGTCGGGCAAAAGCAATATCGTTTCCAAGGCAAAAGAATTATCCATTGATATTGATAAAGATCCCCGGGCGACGGCTAAAATCATTGAACTGGTAAAACAGGCCGAACACAATGGATACCAGTTTGAAAATGCCGACGGTTCTTTCAAACTGCTCTCACGCAAGGCGTTGGGAACGTATGTCCCATTTTTTACGCTCAAAGGGTTCCGGGTAATCGTTGAAAAAAATATTTCGGGGTGCATGGTATCTGAGGCAACTATTAAGCTCGATGTCAAAGGAACTGAAGTCCATGCCGTAGCCGAAGGCGATGGTCCCGTCAACGCTCTTGACTCGTGTCTGCGCAAAGCACTTGAGAAAATCTATCCCGAGATTTGCGAAATGTCGTTGCGGGATTTCAAGGTTCGCGTCATAAACGCGGGCGCAAGTACCGCAGCCAAGGTCCGCGTGCTTATCGAATCGCGCGATCCGCATGCCACGTGGGGAACCATCGGCGTTTCAGAAAACATTATTGAAGCGTCCTGGCAGGCATTATCTGATGCAGTGGAATATAAGTTACTCACAGAACAACCGGCAAAAAAGAAGTAACGGAGGATCTCATGCGCAGTGACCAGACAAAAAAAGGAACAACACGGACACCCGCCCGGTGTTTGATGTATGCTACCGGGATCAGCAGCCGGGATATTAACAAACCGTTTATCGGGATTGCCTCTTCATTTACTGATCTGGTACCCGGACATATCGGGATGCGGGATCTGGAACGGTTTATTGAACGCGGTGTAGCCGCGGGCGGTGGCGTTCCGTATATATTCGGTGTACCGGCGGTATGTGACGGCATTGCTATGGGTCATTCAGGGATGCACTATTCCCTGCCTCTGCGGGAACTGATTGCTGACATGGTTGAATGTGTTGCAAACGCACACGCACTCGATGCGCTTGTGCTTCTGACAAACTGCGATAAGATCACTCCGGGCATGCTCATGGCAGCTGCACGTCTTAATATACCATCGATTGTGGTTACCGCAGGGCCGATGATGACGGGATATTATCAGGGCAAACGTCGCTCACTTATCCGTGACAGTTTTGAAGCGGTCGGCCAGTTCGAAGCGGGAAAAATCAGTGAGAAAGAGTTGCACGAACTGGAAATGGCGGCCTGTCCCGGCGCGGGGTCCTGTCAGGGACTCTACACCGCCAACACCATGGCATGCCTGACTGAAACAATGGGTATGTCGCTGCCCGGGTGTGCAACAGCACCGGCAGTATCCGCCGCGAAACGGCGTATTGCGTACGAGTCCGGTATCCGGGCTGTGGAACTGGTAAAAGAAAACCTTCTGCCACGTACTGTCATGAGTGCCAACGCGTTTAGAAATGCAATAGTTGTTGATATGGCGTTGGGCGGGTCAAGCAACACTGTCCTGCATCTTCCGGCGATTGCTCATGAAGCGGAAATCGACCTGCCGCTGGATCTCTTTGATGAAATATCGCGAAAGGTGCAGCATATATCCTGCCTCGAACCGGCGGGTGACCACTATATGGAAGATCTCGATCATGCAGGCGGCATTTCCGCGGTACTGTCAGCGGTAAAGAAAAAGCTTGTTCCCAGTCCGACGCTGAGCGGCGAGAACATTATTGAGATAGCCGCAAAAAGCCGGGTACTCGATACGGATATCATCCGTGAGCGCACACCGTACCACAAAGAAGGCGGTATTGCGATACTAAAAGGCAATATAGCGCCCGACGGGAGTGTCGTCAAACAGGCGGCAGTCAGCGATAAAATGAAAGTATTTTCCGGGCCGGCTCGCGTGTTTGACAGCGAAGAAACGGCAATGACGGCTATTATGAACAAAAAAATTAAAAAAGGTTCCGTTATCGTTATCCGTTACGAAGGACCAAAAGGCGGTCCGGGTATGCGTGAGATGCTCAGCCCTACCAGTGCGATCCAGGGGATGGGATTGGCAGATTCAGTAGCACTCATTACTGATGGCCGGTTCTCCGGAGGGACTCGGGGTCCGTGTATCGGGCACGTATCGCCTGAAGCGGCTGACGGCGGACCGATTGCCGCACTCAAAGACGGTGACGTTATTACCATCGATATTCCCCGGCGCAGCCTGAGTGTCCGGCTGACGGAAAATGAGATTAACGTACGGCTCTCCACATGGAAGAAGCCGCCCTGCAAAATAAAAAAAGGGTATTTGACCCGTTATGCCGCGCAGGTAACATCGGCAAGTAAAGGTGCCGTGCTCAAATAACCGTCAGAAAAATTATAATTAAAAATTGGAGTCAATCATGATAATCAATGGTGCACAGATTTTAGTCGAATGTTTGAAACGCGAAGGAGTGGAGATACTGTTCGCCTATCCGGGCGGCCAGGTTATACCGATATTTGATGCGCTCTATACGGCGCCGTTTCGCGTCATTTTGCCCCGCCATGAGCAGGGCGGTGCGCATATGGCTGACGGGTACGCACGGGCGACCGGGAAAGTTGGCGTGTGCCTGGCGACGTCCGGTCCGGGAGCGACGAACCTTGTCACGGGTCTTGCCAATGCCTATATGGATTCAATCCCGATGGTTGCCTTTACCGGACAGGTGCCGACGCATCTCATCGGCAACGACGCTTTTCAGGAAGCGGATATTACCGGTATTACCCGGCCGATTACGAAACATAATTTTCTCGTTAAGGATATCAAGGATCTCGCCCAGATCATCCGGGAAGCTTTCCATATCGCTTCAACGGGTCGTCCGGGTCCGGTGCTGGTGGATCTTCCTGCCGATATACAACGTGCGCAGACCGAATTTATCTGGCCTGAAAAAGTCGAGATCCGGTCGTACAAACCTAATTATACCGGTCATCCGATGCAGATCAAACGTGCGGCCGAAGCGATTAACGAAAGTAAACAGCCGGTTCTGTACGTCGGCGGCGGTGTCATTACCGCCGGTGCCACCAAAGAAATTTTGCAGCTTGCTACCAGAGCCGACATTCCCGTGACCACGACACTGCTGGCTATGGGAGCTTTTCCGCCGGACTCACCGTTGTATCTCGGCATGCTCGGGATGCACGGTATGTACTGGGCCAATCACGCGATACAAAATGCCGATCTTATCATTGCTGTCGGCGCGCGGTTTGACGACCGGTGTACCGGGAAAGTGGCCAGTTTCGCACCAAAAGCAAAGATCGTGCATATCGATATTGATCCGACCTCGATCTCAAAGAGCATCAAAGTGCATATCCCTGTCGTGGGTGATGCAAAATCGATTTTGACCGGGTTGCTTAAAGACGTAAAAAAAGCGTCTCATCCGGAGTGGCTTGAAACCATACAAACGTGGAAAAAGAGTAACCCGCTCCTGTATGGAGATGACAATAAGCTGCGGCCGCAATATGTTATTGAAGCGATATCGGACCTGACCAAGGGTGAGGCTATAGTGGTGACGGAAGTCGGTCAGCACCAGATGTGGACAGCGCAATTTTTCCAGGCCACCAAACCGCGGCGTTTCTTGAGTTCAGGAGGACTGGGAACGATGGGGTTCGGATTTCCCGCAGGCATTGGCGCAAAGTTTGCTTTTCCTGATAGAGAAGTTATCGTGATCGCCGGCGATGGATCAATTCAGATGAATATCCAGGAACTGGCAACGGCGGTGTTAAACAATGTCAATGTTAAAGTGATTATACTCAACAATCAATATCTCGGGATGGTGCGCCAGTGGCAGGAAATGTTCTGGGGAAAACGTTATTCTTCCACCTGTCTGCACAAGACGACCGCATGCCCCCCGAAATGCAATCAGCCGGGCAAAAAAACGTGCCCGTCGTACATACCTGATTTCGTGGCAGTTGCCGAGGCTTATGGCGCCGTCGGGGTCCGGGTCAGCGATAAAAAAGATGTAATCCCGGCACTCAAAAAAATGCTCAAGACAGACAAAACGGTCGTTATGGAATTTATTGTCGAACAGGAAGAAAATGTTCTCCCGATGGTTCCTGCGGGCGCGGCGCTTGATGAAGTAATAACGCGGCTGGCGTAAACAGTTTTAAAGCTTAGATAACCAGAGACTGACTTATTCAATGACATTGTGAAAAACCATGAATTATTAAGGATGGTTTTTTATGACGAAAATAGAAAGAATTAAACAACAACTACACGTCAACAAAAACGAGTTGAATAAGCGTTATGGAATAAGCGAAATTGGTGTTTTTGGATCATATATTCATGGAGCACAAGAGCATGCCAGAGATATAGATATATTAGTTGATTTTGACAGAAAGATTGGATTGTTTGCTTTTGTAAATCTGAAAAATCATCTAACCTCTATGCTCAAAGTCGATGTTTGTCTAGTTATGAAAAGCACCTTGAAGCGTAAAATTGGACAGCGTATCCTTCGTGAAGTACAATATGTATAGATTGACGTGAGAAATATCTTAATGCTTTCATTGATTTATCCTGGGAGGTAGTATGCGACACACAATTTCTGTGTTAGTTGAGAATAAGTTTGGGGTTTTGGCCAGAATCGCGACTCTGTTTGCGGCGCGTGGGTTCAATATTGATTCGCTGGCCGTTGGTGAGACGGAAAATCCGGACATGTCCCGGATGACAATCGTCGTCAAAGGCGATGACCGGATTTTAGAGCAGGTGGAAAAACAACTCAACAAATTAGTTGACGTGACAAAAGTAACCGACTTTAAGGAAGCCGCACACCTGGAACGCGATCTTGCGCTCATCAAGGTGAGGGCGGACAAAGGAAACCGGTCTGAAATATTGCAGATAACGGATATATTCCGGGCCCGGATCATTGATGTTGCCGCGGATTCGGTCATTATAGAAACAACCGGTGACGAAGAAAAAATACAGGCACTGATCTCCATGCTCAAGCCGTTTGGCATCAGGGAAGTGTGCCGGACCGGGATTATCGCAATGGGACGCGGTACACGTACTGCTGCAGAACAGGTGAGCAGAGGCGTTTAAAAACATACGCTCTACATGCGGGACAATGAACGTTTCATTGCCGTTACCGCGAAAAATTCGACCTTTATACGCACAATAAAAAACAGGAGGAGTATTATTATGGCAGACGCAAAGATGTATTATGACAAAGACGCAGATCTGGGATTACTTAAAGGCAAAAAGATAGCAGTTATCGGCTATGGCAGCCAGGGCCATGCTCAGGCATTGAATCTGCGTGATTCAGGGATGGATGTCGTTGTCGGCCAGCGCCCGGGATCTGACAATTGTGCAAAGTGTATTGCCGATGGTTTCAAGCCGGTCAGTGCGGCGGAAGCGACTAAAGGTGCCGATTGGGTACACATTCTGCTGCCTGATGAAGTGCAGGCCGCCATATGGGCCAGCGATATAAAACCAAACCTGAAAAAAGGCGCAACAATAAGTTTTTCGCATGGTTTTAACATCCGGTTCAACCAGATCGATCCGCCGAAAGATGTCAACGTGGTTATGATCGCTCCCAAAGGACCGGGACATCTGGTACGCCGCCAGTATGCTGAGGGCAAGGGCGTTCCGTGTTTGATCGCCGTCCATCAGGACGCGACGGGGACTGCAAAAGATATGGCCCTTGCATTTGCCAAGGGTGTTGGTGGAACGCGTGCGGGTGTGCTCGAAACGACCTTCTCAGAAGAAACAGAAACGGATCTGTTCGGCGAACAGGCCGTGTTGTGCGGAGGGCTTGTTGAGTTGATGAACGCTGGTTTTGAAACACTGGTCGCCGCGGGGTACCAGCCGGAGATCGCCTATTTCGAGTGCGTGCATGAAACAAAGCTTATTATTGATCTCATCTGGGAGGGCGGTATCGCCACGATGAACCATTCCATATCTGACACGGCGGAATACGGCGAATACCAGGTAGGCAAACGCATTATTACCGAACAGACGCGCCAGGAAATGAAGAAAGTTCTTTCGGAGATAAAATCCGGGGAGTTTGCACGCAACTGGCTGCTTGAAAACCGTTTGAATCGCCCGATGTTTAGGCAATCGCGGAAGGAATGTTCGGAACTTCTTGTTGAGAAGGTTGGCAAAAAACTTCGCGCCATGATGTCGTGGCTGCAGAAACCGAAATAAGATTCCTTTATGAAATAAGAGCATCACCATAGACTAAGAGATTAGTCGACTGGATAATCTCTGCTCTGGTGACCTCTAAGAAATGAGTCACTCGAGTAGATTTTACATGAACAGTTGATGGTCGTCTGAGTTAAAAGAAAAATATATGGTATTAAAGGTTCGATTCAATAAGTCGTTTGTCCAAATAGCGGTGCTGCTCTTTCTGGGGCTGGCATTTTTCTATGCGTTGTTTGATTGGACTATGCTATCGATAATCCATTCCCGCAAGACGGTTATGGTGCCGGATCTCAAAGGCAAAACGCTCACCGATGCCGTTACCCAGTTGTCGGCATTGAACCTCGGCATCAAAAAAGAGGGAGAAGAGTTTGATCAGAACGTACCCGCCGGCACTATTGTCAGACAGAACCCGCTGGCCGGGATGGCGGTACGTGAAAGCAAGATCATTCGCGTAACGATTAGTCAGGGCGGAAAGTTGATCACGGTGCCCTCTGTTGTCGGGCAGCCCGTACGCTCGGCCGAAGTCGCTATACGGGCGGCAGGGTTGTCTCTGGGTGAGGAGGCAATGCGGTATTCTGTTGTCGGTCCGAAAGATTATGTTGTCGATCAGGACCCTACAGGAGCTGCAACGGTAGATAAAGAGGATGCCATGGTTAATCTGGTCATATCACAGGGACCACCACCGAACGGTATTCGTCTTGTTCCGTCGTTTGCCGGCAAACAGGTCGCTGACGCAACGGTGTGGGCTCAACAGAACAGTTTACCCTTGACGGTCCGGGACGATCCCGGACATGCGAGTGCCCCCGGAATCATTTCCCGGCAGGATCCTGCTCCCGATACCGATTGTGCGGGAGTGCGCGAACTGATTGTCTATGCCAGTGGCGGCGCCGGCGCAGCACCGGTTACCAGTAACATGAAAATGTTTTATTATGAGATACCACAGGGAGGGGACAAGCGGGCTATACGGCTTGTCCTGCGCGATGATACCGGTGAAACAGAAATTTTCAATGGGATCAAGGAACCGGGATCAAAACTTTCAATACCCATCGCGCCGCATGGCACATCCAGGGTACGGATTTTTATGAACAATATATTGGTTGAAGAACAGGAAGTCCAATGAGCAACTCCCCGCTTAAACGCGAGGTGCTCCTGGCTCCCTCAATTCTTTCAGCAAATTTTGCGGAGCTTAGAAAAGATGTTAGCGCTGTTGAAAAGGCCGGCGCCTCATGGCTCCATATAGATATTATGGATGGCCACTTTGTGCCGAACTTGACGATTGGTCCCGCTGTGGTCAAAGCTATCCGTCCGTATTCACGCCTTGTGTTTGATACACATTTGATGATTGAGCGGCCCGACCGGTACTGGAAGCAATTTCATGAGGCGGGAGCGAATCTGATAACGTTTCATCATGAAGCACAAGTTGATCAACGGAGTCTTATCCGCACCATGAAACGGGCGGGATTGAAAACGGGAGTATCAATCAAGCCGAAAACCCCCGTCAGCGCTATTGCGGGGATTCTGCCGCTGGTAGATCTGGTGCTGGTGATGACAGTCGAACCCGGATTTGGCGGACAGAAATACATGTACGATATGGCGCCCAAAATCCGCGAGTTACGCGCGATTATTGATCGCAGAAAACTGTCCTGTCACCTTGAAGTTGATGGAGGGATAACCTTTGAAACAGCGTTAATAGCGGTGGAGGCGGGAGCGGATGTGTTAGTGGCCGGAAACGCTATATTTGGGGCAAAGAACCCTGCAGCCGCTATCAGGCTCATGCGAAAATCAATTGACAAATCACTAAAATAGTAGTAACATACCCGTTCGTATTAATGGAAAGCGAGGTGACGTTCTTTATGACAGTACGTTTGCGTCTTCAACGACTTGGAAAACCGCATCGTCCGTATTATCGCGTGGTAGCTATTGACCAGCGGGCAAAGCGGGATGGAAAACCGATCGAAATTTTGGGTCAGTACGACACCGTTCCCACAGAGAAAGTGGTGACCATCAACAAAGAACGGGCGCAATACTGGCTCAAACAGGGAGCACAACCGTCTCAGACGGTTGCATCAGTATTCAAAAAAGCGGGGATTACCATATAAGGCTGTTATCGGCCTGATATGCTTTTTGTAAGGAGTACGACTACTGATATGCCAATGAAAGAACTTGTTCTTTATATAGCAAAAGCGTTAGTTGATAATCCCGACAAAGTCGCGGTATCTGAAGTTGCCGGCGAAAAGTCAACCGTTATTGAACTGAGCGTTTCCGACCCCGACCGGGGGAAGGTTATCGGCAAAGAGGGACGCATCATCAAATCGATTCGTACCATTGTAAGCTCTGCTGCGGCGAAACTCGATAAACGGGCAACCGTCGAGATCGTCGAATAAACGGTATCTGCCCTATGTGGAATACCGTCGATATTGTTGGTTGTAGTGTTGTAACAGAAGAAGGACAGCTGCTGGGCATCCTGGCAGATGTGCTGCCGTCAAAGGCGCATGATATCTGGGTTGTTAAATCGGCGCCGGACAGTACGGATGAACTTCTGATTCCGGCATTGAAAACTATTGTGCTCACCGTCGACCCGTCCGAAAAAAAGATTGTGGTGGCGCTTCCGCCGGGACTGGCCGATATTTACCGGTAGGCGGTCGCATGAAAATAGATATTCTGACAATTTTTCCTGCAATGTTTGACGGTCCGCTGACAGAAAGCCTGATCTCGCGGGCCCGGGAAAAAAAGATCCTTGATATACATATACATGATATCCGCGCACTGACCACAGACAAACATCATTGCGTTGACGATAAACCGTTTGGCGGCGGTCCCGGAATGGTCATGAAACCGGAACCACTCTACCGGGCACTGGCGGCAGTGGGTGCCACCCGTAAGAAGAACCGGCCCTATGTCATCTATCTTTCTCCGCAGGGTCAGCGGCTCGGACAGACGCTGGCTACAACGCTTGCACGCCACACGCATCTTGTGCTGGTCTGCGGCCATTATGAAGGGATAGATGAGCGAGTGATGCGCTGGATCGATGCGGAAGTATCGATTGGCGACTATGTTCTCACCGGCGGCGAACTGCCGGCGATGGTCTTAATCGATGTCATCGCGCGACTCCTGCCCGGTGTTGTCAAAGAACGCCTTTCGGTTGAACAGGATTCATTTTATAACAAGCTTCTGGATTATCCGCATTACACGCGGCCGGCGGTATTTAAACGAATGAAGGTACCGCCAGTGTTATTATCGGGAGATCACGCACGGATGGATGCCTGGCGCAAAGAACAGGCGCTTGAACGTACCCGCCAGCGGCGACCTGATCTCCTTGAAACAACAGCCAGATCGCATGACAAAAAACAAAGACGAGCTCAAAATAATTCATTACAGGAGTAGTATTATGTCAATGATTGAAGAAATTGAAACACCTCAGAAAAAAACCGGACTACCCGCTTTTCGACCGGGAGATCAGATAAAAGTCCATTTTAAGGTTATTGAAGGTGATAACGAACGCGTACAGGTGTTTGAAGGCACAGTGATTCGCCGCCGCGGATCGGGACTGCGCGAAAGCATGACCGTGCGCAAAATCTCGTTTGGCATCGGTGTGGAACGTATTTTCCCAATCAATTCTCCCCGCATTGAAAAGATCGATGTCGTTCGTCGTGGTCGTGTCCGTCGTGCAAAACTCTATTATCTGCGTCACCTTGCCGGCAGAGCTGCCCGGATCGAAGAAGCACAGGCCTGATATAGTTTAATGTCATAACACCGCGCCTGATAATGAGTTACACCAGTACTCATGAATTCAGCGATGAGATGGGAATGACACCGTATGGGTTTATTTAGTTTTGACCACACTTATCGGGACACCGGGTACCGTGTTATTGCCGGCGTAGATGAGGCCGGCCGCGGACCCTGGGCGGGGCCGGTAGTGGCTGCAGCAGTTATCCTTCCAGAATCTCCCCGACTTCCGGGTTTAAACGACTCAAAAAAACTTTCATCCAAAAAACGCGACCTGTTGTTTGATGCCATCACCGCTTGCGCGCGGTCGGTGGGTGTTGGTATTATCGATGTAACGGACATCGACACACTCAACATCCTCCAGGCGACCTTTTGCGCCATGCGGGTCGCAATAGAAAAACTTTCCACGCCGGTAGATGCACTGCTTGTTGATGGTTCGCTGAGTGTGCCGGGGCTGACGCATACCCAGAAAACCATAATCGGAGGCGATGGAAAAAGTGCCTGCATTGCTGCGGCGTCCATCATTGCCAAGGTCACCCGCGACCGTATTATGATTGAACTTTCCCGTCAATATCCCCAGTATCAATTCCATGAACATAAAGGCTATGGAACAAAGGTACATTACGACGCGCTCGTTGAATACGGTCCCTGTCCCATTCATAGAAAAAGCTTTGAACCTGTTAAACGATTTCTTGACATTGTATAGATAATATTTTTTTTCATCACCCAGGGGCGGTAACACCACAGCTGTGCGCCGGGGACGTGAGTGCGCACGATGCGTGTACGCGCCACTAGTCAGACACAGTCGTGAGTTGATAGTCACAGGCGTACCCACACCCACTATGTTTAACTTATTTCCTATTTCCCGCGGTATTCATATGATGCGTCAGCAGCGGTACGCGGACGCGCGGCGGCATTTCGAATCGCTGATACGGAGCGGTGTCAAACCGGCAGCAGCGCATTTTAATTGCGGTGTATGCTGTTTTAAAATGCGTGATATAACTGCTGCCCGTCAACACCTGCATGCGGCTCTTATGATTGACCATTCGCCGGCCATGACCTCTGATATCCTTGAGATAACCAACTGGCGGATGATAGCGTCTCACGAATGGTTTAATGCGTGGCCGCAATTCTCGTTCGATGGCAAAAGAGTGGTATACACTTCGGCCCGGAAATCCGCTTCAGGAGAGCGCATTACCGGCCACGACCGGGCAGGTCTCTATATTTATGATCTGGCGCGAAAAAAAGAAATCTGTCTCAAAGAAACGGCCATGCATTATATGCAACCGCGGTTCTCGCCTGCAGGCAACACTGTTTCCTGTTTGTCCGTCAGGGACGGATCGACGGATCAATCACGCGCCGGACTGTACCTTATCGATACTGAAACCGGCGACGAACATGAGCTGCTGGGCCCGCGTCACCGGATAAAATATCAGCAGTTTACGCCTGACGGAAGACATATCATTATTTCCGGATGGGCGGCCAATAGTAGTGCCAGTGGTATTTATAAAGTCGATTGCACTACGGGATCGATGGAGACGCTGGTACAGGGGACGTTCGAAACGACTTTTCCCGACATTTCTTCCGGCGGCGACAGGCTGGTGTATTCGTCCTGGCGGAGTGATACCAACAGCGACGGGATAGTTGATTTTCGCGATTATTCCGCCATTTACTTAAAAAGCATCTTCGACGGTAATGAAACACCGCTGGTGCCGGAAACGTACAACAGCATGTTTCCTCACTTTTCTCCTGACGGACGATACGTGTTGTATCTTTCCATTCGTCGCGATACCAACGGAGACGGCAGGATCGATATGATGGACAATGCCGGGATTTATCTCTACGACCTTCACAAACACCGTGAACACTGTCTCGTTGATGATGATTTTTATAACAAGTTTCCGGTATTTACTCCCGACGGTAAGCGGGTCATTTTTGTGAGCAATTGGCGGCGGAAAAAATATTCCGATGAGGTCAACGACAAGCTGGAAAATAAGGGCGTGTATATGACGGACCTGTCGGGCAGGAACATCGTAAGGGTCATGTCCGATAAATATTATTGCAGCCGGTCACCGGTTGCATCGCCGACGGGAAACCAGGTGGCCTATGTTTCATGGCGAAAAAATACCGGCCGGGGTCTGTACGTTGCTTCCATTGACGAGCTTCCCCTGCCAGAACAATTGCATGCCTTTATAGACGCAAACCTGTAAGGGATTTCACTGCTGGCAATAGGCGTTATGGTACAGGGAATACGCACCAGTGAGTAAGTTTACTGACGATCTCTTCATTTTTTTATGATTCTTGTGATATAATAGTGGTGCTGTGTGCTAACACATATGTGCTTGGTCCATATCTTTTGAAGGATGGTAGCGGGGGGAATCGTGAAAACAGTCTTGATGGTTGATGACGAAATATATTTAAGACAATATCTGGCAAAGCTCCTTGAAAGCCAGGGATATCGCGTATTGGTTGCCGGCACGGGAGAAGATGGCATTAGTTTATACGAACAGAACCGGCCTGATTACGTGTTTCTGGATGTGCTTCTGCCTGGTATTGATGGAGAAGAAGTGTTTCGCCAGATCAAGAACATAGATAAGAATGCTTCCATATTTTTTGTTACCGGTTCTGAAATGATTTTCTCGCGGGAAAATGCGCTTGAAATGGGCGCGCGAGGGTTTCTTGCCAAGCCAATTATGCCCAATCAGATTCTTGAATTGCTGCGTGAAGCAGAGAAAACATTCGTTGACCCTATCGATACTCAAAAATAAGTGACATACGTCTTCGAAGCTGACATACAGCTCTTTATACGATGCGTTTATACAAGATCGTGTTTCAACGCAGTTTTTTGCAGGCCCTTAACTTATCGGTTTTCGCGGTGGTTCATAAAATCCCTAGTGTAAATCCCGGACACCCATTCGATTACTAACAACTATGCTGGTTCTCGCTGTTTATTGCTAGATGTCCCTAACGCTTTGTCGATTCTTTTTTTGACAAAGGCTCAATAATAGTCTAGAATGATTTTTGATCTATAATATTACTAATATAAAGCAAGAAATAGAAGGTGTGGAAACTATCTGTTGAGGCTAGCGTGGACTTTTACCGGGAGGACACCATGAAAACTGTTTTTGCCGTTGTTTGTGTATGTTTATTGTCGATGGGCCAGGCGTTTGCTGCGGCTACCCCTGCACCCGAAGATGAGGACTCTGCGCCAGACACAGCCGGTGCTCAGGCTATTTCGTCTATGCCTTCTACTCCTTCTGTTCAAGATCAGCAAAAGAAAGATGTATCAGGTGTTGCACCTGACGGAAGCGGCACGACGGTTATTATAGCGGCACCCGCAGGGTCCGATGATAAATCCCACACAGCTGACCCAGCAATTTACAAAGCAGACGGGTTTATCGCGTCGAAAGACTGGACGGGTGATGGAATAATCGTGAGTGAAAAAGAAAAGAAACTTATGATTTCCGATGGAGACTCCGTTTTTGTGAGTCTTGGTTCGGACAAGGTTTCACCCGGAACAACTTGTACCATTTACCGTAAAATGGACAAAGTAATAAACCCGGATACCGGAAAAAACCTGGGCATAGAAGTCAGGCTTATCGGAACGCTTGAGATCTCCGATTTTACCGGCAAAGACTCTTCTGCTGCAAAAATAATCAATGCGCGCGAATCGGTTGAAGTGGGCGACATTGTCATTATCAACAACTAATGATGCGCGTTGTATTGATAGTTGCAATCCTGGTGGCAGTGGGATATTATACGGTACCGGATTACGTCCACAAAGGCAATGTGGAACGATTGCTGGACGCACATCCGTCGGCGACGCGTAACGCTCCCATCGAATATTACTGGGCAGAGACGTTGCGCTTAATCAATCATGATGAGTCGGCGATCTATCATTTCCGCCGGATTATTAAGAAGTACCCTGATAGTGCCTACGCCCCGCTTGCCTGGGTCGATATAATTGACATATTCGACGACCGCAACGATCGGGAAGGTGTCTTTCGCGAAGCTGCCGCGTTCATGGCCGAATATCCTGATCACTCCAAGGTGGGTTATGTACAAAAAAAAATTAATTTTCTTAAATACGGTTTATGAGCATTAGAGTATCGCAGTTTCTCAATCGTTTCACGTGGGCGTTCGTTCTTGTGGGGCTGGCGGTGCTGTGCGTCCCTGTGTCTGTGCATGCTGCATATGTTTTGACCCTTGGTGCGTACGCTAAAGCTGATGCGGAAGCGCTGCATCAACAGCTCGCATTGCGGGGGTATCCGGTCTTTCTCTTGTACGGAGAAACGTACGAAGTGCGCATGGGAAACTTTGATACCCGCGAAAAAGCCGAAGCAATGGCCGAAAAACTGCGCACGGAAGAAAAAATCATTGCGAAAATAGATGAGGATGAAGATCTCGATCAATACGAGATTACCTGGGACGACTCAAACGAACCGGGCAAAGAAATCAATGCCAACACGAAGAACGATTATGACGATCCCCGGGCCAAGAAGATTGTTTCGCTTGCCCTGGACCTGTTTGGACATCCCTACAAGTACGGAGGGACAAAGGTTGGCAAAGGAATAGACTGTTCCTATTTCGTTGAGGTTATTTTTAAGGAACTGGGCATCACTCTGCCGCGGACGTCACGCGAACAAGTGTTATGCGGTACCGCAGTAGACCGCCAAGACTTGAAAGTCGGGGATTTGCTGTTTTTTCAGAAAACGTATCATTACAAACAAAAAAAGAAAAAAAAGCGGCGTTCAGTAACCCGTATCAATCATGTAGCCATATATATCGGCCATCACGAATTTATTCATGCGACACTCAATGTCAAACGCGTTACTATTTCAAATATAGATGAAGCATATTTCGTCAAACGCTATGCTGGCGCCCGCCGCGTCTTGCCGGACATGTGAGCGGGGATGGTCACCCGTTTTTTTTAAATGCCTCATGCGTGGTTTAGCTCATTGTGCTGTAAACCAGATTTTTGCAATACGACGGTGAACACTGATACATGAAGTCAACCGGGTCCCCTTATTATGGATAGTCAACAAAAGGCTATTTTAACACTTCATCTTATTGCCGAGATGAGCCCCGAGCGGATGCAGTGTTTGATCAGACGGTTTGGTTCTGCGGTGGAGGTATTGGCGGCACCGCTGTCGGAACTCCGGACGGTTTCAGAAATTTCTGAAGAACTTGCGGCTCGGATTGCACGTGCTGCATGCGATGTTGATGTTGACGGAGAGATTACGGCCGCACAAAAAGCCGGGGCGCAGATAGTGACCTATACTGACCAGAGCTATCCCGACAGTTTGAAAAACCTGAAGGATTTTCCGTCAGTTCTCTATGTGCGGGGAACATTCGAAGCATATGATACGGCGGGCGTAGCCATTGTCGGCACACGTCATCCGACGGAATATGGCCGTACCGTTGCCGCCCAGTTTGCCGCGGCGTGTGCGCGGAGCGAGATAACAACGGTCTCCGGTCTCACGCGCGGCATTGATATGGAAGTCCACCAGTCCTGCCTGGCGGAAGGCGGCAGAACAATTGCCGTTCTCGGCTGCGGTTTTGATCATGACTATCCCGCAGAAAGTACGCGTCTTGAAGAAAAAATTGTTTCCTGCGGGGTGCTCGTTACAGAATTTCCTATGGGAGCAGTTGCCGGCCGAAACCATTTTCCGTTGTGTAACCGGATCATTTCTGGGCTCAGCAGTGCAACAGTTGTGGTGGAAGCGGGAACAAAAAGCAGTTCGCTGGTCACCGCCCGGTGCGCGGCAGATCAGGGCAGAATTGTTTTTGCTGTTCCCGGCCCGATATCGTCTGAATATTCCAAAGGCCCCCACTTTTTACTTAAATCGGGCGCACGTCTGGCGCAATCACCGGACGATATTATCCGGCATGTACAGCAGCCGGGGGATTTATTTCCACTGCCCACAACTATGAACACTCTTGAAGCTCTGGCGGAATCATCAGACACCGATGAGCAGAGACTCAGAGGGATCATTGCCGCCACGGTCAATGATGAATCGGGCGATTCTTTCAAGTGTCCCTGAGTGCTGTAACAGACGGACTCTGCGGACATCAGGTGCCTGATTTTTAACGTCACAGGACCCGGGGAACGGACAGGGGCACGATAAGAGTTCCTGATATACTACAACACATACGCGCCACGAGACACTGACAGCAGAACAAGATGTACAGCGTGTATACGGTACATATATAAAAAATAGAAGGTAACGGGAGATAACTCCATGTCAAAGTATCTGGTTATAGTCGAGTCGCCGACTAAAGAAAAAACAATTTCAAAAATATTGGGAGCGGACTATGTTGTTAGAAGTTCATATGGACATATTCGCGATCTGCCCAAAAGTCAGCTCGGCATTGATGTGGATAAAGGGTATACCCCGAAATATATTACCATCGCCAAAGCAAAAAAAATATTGCCGGACCTCAAAAAAATAAGCGCCAAAGCACAGACGATCTATCTTGCCACTGACTATGACCGTGAAGGTGAAGCCATAGCCTGGCATCTCAAAGAAGCGCTGGCGATGCCGGAAGCAGCGTTTAAGCGAATCACGTTCCATGAAATCACTCCCGAGGCAATAAAAGCATCTCTGACTCATCCGCGTGATATCGATATGGATCTTGTCGATGCTCAACAGGCGCGCCGGGTCCTGGACCGGCTCGTGGGATACAAATTGTCCCCGTTGTTATGGAAAAAAGTTAAGTCAGGAACTTCTGCCGGTCGTGTCCAGTCGGTTGCCGTGCGCATGATCTGCGACCGTGAAGAAGAAATCGAAAAATTCAATCCTCAGGAATACTGGTCTCTGACCGCCACGCTCGCCACCCGTACCGAGAAAAAGGGAGAATTTACGGCGGCACTGGTTGCTCGCGGGGACAAAAAATATGACAAGCTGGATCTTAACAATAAAATACTGATGGATACCGTCGTCAGCGAACTCGATAGCGCAACGTACACGGTATCATCGATTGAGCGCAAAGAACGGCGCCGCCAACCCTTCGCGCCGTATACGACCTCTACTATTCAGCAGGATGCTTCGCGCCGCATTTATTTTTCTGCGGCACGGACAATGAAGATCGCCCAGCAACTCTATGAAGGTATTTCTCTGGGCAGCGAGGGAACGGTGGGTTTGATCACGTACATGCGTACTGATTCCGTCTCTATCGCGGAACCGGCACGCAAAGAAGCCCGCCAGTACATTGAGAAAACGTTCGGCAAACCGTTTGTGCCCGAAAAACCGCGCGTGTTTAAAACTAAAACCAAAGGTGCTCAGGAAGCGCACGAGGCTATTCGCCCCACGTCTGCTGCCAGAAGCCCCCACGATGTGAAACAATATCTTTCGCCGGATGAGTATAAGTTGTATGAACTGATCTGGTGCCGCTTTGTTGCAAGCCAGATGACAGATGCCGTGTATGATACCGTTAGTGTCGATATTTCAGCTAATGCATACCTGTTCCGGGCTTCGGGCAGTACGCTGAAGTTCGATGGTTTTCTTAAAGTGTATTCCATGGTGAAAACTGAAGAAGCCGATGAAGAGGATAAAACCGCCACGCTGCCTCCCTTATCAGAAAAAGAACTTCTTGATCTTGTTGAGCTTGTGCCGGCACAGCATTTTACCGAGCCGCCGCCGCGCTTTAACGAAGCAAGCCTTATCAAGGCGCTGGAAGAACACGGGATCGGCCGACCGTCGACCTATGCGCCGATTATCAATACCATCGTTCAGCGCAATTATGTTCGCCTTGAGACACGGCGTTTTTATCCAACATCTCTGGGCAAGGTAGTCAACGACGTCATGAAAACCCATTTTCATAAAATTGTTGACCTGACTTTTACCGCTGACATCGAGCAGAAACTTGACCGGATCGCTGAAGGAAAATCAAAGTGGGCAACGGTCATTGACGAATTTTATGAACCGTTCAAGAAAGAACTTGCGGATGCGGAAGTCAATCTCGTGCGCCAGAAAATTGAGCCGCAAAAAACCGATGAAGTGTGCCCGAAATGCGGCAAGCCCATGGTTCTGCGTGACAGTTGGCGTGGTCAGTTCTTGGCCTGTTCAGGCTACCCGGAGTGTAAAACGACATTTTCTGTCGATAAAGAAGGAAAAAAGATTGTGAAACCTCCGCCCGAGGTGACCTCATTTACCTGCGAGAAATGCGGTAAGGTGATGTTGAAAAGGATCGGCAAACGCGGACCGTTTCTGGCCTGTTCCGGCTTTCCCAAATGCAGGAATATCAAACCCTGGCGTGAAGATGAACAAACGCCGCCAGACAATAAACCCGCTGAACCGGAAAAATAAAGTCATCCCATGCAACGGTCTCCGATTATCACGGGAAAATTTTTACAGTACCTGCGCGCTGAGCGAAACTATTCGGTTAACACCCTGCGGGCATACCGCATCGATATAACCGAATTTTTCGGATTTCTGGCAGAGCGGTATCCCGCTGCAGAAATGAAAGATTGTGACCGGTTGATCATCAGGGAATATTTCGTCTTTTTGCAGCACAATAACCTTCAGCGTTCATCGGTTGTTCGAAAGATTGCCGCTGTGCGCTCGTTATTTAAATACCAGGTGCAGGATGGTGCTATCCCGGCCAATCCTTTTCGCCATCTTTCCACCCCGAAAACTGAAAAAAAGATTCCCGTATTTCTGTCGGAAGACGAGATTCGCTCTCTGTTTGCCCTGCCCCAGATCCCGGTGCGTGACCGGGCGATGCTGGAGCTACTGTATGCAGGGGGCATACGTATCGAAGAGTTAGTGGGCCTTACGGTAGCCGATATTGATTTTATCAGCGGGACAATTCGGGTGTGGGGTAAAGGCAGTAAAGAACGAATAGTGCCGGTCGGCGATCAATGCCTGACAGTTGTTCGCCAGTACATCTCGTCCCGCCGGGAAGTTTCTTCTTCTGCCGGTATGACATTGTTTTTAAACAAGCAGGGAAAACGGATCTCCGTCAGGGGGGCGAGAAAGGTGCTGCACCACTGGTTTGTTGCGGCGCAGTTCAACAAAAAAGTAAGTCCTCATACCCT